>NZ_VCCF02000001.1:382500-689656 GCF_005938045.2 Pseudomonas sp. KBS0710 | reverse complement strand
CTCGAAGTCGGCCAGACCGCCAGCTACAGCAAGACCGTCGAAGAGCGCGATATCCAGTTGTTCGCGGCGATGTCCGGCGACCACAACCCGGTGCACCTGGATGCCGAGTACGCCAAGGCGACCATGTTCAAGGAGCGTATCGCCCACGGCATGTTCAGCGGCGCACTGATCAGTGCGGCGGTAGCCTGCGAGTTGCCTGGGCCGGGCACTATCTACATTGGCCAGCAGATGAGCTTCCAGAAGCCGGTTAAAATCGGCGACACCTTGACCGTGCGCCTGGAAATTCTAGAGAAGTTGCCCAAGTTTCGTGTGCGCATCGCCACCCGTGTATTCAACCAGCGCGATGAGCTGGTGGTGGACGGTGAGGCGGAAATTCTCGCGCCGCGTAAGCAGCAGGTTGTGACGTTGACTGAGCTGCCGCCGATCAGCATTGGCTGATAGAAATCTCAAAATCAATACACAGCAAATGTGGGAGCTGGCTTGCCTGCGATACAGACACCTCGGTGTATCAGCTACACCGGGGTGATGCTATCGCAGGCAAGCCAGCTCCCACATTCAGTTACAGCTTAGGCAGTTACAGCACGGGGCTTACGAGTTAGCGCGAGCCTGGTTACGCAGGGCTTTCACCTGGTCGTGGTTGCGTTGTGCGCCGTGGTACTGACGCTCAACCAGGTCACGAATACCCAGCAGGTTGTGCTTGTTGATTTTCTCGATCGCTTCCTTGTAAGCCTTCAGGGCGTGGTCTTCACCGCGCTCGGCTTCGTTCAGCACCGCCTCTTCATCTTTACCGGTGACCAGCGACTTCACGTCAACCCAGCCACGATGCAGAGCGCCGGCAACCGAACCGGATTCTTCCGGATCGCCGCCCAGGGCACGCACGGCTGTTTGCAGCTCGGCTGCGGCAGTGGCGCAATCGGCGGAGCGTTTCTGGAACAACGCTTTCAGCTCCGGATGCTTGATGTCTTCAGCACAAGTCGCGAAGCCTTTCTGGCCGTCTTTGCTGGTCTCGATCAGGTCGTTGAGTACGGAGATCGATTCTTTATTGATGTCAGTCATTTTTCAATTCCTTGTGCGGGTTAGAGGGTTGTCTTAATGATTGCAGCGCCCGTGCCAGGTTTTTAAAAATTACTTTATTCATATATTTCAGATACTTGCGAAATATTGAACCATCTGTATGTACGTTATTTGCATGATCTGTCATTTGGCCTTCATGCAGAATGCCTGTATTTTCCAAGGTCTCGACTCCAGCCCCTGAAGACCATGAACCCCGAAAAACTCGAACTGCTGATCACCCGCGAAATGCCCTTCGGCAAGTACAAGGGACGGATCATCGCCGACCTGCCCGGCCCTTACCTGAACTGGTTTGCCCGTGAAGGTTTTCCTCACGGCGAGCTGGGCGGTTTGCTCGCCTTGATGCAGGAAATCGATCACAACGGCCTGTCCGAACTGCTGGAGCCGCTGCGCGTAAAACACGGCAAACCTGCCCCCCGTCATTAAAGAGCGCACGCTATGCCAAGGAATGCGGACAACGAACGTCACTGGCACGCCATCGCCCAGCGCTATGAGCTGGAGCCCGGCCCGATCAATCTGGAGAATGGCTACTTCGGGCGCATGAGCCGTGCTGTGCGGGCGCAGTATCTGGAGCATGTGGCCTTTATCAACCGCAGCAACTCGCTGTATGTCCGTCAGCGCTTCGAGCAGGGTGAAAACGTCGAGATCCGTCGGCAACTGGCCGGGTTGATCGATGCAGACCCGGAGGCAATCGCCTTCACCCGCAACGCCACCGAGGCTTTGCAGTCGTTGATCCGCAACTACAACGGCTTGCGGCCGGGCGATCAGGTGCTGATCAGTGATCTGGAGTACGACACGGTCAAAGGCGCCATGCGCTGGTTGGCCGGTGTTCGCGGCGTGGAGGTGGTCGAACTTGCCCACACTCACCCGGCCAGTTTCGACAGCCTGGTGCAGACCTATCGCGATGCATTCGCGCAGTACCCGCGCCTCAAGCTGATGGCGCTGACCCATGTCACCCACCGCACCGGCCTGGTGATGCCCGTGGCAGCCATCGCCAAGGCAGCCCGTGAGCATGGCGTGGACGTGATTCTGGATGGCGCCCATGCGCTGGGCCAGATCGAATTCAACCTGGCCGAGCTGGGCATTCAGTTCGCCGGGTTCAACCTGCATAAATGGATCGGTGCGCCGCTGACCCTGGGCTTTCTGTACATCGCCCCGGAGCGCCTGGCCGATATCGACCCGGACATGGGTGAGTTTCACTACCCGGTCAGCGACGTACGTGCGCGCACGTCCTACAGCACGCCGAACTTTCCGGCGTTGATGACCTTGCCGCTGGTGCTGGAGGAGCATCGCAACCTGGGTGGCTCGACGGCCAAGGGCGCGCGGGTCAATTACCTGCGTGATCGCTGGGTGAGCCAGGTGCGTGGGTTGCCGGGGATTGAGGTGCTGACGCCGGATGATCCGCGGCTGTATTGCGCGATTACGGCGTTCAAGTTTACTGGGCGGGATCAGCAGGAGATGGCGGATCGGTTGCTCAAGGAGTACGACCTGTTTACCACAACGCGAACGGGCGCGGCGTTTGGCAGCTGTATTCGGGTGACGCCGGGGCTAGTGACCTCGGTGGCGGACATCGATGTGCTGGTTAACGCAATAACTGAGTTAAGCACGGACTAAAACTGTGGGAGCTGTGTGAACCTCAAAGTTTTTTGCAGACAAAAAAAAGCGGTACACCGACCAAGTGCACCGCAAAAATGCCGTTAAGCACAGCAACAACGATTCGGTAAATCAGATCAGTCCAGCAGCGCCAACGCCTGTGCGGTGACTTCCTGGATACGGGCCCAGTCGCCGTTCTTGACCCATTCAGGGTCGAGCATCCAGCTACCGCCCACGCACATCACGTTTTTCAACGCCATGTAGTTTTTGATGTTGGCCGGGCCAACGCCGCCGGTTGGGCAGAATTTAACTTCGCCGAACGGGCCGCCCAGGGCCTTGATCGCCGCCACGCCGCCGCTGACTTCCGCCGGGAACAGCTTGAAGCGGCGATACCCCAGGCCATAGCCTTCCATGATGCCCGAGGCATTGCTGATGCCGGGCAGCAGCGGGATCGGGCTGTGCACCGAGGCTTCCAGCAGGTCGCGGGTGATACCGGGGGTGACGATAAATTGCGAGCCGGCCACTTCGGCTGCTTCGAGCATATGGCGGTCGAGCACGGTGCCGGCACCGGTGCACAGTTCAGGGCGTTGCTCGCGCAGCACCTGAATGGCCTTGAGGCCGAACTCGGAACGCAGGGTCACTTCCAATGCGGTCAAACCGCCGGCTGCCAGGGCATCGGCCAGCGGCAGGATGTCCTGTTCGCGGGCGATGGTGATCACCGGCAGGATCCGCGCCTTGGCGCAGAGGCTGTCGATCAGGGCAACTTTGTCCGCCATGGACACGGTCGGTTGAGGGCTTTTCATAGCGGCTGATCCTTGGCTCATGGGCACCAGTAAATCTCTAAAGTAGGTTGCAAAAACGCGCGAATCGGCATGGCAGCAACGTCATCACTGGCCAGCGCGGCGCTCAAGGTGGTCAATTTCGAACTGCCGGAAATCGACAGCACGGTGTAATGGGCCGCGGCCAGCAGCGCGCGACTCATGGTCAGGCGCTGGTGCGGCACGGTCGGCGCCAGCATCGGCCAGCAACGGCGCGTGCCGTCGGGCTTGAGCGCCTCGCCCAGGTTGGGGCTGTTGGGGAACAGCGACGCGGTGTGGCCGTCATCGCCCATGCCGAGTACCAGCACATCGATAGCGGGCAGCTCTGCCAACTGGCGATCGGCCAGTTCGGCGGCGTCTTCAAGGTTCGCGGCAACGTTGTACAGGCTGAGGAACCTGGCCTTGGCCGCCGGGCCCTGGAGCAAATATTTCTTCAACAGGCCGGCATTGCTGTCGGCGTGTTCCACCGGCACCCAGCGCTCGTCGGCCAGGGTGATAGTCACCTTGGACCAGTCCAGGCCTTGCTTGGCCAGGTTCTGGAAAAACGCCACGGGGCTGCGGCCGCCGGACACTACCAATATCGCTTCGCCACGGGCACTGATGGCCGCGCGCAGTTGCTCGGCCACGTCATTGGCCAGGCCATCAGCCAGCAACACCGGCGTGCGGTACTCATGGGCTGTGACGCCCTGAGGCAGTTTCAATTCAGATATCGCCATACCACGACCTCCCATCCCGCGTGATCAGTGCAATCGAGCTCATCGGCCCCCAGGACCCCGCCGCATACGGCTTGGGCGCATCACCGGATTTTTTCCACCCGGCGATCAACTGGTCACACCACTTCCACGCGGCTTCGATTTCATCTTTGCGAACAAACAGGTTCTGATTGCCGCGCATTACTTCCAGCAACAACCGCTCGTAGGCATCGGGAATCCGCGCGCTGCGATAGGTGTCGGAAAAATTCAGTTGCAGCGGGCCGCTGCGCAGTTGCATGCCCTTGTCCAGGCCTTGCTCTTTGGTCATTACGCGCAAGGAAATACCTTCGTCCGGCTGCAGGCGGATGATCAGTTTGTTGCTGATCTGCAGGCGCTGCTCGGGGGCGAAGATGTAGTGGGACGGTTCCTTGAAGTGGATGACGATCTGCGACAGTTTTTGCGGCATGCGCTTGCCGGTACGCAGGTAGAATGGCACGCCGGCCCAACGCCAGTTGCGGATATCGGCACGCAGGGCGACAAACGTCTCGGTGTCGCTCTGGGTGTTGGAATTCTCTTCTTCGAGGTAACCCGGCACCGGCTTGCCGGCGCTGTAGCCGGCGATGTACTGGCCGCGCACCACCTGGGTGGTCAGGCCTTCCGGACTGATCGGCGCCAGCGCCTTGAGCACCTTGACCTTCTCGTCACGGATGCTGTCGGCGGACAAGTCGGCCGGTGGGTCCATGGCGATCAGGCACAGCAGCTGCAGCAGGTGGTTCTGGATCATGTCGCGCAGCTGGCCGGCCTTGTCGAAGTAACCCCAACGGCCTTCGATACCGACCTGCTCGGCCACGGTGATTTCCACGTGGGAAATGTAGTGCTGGTTCCACTGGGTTTCGAACAGGCTGTTGGCGAAACGCAGCGCAATCAGGTTCTGTACGGTTTCTTTGCCCAGGTAGTGGTCGATGCGGTAGGTGCGGTTCTCCGGGAAAAACTGCGCCACAGCGTCGTTGACCTTGCGCGAAGATTCCAGGTCCGAACCGATGGGTTTTTCCAGCACCACCCGGGTGTTGTCCGCCAGGCCAACCTTGGCGAGGTTCTCGCAGATCGCGCCATACACCGCCGCCGGGGTGGCGAAGTAGGCGATCAGGCGTTGTTCGGCACCGACCTTTTCGGCCAGGGCGACATAATCGGCGGCGTTCATGAAGTCGACGTGCACATAGGCCAGACGCGCCAGGAAGCGCGCGGCCACGGCCTCATCGAGTTCCTTGCCGACGTATTTACGCAGTTCTTTTTCGATATGGGCCAGGTGCTCCTGCTCGGAGCCGGCTTCACGGGCCAGGCCCAGAATACGCGTGTCCTCGTGCAGCAGCCCGGCGCCATCGAGTTGATAGAGGGCAGGAAATAACTTGCGCAGCGCCAGATCACCCAAGGCGCCAAACAGGGCAAAGGTGCAGGGTTCTACGGTTATCGAAGGCATGATGTTTGTTCTTTTATCAAGTTAAGCTACAAATACCTTTTTTCAAGGCATCACTCAAGGAAAAATGTAGTAATAACCACAACATTTTCCCGAAATACGCATTCCGAGTGGTGGTGTTCAGCTACCCTCAGTAGGATAGGCCACCGCAAAGGGCCACTCGTCGATTGGTTGCCGCCCTTTATTTGCATCGTCGCCCGAAGGAAAGACTGAATGGACCGCGTGCGAAATCTTCTGGAACAGATCCGGAACCGCCTCGAAGAATTGAACAAGGCCGAGAAAAAAGTCGCCGAGGTCATCCTGCAAAACCCTCAGCAGGCGACCCGCTTCTCTATCGCTGCCCTCGCCCAAGCCGCTTCGGTCAGTGAACCGACGGTCAACCGTTTCTGCCGTTCGTTCGGCGTCAGCGGTTACCCTGAACTTAAATTGCAGCTGGCGCAAAGTTTGGCCAGTGGTGCGGCGTATGTCAGCCGCGCCGTGGAGGCTGATGATAACCCTGAGGCCTACACCCAGAAGATCTTTGGCAGCGCCATTGCCTCGCTGGACAGTGCCTGCCAGGCCCTGGACCCGGCGCTGATCAGCAAGGCCGTGGATTTGTTGATCCAGGCGCGGCAGATCCACTTCTTCGGCCTCGGCGCTTCGGCACCGGTGGCCATGGATGCGCTGCACAAGTTCTTCCGCTTCAACCTGGCCGTGACCGCCCATGCCGACGTGCTGATGCAGCGCATGATCGCGTCTGTGGCGCACACGGGCGAGCTGTTTGTGATCATTTCCTACACCGGGCGTACCCGCGAGCTGGTGGAAGTGGCGCGTATCGCCCGGGAAAACGGTGCGTCGGTGCTGGGCGTCACCGCCGAGAACTCGCCGTTGGCCAAGGCCAGTACGGTGAGCCTGAACATCCCGCTGCCGGAAGACACCGACATCTACATGCCAATGACCTCGCGGATCATTCAGCTGACGGTGCTGGACGTGCTGGCCACCGGCATGACCCTGCGCCGTGGGGTGGATTTCCAGCCGCATCTGCGCAAGATCAAAGAGAGCTTGAATGACAGCCGGTATCCGGTGGGGGATGAGTTTAACTAGCAGCAATCTCCACCAGCAGTACCGACCCTATCGCAGGCAAGCCAGCTCCCACAGTGGACCGAGTTCCACATTTGGAATGCATTCCCCTGTGGGAGCTGGCTTGCCTGCGATGGCAGCATAAGCACCACCGCTAAACCCCAGCCCGCGCTTGCAAACTCAAATGCGCCCGCTCCCCCGGCGCCAGACTGGCCCCGGCCATCGCCGACTCCACACACACAAACCCAGACGCCTCGTTAAAGCTCACGCCCAACAACGGCCGGCTGCCTGGATGCCACACCACGGTGTCGGCGCTGTCGCCGGTGTCGATGCACAGTTCACGCTGCCAGGCGTGGTCCTTGAGCTGCAATTCACCGTCGTGCTGGAACACTCGCTGGCAGCCGCCATCCACCCGCAGCTCACCTTCCTGCTGGCAGGCCTGGCGACTGAGCTGGTCATAACCTTGCGCACCGTCAAGCCCAGACAGCGCTATCTCGTCGACGTGACCAATACGCCAATAAGCGTGCAAAGCATGGCTCAACTGGCATGGCAACTCGTCCTGATGCTCGGTGCTCAGGCGTAACTCAAGGGTTTCACCCAGGTGCGCGTGCAGGTCTACCTGCCAGTCGCACAGCTGCAATTGCCAGTGCAGACGCACGCCGTCGTCGTCGGTGCTGCTGTCGAGCAGTTTCCAATCGATCAACCGCGCCCAACCATGGGATGGCCACGCGTTTTCACTTGGATGGCGCCCATACCACGGCCAGCACACTGGCACGCCGCCACGGATGGCGCCGACCTGCGGCCACTTGGCCGCGCACCACAGCCAGGGTTTCTGGCCCGTGGGCTGAAAGTGCAGCAATTGCGCACCCTGGCGACTGAACACCGCCTGACACAGCGGGTGGTCAATCACCAACACGTCACGCATCTGAAAGCGCTCCCAGGCGAACACTGGTTGTTCACGCAGGGATTTGAAAAAGCGTTGCAGCGGATGCTCATGCATGTGCCACGGTCCTGAATATCGTCACAGCGCGCCCCAAAAAAAGCGGGTAACCATGGCTACCCGCAAAATGCGCACAGAGAGAAGGAGCTTATCGCAACAGCGTTAGAACGTAGACTGAATTTTCAGGCCCGCTACCAGCGCGTTGTCGACTTCTTTCACACCGCCCGGGTTTTTGATGTATTGCAGGTTCGGGCGTACGGTCAGCCAGTTGGTGACGTGGAAGCCATAGTTGAGTTCGACGTTGTACTCGGTGTTACGCAGCGGGGAGAAACCCGCTTGGTCGTAATCGGTAAAACCGCCTGAAGCATTGAGCAGTTCAGCAGTTTTCTTCACGTCGCTGTTGGCATGGATACGCGAAACACCGATACCCACGTCGTCTTTGGTACGCGCGTCAAATGGCCCTTTATACACAAGCATCAGCGACTGGTAGTTGTCGACCAGGTTGGTGTCTTTGTCATGGAAGGTCACGTTGGCCGCGATGTTCAAGCCGCGCGAAGCGTCGCCGTTGTGGGTGGTGAGCTGCTGTTGCAGAACGCCCCAGTAACCGCTTTTGCTGTTACGAACGCGGAAGCCTGCGCCCGTGGTGCCGGCATCGTTACCGTTGACGTCTTCACGCACATCGGTAGCGTCGGCGGTGCTCTTGTAGTAACCCACACGGTATTCGCCCGGCAGGCCATTGACCTTCGGCGACCAGACCAATTCCACCGGCAATACGGTGCCCTTGGTGCCGCTGCCGCTGAGTTTGAAGCCGTTGCCGTGTTCCAGCTGCGACGGGTTCTGGTTGTACGCGCCGATTTGCGCATACAGCTCAGGCGTGATGTTGTACTTCACGCGGATCGCCGCCTGGCTGACTGGCCAGTTGTACCAGGTGTTTACGTAGTTACCGACTTGCGAGCCGCAGAACGACAGGTTCTGGAAGTCGCATGGGAAGGTGTTGAAGTCTTCGCCTTCACCGAAGTAACCGAGTTTCACGTCCAACTTGTTGTCGAACATCTGGTGCTGGATCCAGAACTGGGTCAGACGCACCATGTGGCCACGGCCATCGACTTCTTGAGACGAACTCAAGGTGCCGGCACGCGGGTCACCAATACGGTCATTGGAAATGTTCGCGCCATTACGGTTGGTCAGTTGGATCTTGGCCTGGGTGTTATCCCAGCCCCACAGCTTTTGCAGATCCAGTGCTACGCCCAGACCAAACTGGTCAGCGTAACGGGCAGTTTTGTCGTTGTTGTAGCCACCGTGCAGGTTGCCACCGACTTCCCCAACGTAGTCAGCCTTGATATCGATACCTTGCTCGATCAGCTTGGTACGCTCGCCGCCCCAATCGCCGGTCATCCACTTGGAATCGGAGCTGAATGCATCGGCCGCCATCGCATTGGCGGACAATACCAGGGCTGCTGCTGCTGACAGTTGGCAGATCAGCCGAGTGTTGTTGTGTTGCTTTTTCATCCCTACATCCTCGTCTTTATTGTTATTAAACTGTTTTTATCTAACGCGGGTTACATTTTTATCTAAAACAATAACTTATCTGCTTCAGCGGCCTTTGAATTGGGCCACATTGTCGGCATGCCCGTGTGCAGGCAATGAGGCAGCAGTGCCCAAGCGTTCGCCGGTTTTGGCGTCGAACAGCAAGACCTTGGCCGGGTCGAATTGCAGGGTCAGCGTCTCGCCCACCTGCGGTGCCACGTCCGGCGCCAGGCGGCAGCAGACTTTGGTGTCGTTGAGCTGCACGAACACCAGGGTATCCGGGCCGGTTGGCTCGGTGACCTGGACTTCGGCACGAATGCTCGAAGCGCTGTCGCCCTCACCGTTGGCCAACATGATCTGCTCCGGGCGCAGGCCCAGGATCACATCGCGGTCTTCCAGGCCGGCATCGCTGACGTTGAGTGCCAGTTCGCAACGCGCCTGGCCGCTGTCGAGCAGCGCCACCAGGCGGCCGTCCTTGCGTTGCAGGCGCAGCGGCACGAAGTTCATCGGCGGCGAACCGATAAAGCTCGCCACGAACTGGTTGGCCGGGTTGGTGTAGATGTCTTTGGGCGTGCCGAACTGTTGAATGATGCCGTCCTTCATCACCGCCACTTTATCGCCCAGGGTCATCGCTTCGATCTGGTCGTGGGTAACGTACACGGTGGTGGTTTTCAGGCGCTGGTGCATCAGCTTCATTTCGGTGCGCATCTCGACGCGCAGTTTGGCGTCGAGGTTGGACAGCGGTTCATCGAACAGGTAGATCTTCGGCCGACGTGCCAGGGCGCGGCCCATGGCCACACGCTGTTGCTGTCCACCGGAAAGCTGGCCCGGTTTGCGGTTAAGCAAGTGTTCGATTTGCAGCAGCTTGGCCACGCGCGCTACTTCAGCGTCGATATCGGCCTGGGGCATCTTGCGGATCTTGAGGCCGAACTCGATGTTCTCGCGCACGCTCATGGTCGGGTACAGCGCGTAGGACTGGAACACCATGGCGATGTCACGGTCCTTGGGGCTCATGCCGCTCACGTCCTGGTCGCCGATCATGATGGCGCCGCCTGTGATGGTCTCCAGGCCGGCGATGCAGTTCATCAAGGTCGATTTACCGCACCCCGAAGGGCCGACCAGAATCAGGAACTCACCCTCTTTGATCGACAGTTCGATGTTCTTCAAGGTGTCGGGCAGGCCGGCGCCATAGGTCTTGTTTACATTGCGAAGTTCAAGCGTAGCCATGATTACCCCTTGACCGCGCCGGCCGTGAGGCCGCGCACGAAATACTTGCCTGCGATCACATAGACCAGCAGGGTCGGCAGCCCGGCGATCATCGCCGCCGCCATATCCACGTTATATTCCTTGGCCCCGGTGCTGGTGTTGACCAAGTTGTTCAGCGCCACCGTAATGGGCTGCGAGTCGCCGCTGGAGAACACCACACCGAACAGGAAGTCATTCCAGATCTGGGTGAACTGCCAGATCAGGCAGACCATGATGATGGGCGTCGACATCGGCAGAATGATCTGACGGAAGATGGTGAAGAATCCTGCACCGTCCAGTCGTGCCGCCTTGATCAACGCATCAGGAATGCTCACGTAGTAATTACGGAAGAACAGTGTAGTAAACGCCAACCCGTAGACCACGTGTACAAACACCAGGCCCGTGGTGGTACTGGCCAGGCCCATCTTGCCAAGGGTGAACGATGCCGGCAGCAGCACGGTCTGGAACGGCAAGAAGCAGCCGAACAACAGCAGGCCGAAGAACAGCTGCGAGCCTTTGAAGCGCCAGAACGACAGCACGTAGCCGTTCAACGCGCCGATGGCGGTGGAGATCAATACCGCCGGAACGGTGATCTTGATCGAGTTCCAGAAGTAACCGTCAACAGTGGCCCAGGCCTTGACCCAGCCAATGCCGGTGACCACGGTCGGCCAGCTCAGCAGGTTGCCGGTGCTGATGTCTTCCGGGGTTTTGAAGCTGGTCAGCAGCATCACCACCAGCGGTACCAGGTACAGCAGCACGGCGAGGATCAGCACCGCGTAGATCGCGATGCGACTCAGGCTGATGGCAGGTTTGGAGGCGAGACTAGTCATTGCGCTTGGTCCTCAGCTCGGAATACAGGTAAGGCACGATGATTGCGAGGATCGCGCCGAGCATCAGGATTGCACTGGCCGAGCCCATGCCCATCTGGCCACGGCTGAAGGTGAACGAGTACATGAACATCGCCGGCAGGTCGGACGAGTAGCCCGGGCCACCAGCCGTCATGGCCGCTACCAGGTCGAAGCTCTTGATCGCGATGTGCGCAAGGATCATCACCGCACTGAAGAACACTGGGCGCAGACTTGGCAGCACCACGCTCCAGTAGATACGCGGCAGGCTGGCGCCATCGATTTGCGCGGCGCGCACAATCGACTGGTCGACACCACGCAGGCCAGCCAGGAACATCGCCATGATGAACCCCGAGGCTTGCCACACGGCGGCAATCACCAGGCAGTACACCACGCGGTCGGGGTCGATCAGCCAGTCGAGACGGAAGCCTTCCCAGCCCCAGTCACGCAGAAGTTTGTCCAGGCCCATGCCCGGGTTGAGCAGCCATTTCCAGGCCGTACCGGTGACGATCATCGAGAGCGCCATCGGGTACAGGTAAATGGTGCGGATAAAGCCTTCGCGGCGAATCTTCTGGTCGAGGAAAATCGCCAGCGTCACGCCGATCACCAAGGTGATGCCGATAAACATGCCGCCGAACACCGCCAGGTTCTTGCTCGCCACCCACCAACGGTCGTTGTCGAACAACCGCGCGTATTGCGCAAGGCCGGCCCATTTGTAGCTGGGCAGGAACGTGGACGTGGTGAACGACAGCACGAATGTCCACAGGATGTAGCCGTAGAAGCCCACCAGCACGATGAACATGCTCGGCGCCAGCACCAGTTTAGGGAGCCAGCGTTGCAGCGCATCGAACGGCGAGGCCTTGCTGAACACAGCAACAGAACTCATGGGAAAATCCAGTACAGGGAAAAAGGACTACAGGAGCAAGCCTTGTGAGGGGTCAGGGGGTTTCCCCTCACAAGGACACGCAGTGCTAACCGTTACTTGGCAGCCTTGATCGCAGCGCCAAGTTTCTTGGCGGTGTCGGCCGGGTCGGCTTTCGGGTCGTTGATGTAGTTGGTCACGACATCAAAGAACGCACCTTGTACCGCCAGGGTAGTGGCCATGTTGTGGGCCATACTTGGCTGCAGGCCACCGGTCTTGGCATCTGCCAGGAAGTCTTTGGCAGCGGTCTGGGCGCAGGAGTCGAAACCGAGCTTGTCCATTTCATTGAGCATGTCGGTACGAACCGGGATCGAGCCTTTGTTGATGCTGAAGACTTTCTGGAAGTTTTCACCCAGTACAACTTTGGCGATGTCCTTCTGACCTTCGTTGGTGCCTTTGTCTTTAACCTTGAACACCGCCAGGGAGTCGATGTTGTAGGTAAAGGCTTTGTCGGTGCCCGGGAAGGCTACGCACTCGTAGTCTTTGCCGGCGACTTTCTTGGCGGCAGTCCACTCGGACTTGGCCCAGTCACCCATGATCTGCATGCCAGCCTTGCCGTTGATGACTTTGCCGGCTTCCAGGTTCCAGTCCTGGCCTTTGCCGTCGACGTCCATATAGGTCGCGACCTTTTTCAGCTCCGTCAGGGCCTTGACCATTTGTGGGCCGGTCAGCGCGTCGTTATTCAGGTCAACCAGGGCTTTCTTGTAGCCATCAGCCCCCATCACCGACAGAACGACGGCTTCGAATACCGTGCTGTCCTGCCAAGGCTGGCCACCGTGGGCAAGCGGGATGAAGCCAGCGGCTTTGAGCTTGTCGCCGGCTGCGTAGAATTCTTCGAGGGTGGTCGGGTTTTTGGTGATACCGGCTTTCTTGAAGACTTCCGGGTTGATCCACAGCCAGTTAACGCGGTGGATGTTGACCGGTACGGCAACGTAGTTACCTTCGTACTTCACGGTATCGGAGACTTTCTTGTCGAGCAGCGAGTCCCACTTTTCTTCTTTGGCGACGTCTTTGAGCACGTCGGTGTCGAGCAAGCCAGTGGACGCCCATTCCTGGATGTCCGGGCCTTTGATCTGGGCAACGCCTGGCGGGTTGCCAGCGACTGCGCGGCTTTTCAGCACAGTCATTGCAGTGGCGCCACCGCCACCGGCTACGGCACCGTCTTTCCAGACGAAGCCATCTTTCTCAACTTGAGCCTTCAGTACGTCCACTGCAGCTTTTTCACCGCCTGAGGTCCACCAATGCACAACTTCAACCGTCCCTTTCGAGTCGGCGGCAAATGCACTGAGGGGAAACAACGAGGCAATGGAAATAGCAACGGCGAGGCGATTAATCGCGTTCATCTGAATACCTTTTCTTGTTGTTATGCATGCAAGTCTAGAGCTTGCGCTGCACGGAGTTTAAACATGGATTTTTAGCGCGCAGGTAACAAAGGGACGCACAAATGTCACCACTTGGTGACATAACGTCCTTGGCCCAATGCGCTGGTCATACTCGGTGACAAGGGCAGTACTGGCAGCACGACCGCTTGCCAGGCATGGTACAGATCCGGCTTGCCACCCCAGATCTTGCTGCTGGGTTGGTTGTGCGGGCTGAGTTCGTGGTGCCAGCTGCCGTTGATACGGTCGATAAAGTGGCTTTCGCAGAACTCCCAAAAGCGCCGATACCAGGTTTCGTAATGCAGCTCGCCGGTGCGCTTGAGCAAGGCCTGGGCCGCCGCGCTGGCTTCGGCGTGGGTCCAGTGCAGGCGCTCGCGCACCACTGGCTGGTGCTTCCAGTCCAGGGTGTAGACGATGCCGGGAGCACCGTCCACGGCCCAGGCGTATTCGCAGGCGCTGGCAAACAGGCCGCGGGCGTCGGTCACCAGCCAGTCCGGCGTGGCCAGCCCGGCTTGCAGGCGTGCGGCTTCCAGGTGAAGCACCAACCGTGCCCATTCGAAACCGTGGCCGGGGGTGATGCCATACGGGCGGAAGCCATCGGCAGGGTTGTCTTCGTTGTAGCCGAGCAAGGGTTGCCAGTGCGTGTCGAAATGCTCGATCACCATGAACTGGTTGCCGGCAGCGTGAGTGTGGATAACGCGCTCGACAATGCGCAGCGCGCGGTCCAGCCAGCGTGTTTCACCGGTGACATCGGCCAGTGCCAGGAAGGCTTCGGTGGCGTGCATGTTGCTGTTGGCGCCGCGATAGGATTCGACGCCACTCCAGTCCTGGGCGAAGGACTCGAGCATCACGCCCTCCTCCTCGCTCCAGAAAAACTGGTCGATGATATGCACGGCGTCGTTGAGCAGGTTTTGCGCACCGGGTGCGCCGGCAACCACGGCAGAACTGGCAGCCAGGGCAACAAAAGCGTGCAGGTAAGCGGCTTTGCCACGGTTGCCATCCAGGGCGTTGGGTGCAGCGAACCAGCCGCCGTGCTCGCTATCGCGCAAGGGGCCACTGAGGGCGGCCACACCATGGGCGACCAGGTCGGCATAGCCCGGCAAGCCCATGGCGTGAGCCATGGCAAAGCTGTGGGTCATGCGCGCCGTGTTCATGGTTTCGGCGTGAGCATCGGCCGGCAGTTGGCCTTTGTCGTCAAGGTTGCCGAAGCCATCCGGCAGGCGTGAGGCTTTGGCGAACGCCAGCAGGCGTTGGCCTTCGCTGGCGAGCCAGGCGTGATGGGCAGGTGCGTTCAGCCAACTGCTGGCAGGCAGTGGTTGCATGGTCATGGGTAGCCCTTTTTAGTTTTTGTGGGATGACCGGAGTCTAAACAAGGGCGAGGGATGGGCAAGTAACGAAGCGGATGGGAAATGTCACAAGACTGTGACATTGATCGTTCCCACGCGCGCGGAAACGATCATCGGTTTACTGGCCCAGCGGGGTGATCCGCGCTGGCGCGTTGAGCTTTTGGTTCAGGTTCTGCACCTGGCTCTGCAAGGTGGTGATGTTGCGTGTGGTCTGGATGCGGAACACGTCGAACTCTTTATTGGTTGGCGCGTCGCTATTGGCGGGCTGGTTTTCCTGCGCGCTTTTAAGCACCACCAGGTCCTGCTCCAGGCGGGCGATGGCCGCGCTCGGGTTGCCTTGCTTTTTAAGGGCCGCCACATCGGCGGACAAATCCTTGACCTCACCCTGCGCCGCCTTGAGCGTGGCCACGGCCTCGGTCAGCGCCTGCACCTGGCCTTGCAGCTTGGCATTCGCGCTCGACAGTTCGGTGGTGCTGGCGCTCATCTGTGCCAGGCGCTGGTCGATTTCGGTCGCCTGCCCGGCCACGCCGACTTGCTGTTTGCCTTGTTCCAGCAATTGGGTTTCCAACTGCTTGATCTGCAACTTGAGGGCTTCGCTGCCGTTGTTCACATTGGCTTCGCTGGCCACCACCTTGCCGGAAATGTCCTGCAGGCGCCCCGCCGCTTCTTCGCTGATGCGTGCAAAACTTTCCTGGGTGGCGACCAACTGCTGGCCCATCAGGGAAATCTGTTGGAAGCTCCACCAGGCAAGGCCGGCGAAGGCGATCAGCAGCGCGCCGACCAAAGCCCATAGTGGGCCGGTGCTGGCGCTCTTGACCTTGACCACCTTGGTTGTGCGCGAACGCACGGAGGTGGCGGGAGTCGGCTCGAAATCATCATCGTCCCCGATGTCAGCCCGCAGGCTGGGAACGTTGTCGAAATCGTCTTTGGCATCGTTACGCATGAATCAACCCTGAATCGGTGAGATGGCGACCGGAAAAGCCGAGCAAGCGGAGTATAAACCCCGTTGGCGCCGCATTGATCGACCCGGAAGCCTGAATTCGGTTCCCATGTGTTGCTGGTTGTGAGCTTATTTCAGCCCCGGATCCTGAGCTTTCCACCAGCTGCAGAACTCATCGAGCGCCGTCCACAGGCTGACCTTGGGCTCGTAGTCGAGATAATGCCTGGCGCGGCTGATGTCCAGGGTGAAATCTTTGTTCATGACCTGCATGCCCAGGCGCGACAGCGACGGCTCCGGGCGCCCCGGCCACATCGCGCAGAATGCCTCGTTCAGCGCCGCCACGCTGTAGGACAAACCGTAAGACCGATACCGCGTGACCTGGGGCATGTCCATCTGGCGCATCACATAATTGACCACATCCCACACCGGCACCGGCGCGCCATTACTGATGTTGTAGGCCTTGCCCAACGCCGAGCCGGTGGCGAGCAAGCTGCTGAGCAGCGCCTCGTTGAGGTTGTGTACGCTGGTGAAATCGACCTTGTTCAAACCGTCGCCGACGATAGCCAGGCGGTTCTTGCGCTGCATTTTAAGCAAGCGCGGGAAGATGCTCATGTCGCCGGCACCGGTCACGAAACGCGGGCGCAGGGCCAGTACTTCGAGGCCGAACTCCTGGGCGCCGAACACCTTCTGTTCCGCCAGGTACTTGGTGGCGGCATATGGATGCTTGAAGCGCTTGGGCACCTGTTCCTCGGTCAGCCCCAGGTGGTCGCGGCCATCAAAGTAGATCGACGGCGACGACAAGTGCACCAGGCGTCCGACGCGCTCCTTGAGGCAGGCTTCGACGACGTTTTCGGTGACCAGCACATTGCCCTGATGGAAGTCCTGGTACTTGCCCCACAGCCCGACGGCGCCGGCGCAATGCACCACGGCTTCGACATCGCGGCACAGCTCGCGCACCAGTTCGGCATCATTGAGATCACCCTGGATAAACTCGGCACCGCGCCTTACCAGGTGCTCCACACCTTCGGCGCGCCGCCCGTTGACCCGCACGTCCAGGCCCTGCTCCAGGGCGAAACGCGCAAAACGCCCGCCGATGAAGCCGCTTGCGCCGGTGACCAGAATTTTCATTTGTTACCCCATGTTCTTTGGTTTTTCATCGCTGTTGCCTTGACGCCCGCCATCACTTCAACGGCACCAACCATTGGCCACAGGCTTGGGCCAAATGATCGGTGAGCAGGCCCAACAATTGTCCACCACTGCGCCAATGATGCCAGTACAGCGGCACGTCGATGGGCTTATCTGGCAACAACTCGACTAATTCGCCGGTTTGCAGCTGGTCGCGCACCTGGAGTTCCGGGACCAGGCCCCAGCCCAGCCCGGCTTCGGTCAGGCGAATAAAACCTTCGGAGGACGGGCACAAATGGTGCTCGAAACCGCCGTCCACGCCCAGCGATGCCAGGTAGCGGTGCTGCAGGAAATCATCCGGGCCAAACACCAGCGCAGGTGTGCGTGCCAACAGATCGGCACGCACGCCCTCGGGAAAATGCCGCGCAATAAATGCAGGGCTTGCCAACGCACGATAGCGCATGGCACCGAGCAACAGGCTGCGCGCCCCGGCCACCGGGCGTTCGCTGGCGCAGATACAGGCCGCCACCTCACCGGCACGCATGCGCTTGAGGCCCACGGTCTGGTCTTCCACCACCAGGTCGAGCAACAAATGCTGCTCGGCGCAAAAGTCACTGACGGCCTCGGCCCACCAGGTGGCGAGGCTGTCGGCATTCAAGGCGATGCGCAGACGCTCGGGCATGCCCTCCTCGTCCAGTGCAGGCACCTGGCTTTGCAGGTCGCGCTCAAGCAAGCGCACCTGCTGCACATGGTTGAGCAAGCGCCGGCCGATATCGGTGGGCGTGGGCGGCGTGGCCCGCACCAGCACCGGTTGGCCAATACGCGCCTCCAGTAACTTGATGCGCTGGGAAATCGCCGACTGCGACAACCCCAGCACCTGGGCGCCACGTTCGAAGCCGGCCTGTTCCACCACCGCCGCCAGGGCGGAAAGCAATTTATAGTCGAACATCAGTTTCTCTAATGAGCGATCAGCAATATTGGTTTTTCTTATACAGCGCCAGGTACGAGAATGACCAGCATCGCTCCTCTTTATTTAAGGAATTCACACATGGCTGGCGAAACCGCCCTGGCAACCCTGCTGCGCAGCATGAGCCCTCATCTGAATAAGGGCGACTACGTGTTCTGCACCCTGCCCGACCAACGCATCCCAGCAGGTTGCGAGGTCATCGGCAGCTTTCGCGAGCAGGAGGGTTTGACCCTGATTGTGGAGCGTCAACAGGCGGAACAAGCCGGGCTGGCCTTCGAGTATGTGGCCGCGTGGATCACCCTGAATGTGCATTCGGCCCTTGAAGCCGTGGGCCTGACGGCGGCGTTCGCCAGTGCGCTGGGCAGCGCCGGTATCAGTTGCAACGTTATCGCCGGGTTTTATCACGACCACCTGTTCGTCGGCCGCGCCGATGCCGAGCGGGCCATGGATGTATTGCGCCAACTGGCAACAAACGCGGAGTAATGGCTATGTGGCAAAGTTATGTAAACGGGCTGCTGGTGGCTCTTGGCCTGATCATGGCGATTGGCACCCAGAACGCGTTTGTATTGGCACAAAGCCTGCGCCGTGAGCATCACTTGCCGGTAGCGGCGCTGTGCATCGTATGTGATGCAATTCTGGTGGCGCTCGGGGTCTTCGGCCTGGCCACTGTGCTGGCGCAAAACCCTCTGCTGCTGGCCATTGCCCGCTGGGGCGGCGCGGCGTTCCTGTTGTGGTACGGCACCCTGGCGTTGCGTCGTGCGTGTTCCCGGCAAAGCCTGGAACAAGGTGCCAACCTCAAGGTGCGTTCATTACGCGCAGTGTTGCTCAGTGCCTTGGCGGTAACGCTGCTCAATCCCCATGTGTACCTGGACACCGTGCTGCTGATCGGCTCACTGGGCGCGCAACAAACCGAGCCCGGAGCGTATGTCGCCGGTGCTGCCAGCGCTTCGTTCCTGTGGTTCGCCACCCTGGCACTCGGCGCAGCGTGGCTGGCGCCTTGGTTGGCACGCCCGGCGACCTGGCGTCTGCTCGACCTTCTGGTGGCGGTGATGATGTTCAGCGTGGCCTACCAATTGATCAGTGCCGGGTGAATATTCCAAAACGCTCTGGAACCTCTATCCCACACAGTTGTTGCGTGGTTTTGCCGCACCCCCGGTGCTATGATCCGGACCCTGCGCCGCAAAGAGTACAAACTCCCCGGCGCTTGTTTGGCCGCCCGTGATCGGCCTTGCGCTCACCGCAACTGACCTGATTAGGAGAATCATCATGGCTTTCGAATTGCCGCCGCTGCCCTACGCACACGATGCCCTGCAGCCGCACATTTCCAAGGAAACCTTGGAGTACCACCACGACAAGCACCACAACACCTACGTCGTGAACCTGAACAACCTGGTGCCTGGCACCGAGTTCGAAGGCAAGACCCTGGAAGAAATCGTCAAGTCTTCTTCGGGCGGCATCTTCAACAACGCCGCTCAGGTCTGGAACCACACTTTCTACTGGAACTGCCTGGCGCCAAACGCCGGCGGCCAACCGACCGGCGCGCTGGCTGAAGCCATCAACGCAGCCTTCGGTTCGTTCGACAAGTTCAAGGAAGAGTTCACCAAGACCTCCGTCGGCACCTTCGGTTCCGGTTGGGGCTGGCTGGTGAAAAAAGCTGACGGTTCCCTGGCCCTGGCCAGCACCATCGGCGCCGGCAACCCGCTGACCAGCGGCGACACCCCGCTGCTGACCTGCGACGTGTGGGAACACGCTTACTACATCGACTACCGCAACGTGCGTCCAAAGTATGTGGAAGCGTTCTGGAACCTGGTCAACTGGAAGTTCGTGGCTGAGCAGTTTGAAGGCAAGGCCTTTACTGCTTAAGCACGGCTTGCCGTACAGCGGGTCACTTAGGTGAACCGCAAAAAACCGGCCTCCCATTCGGAGGGCCGGTTTTTTTATGCCCGTTTTAAAGCCTGCACCTTCACGCCTGAAAACACTATCAACCATAGCTAAAATTTATAAAAAACTGTCAGAACTCACAGGTTCTGCGCAGCGAAATTTTGCGTACGCTCAGATCTCCCTATCCGTCCTGAAGGCTCAGGACTGGCCAAGTAATAAGGAGATTAACCATGGCACACAACCCAATGGGCAAAGACCCGGCCGACTACGAAAGCAAACCGATTTTTAATGCGACCACCCAGAAATACAACATGGTCAACACCCGCACCGGGCTATTCGAAGCCTATGTAAAAATGCCCCTCCTGATCGGCAATTGCGGCAGTGGCCCCGAGTTTGAAACAGACTTGTTTTATAGCCCCACAACCAACAACCTTAACGCATTGGGCGATGGCTGGGAGTTCTGTTTTACGATCTTCAGTGAAGAATATGAAGTACTGACACTCAGCACTGGGGAAACGCTCAAGCTGGAAAAAGGTAAAAATCTGAAACAGCCCGCGGTGATTGTGGAATGGAACAGCGATGACACCTTAACCGTCTACCGCAAGGGCGGCAGAACAGAAGTTCTTTCCAAATTGGGAGACACGCTATTTTATGTTCCCAAGTCGCTGACCACCGATGGTTATAACTATTTAAACCTGAGCTGGAGCGTCACCCCCCATGTCATAGACGGCACGACATACCATCAGATCAAGTTACAGCGCGTCACGGATAAATATCGCACGCTGCTGGACATCGACTATACGCTCGCCGACGATAACGCCGAGACGGCAATCACACCGGTGACCTTAACCTATTGGCCAGACGATCCGACTGAAACGCTGCGTTATAAACTGGACATTGAGAACTACGCACTTAAATCAATAACGCTTGCCGACGATATAAAGTCCACGTTTGAATACCTGGATCACAAGAGCGCCGGCTGGCTGATGATCAAGTACACGGGTTGGGAGGGTCTGAAAGAAGAGCTTGAGTATAATGACAATGGATTGAATTTCCCAGACGACCCGAAATTGTCGGCGCTGCCCTGCGTTAGCGAGCATACCTTGATACCCAATGGCGGCGGCCAGACGGTGGTGAACAGGTATGAATACGACCGTTCCTCCAACCTTAAAACCTACATAACAACCAAATCCCATCGAGAAGGAAGAACTGAGTACACGTACGATTACATAACCAACGAAATCCTATCGGAAGCGGCAATCAAAACGGTCGCCGGCGTAACAAGAAGCACCACAACAGAATATACAATCTCCGCAACCCCAAACACAATAAAAAACCAACGTACCACGACTTACCGTCAAAACGCCAGCCGTCGAGAATCTAAAATCGTCACCCATTTCAATAAAGACGCAGCGCTAACGGAGAACATTGAAAACGACAAACGCACATCCTATACATACGCCGATGGCCCAAGGTTCGGCTCAGACCGCCCCGTCAGTGAAACAGTGGAAAACGTAAAATCTTTAACATTTTTCAGCCATAAAAAAATATACGAATACATCTCTATAACTGGCATGAGCGAGCCAAAGCTCGAAGCTATAGATGAAATCATCAATAACAGCCTGATTCCAAAGCCCACCGTATTTTCTCAATCCTTTGTCTATTTTACGCAAGATGACTTTCGTAAAGGAAAGCCACAATCTATCATTCGTGAAGGCCGCTCGCTTCGAGACTTTCAACGCTCTTTCGAGTACACACTTGGAGGAGAAAACAACACAGAACTGACCACCCAAATTACCGACACAGTTGATACCTCGTCCACGCGTACTTCTTCATTCACTCAGAGCGTCCTTAGCAGGCACCTCATTCGTCAAGTAGACGAAGACGGTAATCGCTGCGAATACACCTATGACAGCTCTGGCAGGCTGGCAAGCCAGACCTTATGTGCGCAAAGTCCGACCTATAAGCAAACCACAACCTATGACTACCCAGCCCCCGGGCAAGTGAAAACCACCGAGGCGAATGGGCAAGTTCGTTTGAGCGAATACGATGGGCAGGATCGGTTGGTAAGAGAGTACGAGTACGTTACAGCGGACACTCGACGCTTGCTCAAGGAAGTCAGCTACGATGCGATAGGGCGTGAGCTGCGCAGCACTCAGTACGATTACCAGGCAAGTTTCCAGGGGAGCGACCCGCGATTCAGTAAATGGAGCGAGGTAACCTACGACAATTGGGGAGAGGCAACCGGGCGAATCTATAGCGATGGCAGCGAGTATTTCAACCGGTATAATCCCATCACAAAGATTCGAACTGAATGGTCCGGAAAAATAACTGACAAACATCAAAAGGTCACCACTTACGACTTGCGGGACGACACAATCAAAAAAGTTGAGTGGAAGGATCAGAGTGGTAAGACGTTTCAAACCCAAACAGCCACCTACACGACGGCACAGCACCTCCAAAAGCTTATAACCAATGGCGAGTACGGCGTTACCACCATCACCTATACCTACGACATCCTGGGGCGCGTGCTGACGGAGGCTTATGTCGAAGACGACACAGGATTGCTGCCTCTATTAAACCTCGCCTACACCTACTACTACACTTATGACCCGCTTTCACAGAGCAATGAACCGACAACCGTGGAAATCAGTTTCGGCACCCACAAATACATATTGGGTGAGCGAGAGTTCGATGAATGGGATCGGGTCGTCACTTTTAACCGAGGCAATGCAACCGAATTCTATACATACGATGGCAGCAGCCTGGTGCCCGCTACGAAAAGAACCGCCGACGGTATCGACCTCAAATACGAGTACATAAAGGAGTTGGGAAACAAAGTCAGTAAAGTCAGCACTGCGGACCTCAGCCAGCAAAAAATCTTCACCTATGCTCACGCCGCACAACGCCAATCAACCGTCAAAGAGGGAGAGCGTTTCCTTGAGTACGGCCATGACCTCAACTCACGCGTAACCCAACAACGCGTACAGACTCAACCTGGCGAATCCAAAGAAGTGTCCTCCCGCTACTCCCCTGCGGGGCGCTTGTTGAGTTACACCGATGTATTCGGGGTAACAACAGCGTGTAGATACAACAATGTCGGGCAACGTATACGTAGCGAGAACGACTTCTTCACTCGCTACGCTTACAACGAGCAGGGGCAACTGGCAGAAGAAGTGATAGAGACCAAAAGCGGAGCAACGGAAACAGTCAACATAAGGTACACATATGACGCTCAGCAGCGTGAGGTCAGCCGTCGCTTCGTGCCCACCCAAAACACACCCCTCGCCCTGGAAATAGCCACCACCTACTTTGCCGATGGCAAATTCAAACAGGTCCAGTTGAAAAGAGGGAGCAACGTGCTGGGCTCACGCAGCTTCACCTACAGTGCTGGTGGACGGCTCAAGTCGTGTACGACCACTGGGGTTTGGAGACCGCTGAATCCGCAGGGCAAACGCATCGATAAGCAAGAGTTCACCTACAATGGGCTGGGCAATGTCACCCAATGCATCAGCACCTTCGCCGGCGGGCGCAATAGCGCGACCTATACCTACGATGGCGCGAGGGGCGTTCGCCTGGAAAAGATTGAAAACACCCATGCGGACTACACAAAATCCGCGTCGTTGACGTATGACGCTGCGGACAGGCTTGCTCAAGACCAAACCGGTAAAAAATACCGCTATGACACGTTCGGACGGCTGATACAAGCCGGGAGCGCCCGGTACAGTTACGACCCCTCCGATCGCCTGATGACTCATAACCAGGGCCCGGACCAACGTCAATTTATCTATAACGACCTGCAGGTCAATGGCGAATATGCGTTGGGGGATAACGACGACTGCCGGCATCTGAAGCCTGGCAGTGCTGCCTGCGTTGCGCAATTAACTCGAGTTTCTGGAGTTGAAAGAACCCTGTACGAGTGGTGCGACCTCAACGGTACGGTCTGGGTGACCTATGACGCGACAGCCCATACCACCAAATTTCACGCCTATAGCCCCTATGGTGAACACTTCTTTGAAGATACTCACTCCTTACTGGGTGCTAACCGCGAACTCATTGAAAGCACGAACGGCCAATACCCCTTGGGCTGCGGTTATCGTTTTCTCATTTCCGCCAACTACCAATTCAATACCTGGGATACAAGCAGCCCCTTTGGCGAGGGCGGCCCGAACGCTCGTGGTTACTGTGCCGATGCCGACCCCATCAACTTTCACGATCCCAGTGGCCACGACCCGGTGCAAGATGGCTTAAGGAGAATTTGGGGAGACAACCTCCCTGGATCTCTAGGCATGGGCAAAGCGGGGGAATTAATTAAAACTGTAATTTTTACCGGCCTAGGCATACTCACGGCGGTCATGACCGGAGGAGCGACGTTACTGATGGCGGCAGCCATGGTCACATTGGCGACTGTTGCATCCGCCCTGGCCATCGTGTCCGTGGTTATTGCCGACAGCAACCCAGAGTTGTCTCAAGGATTGGCCTGGGCCTCCCTGGTCTTTGGCGTGTTCGGCGGAGTTGCGACACTAGCGAAGAAGGTATTGCAGAGAGCAGCGCTGTTTGCGCGCTGCCTGGGGAACACGGCACGTGCCGTCGGCAAGACGATCTTTAAACGCGCAACGGTTCTTTCACCTATGCAAAAAGCAAGGTTGCTTATAGGAGACTTGCCGAAAAACATGAGCCCTGTGCGTTCCCTGCGTCTGATAGAACCATTCCCAGTCAACAGCCTTCTGCCACCAGAGACCTTAATGTTTGATCCGATTGGCGACCTCAACACCATAATGTTCGCTGTCACAGGCGTCTTGGGGAATACCGGTGTTTTGGACGAGTTGGAGGAGTATAAAACCGCGAATATGCTCATTGGAAACGGAACCTATTTACCGAATGGTAATTGGCTGAAGTTACTGACCATGGCCAGGTAGACGTTCTTCAGCAGCGGCACACCTCTGAGCCTGAAACACGAGTTCAGGCCATTCAAACTACCTTAGCCCGGCCATTGCCGGGCTTTTTTGTAGCCGATGAAAAATGAAAGTAATGCAGGAAATGTGGAACTCACCGAGAGGAACAGGCCACCCAGCAAGCGAGAGAAATAACTCTCTCATTTCATCCTGTAGGAGAGTCTGCAATGGATCCGTTATCGATAGGTATGTCAGCCGTGTCTTCAGTGTTGCCACTCGCAGGCAAAGGCATGGACCTGGTGGGCAAGGGCATGGACTTGCTGGGCAAGCTGGCCAATTCAGCCAGTCAGGCCGCCGGCATGGCGCAAGGCAAAATCGGCGGTGATGCTCACCAGAAAAACGATCATCAGATCACGTTCAATAACGTAAACCAAAATTCAATCAAAATTTCTTAAGCCCGCAACACTCGATGTCGGGATACCGAAGGCGTTCCCTTCCTTTCCTGCGCAGTACCCGAGGGCGATGGATATCATCGCTCTCTTCTTCCCAGGCACTCCCTCCACAGCCTCCATACGCCTTAGCCGCAATGTCCCTTTGACTGCCATCACGAGATTGCCAATACTCATGGCATATTGAGGCCGCCCGCATGGAACAAGGAATGACCCTTTGAAGCTGGAACTCAAAAACAGCTTGTCGGTGAAGTTGCTACGGGTTGTGCTGCTCTCGGCATTGATCGTGGGCGTGGCGCTGAGCGTGGCGCAGATCGTGTTTGATGCCTATAAGACGCGTCAGGCCGTGGCCGGTGACGCGCAGCGAATCCTCGACATGTTTCGCGACCCCTCGACCCAGGCGGTCTACAGCCTGGACCGCGAGATGGGCATGCAGGTGATCGAAGGCCTGTTTCAGGACGACGCTGTGCGCATGGCCTCCATCGGCCACCCCAACGAAACCATGCTGGCGGAAAAAAGCCGTGCCTTGCAGCAGTCTTCAACCCGCTGGTTGACCGACCTGATTCTTGGCCAGGAACGCACCTTCACGACTGCGCTGGTCGGCAAAGGCCCCTACAGCGAGTATTACGGCGACCTGAGCATTACCCTCGACACCGCCACCTACGGCAAAGGTTTTATTGTCAGCTCGGTGATCATCTTTATTTCCGGCGTACTGCGCGCCCTGGCCATGGGCCTGGTGCTGTACCTGGTGTATCACTGGCTGCTGACCAAGCCATTGTCGCGGATCATCGAGCACTTGACCTCGATCAACCCCGACCGCCCCAGCGAACACAAGATCCCCCAGCTCAAAGGCCATGAACGCAACGAACTGGGGTTGTGGATCAACACTGCCAACCAGTTGCTCGAGTCCATCGAACGCAATACGCATTTGCGCCATGAGGCGGAATCGAGCCTCTTGCGCATGGCCCAGTACGACTTTCTTACCGGCCTGCCGAACCGTCAAAAGCTGCAGGAACAACTGGACAAGATCCTCACCGACGCCGGCCGTCGGCAGCGCCGGGTGGCGGTGCTGTGCGTAGGGCTGGACGACTTCAAAAGCGTCAACGAACAGTTCACCTATCAGGCCGGTGACAAATTGCTGCTGGCCCTGGCCGACCGCCTGCGTGCCCACAGTGGCCGCCTTGGCGCGCTCGCCCGTTTGGGCGGCGACCAGTTTGCGCTGGTGCAGGCCGATATCGACCAGCCTTACGAGGCCGCCGAGCTGGCGCAAAGCATCCTCGATGACCTGGAAGCCGAATTCGCCCTCGACCAGGACCAGATCCGCCTGCGTGCCACCATCGGCATCACCCTGTTCCCGGAAGACGGCGACAGCACCGAGAAGCTGCTGCAAAAAGCCGAACAGACCATGACCCTGGCCAAGAGCCGCTCGCGCAACCGCTATCAGTTCTACATCGCCAGCGTCGACAGCGAAATGCGCCGCCGCCGCGAACTCGAAAAAGACCTGCGCGATGCCCTGAGCCGCGACCAGTTCCACTTGGTCTACCAGCCGCAGATCAGCTACCGCGACCACCGCGTGGTGGGCGTTGAGGCGCTGATTCGCTGGCAGCACCCGGAACACGGGCTGGTGCCACCGGACCTGTTCATCCCGCTGGCGGAACAGAACGGCACCATTATCCCGATTGGCGAATGGGTGCTGGACCAGGCTTGCCGGCAGTTGCGCGAATGGCATGACCTGGGCTTCACCGAACTGCGCATGGCGGTCAACCTGTCCACCGTGCAGTTGCACCACACCGAGTTGCCACGGGTAGTCAACAACCTGATGCAGATCTACCGCCTGCCGCCGCGCAGCCTGGAACTGGAAGTGACCGAGACCGGCCTGATGGAAGACATCAGCACCGCCGCCCAGCACTTGCTGAGCCTGCGCCGTTCCGGTGCATTGATCGCGATTGATGACTTCGGTACCGGCTATTCATCCCTGAGCTACCTCAAGAGCCTGCCGCTGGACAAGATCAAGATCGACAAGAGCTTCGTCCAGGACCTGCTGGATGACGACGATGACGCAACCATCGTGCGCGCCATCATCCAACTGGGCAAAAGCCTGGGCATGCAGGTGATTGCCGAAGGTGTGGAAACCGCCGAGCAGGAGGCCTATATCATTTCCGAAGGCTGCCATGAGGGCCAGGGCTACCACTACAGCAAACCGCTGCAGGCCCGTGAGCTGGCGGCGTATTTGAAACAAGCCGAGCGCAACAACGCGGCGATTCTCTGAACCAGCAAATCGATACCAAATATTTCCCTCGCATAAGCCTTTACACAAAATGCAAATCTTTCGCATTATGTCGCAGTTTTTGCGCTCCCCCGCGCGTCCTATCAACAACCGAAGCAGGATGTTCGCCATGATTCGTATGCCCCTGGCCACCGCCAGTCTGCTGGCCATTGCCATTTCTCTCGCCGGTTGCGGCGAAGGTAAAGACAAGGCTGCCGCGCCTCAAGCGCCGACCCCGGCTGCCAGCACCACCGCTCCAGCGGCTGCCACGCCTGCCGGCCAGGTCGACGAAGCCGCCGCCAAGGCCGTTGTCGCGCATTACGCCGACATGGTGTTCGCGGTCTACAGCGACGCCGAATCCACTGCGAAGACCCTGCAAACCGCAATCGACACCTTCCTCGCCAACCCGAGCGACGACACCCTCAAAGCCGCCCGCACCGCCTGGGTCGCCGCCCGTGTGCCGTACCTGCAGAGCGAAGTGTTCCGTTTCGGCAACACCATCATCGACGACTGGGAAGGCCAGGTGAACGCCTGGCCCCTGGACGAAGGCCTGATCGACTACGTAGACAAATCCTACGAGCACGCGCTGGGTAACCCGGGCGCCAATGCCAACATCATCGCCAACACCGAGATCCAGGTGGGTGAAGACAAGGTTGACGTCAAGGAAATCACCCCGGAAAAACTCGCCAGCCTCAATGAGCTGGGCGGTTCCGAAGCCAACGTCGCCACCGGCTACCACGCCATCGAATTCCTGCTCTGGGGCCAAGACCTCAACGGCACCGGCCCAGGTGCAGGCAACCGCCCGGCCTCCGACTACATGACCGGCGACGGTGCCACCGGCGGCAACAACGAGCGCCGTCGCACTTACCTGCGCGCCGTGACTCAGCTGCTGGTCAGCGACCTGGAAGAAATGGTCGGCAACTGGAAACCCAAGGTTGACGACAACTACCGCGCCACCCTGGAGGCCGAACCTGCCACCGACGGCCTGCGCAAAATGTTGTTCGGCATGGGCAGCCTGTCCCTGGGCGAACTGGCCGGTGAGCGCATGAAGGTTTCCCTGGAAGCCAACTCGCCGGAAGACGAACAGGATTGCTTCAGCGACAACACCCACAACTCGCACTTCTACGACGCCAAGGGCATCCGCAACGTCTACCTGGGCGAGTACACCCGCACCGACGGCACCAAGATGACCGGCGCAAGCCTGTCGTCACTGGTGGCCAAGGCCGATCCAGCCGCCGACTCGGCGCTCAAGGCCGACCTGGCGTCGACCGAAGCGAAGATCCAGGTGATGGTTGACCAGGCCAACGCCGGTGAGCACTACGACCAACTGATCGCTGCCGGTAACGACAAGGGCAACCAGATCGTGCGCGACGCGATTGCGGCACTGGTCAAGCAGACCGGCGCGATCGAAACTGCGGCGGGCAAGCTGGGTATCAGTGATTTGAACCCGGATAACGCTGATCACGAGTTCTGATTGATCCTGCGCTGAACAAGGCGACCTTCGGGTCGCCTTTTTTGTGCGCGCGTGCCCCTTTTCATAACCTCTGTGGGAGCTGGCTTGCCTGCGATAGCGGTGGGTCAGCAACAGAGCGGCTGGATGACAGGTCGCCATCGCAGGCAAGCCAGCTCCCACAGTTGAACTGCATCGCCTCGGACACCCCGGTTTACAAGACCTGCACCGCAGGTAGAATGGCGCCACTCTCTCAAACCCGAGCTTTCTTCATGGCGTTGCCGACCTTACGCATCATCGGTTTCATCATCGGCATCTTCCTGATCACCCTCGCGATCGCCATGGTCGTCCCGATGGCCACCCTGGTGATCTTCGAACGCACCAGCGACCTGCCCTCGTTCCTGTGGGCCAGCATGATCACCTTCCTGGCCGGCCTGGCGCTGGTCATCCCGGGCCGCCCTGAACACGTGCACCTGCGGCCCAGGGACATGTACCTCCTTACAGTGACCAGCTGGCTGGTGGTGTGCATCTTCGCTGCGCTACCGTTTCTGCTGACCCAGCACATCAGCTACACCGACTCGTTCTTTGAAAGCATGTCGGGCATCACTGCCACCGGCTCCACCGTTCTGAGCGGGCTGGACAGCATGTCCCCCGGCATCCTGATGTGGCGCTCGCTGCTGCACTGGCTGGGCGGCATCGGCTTTATCGGTATGGCGGTGGCGATCCTGCCGCTGCTGCGCATTGGTGGCATGCGCCTGTTCCAGACTGAATCCTCGGACCGCTCGGAGAAGGTCATGCCGCGCTCGCACATGGTGGCGCGCCTGATCGTGGCGGCGTATGTGGGCATCACCATCCTGGGCAGCCTGGCGTTCTGGTGGGCCGGCATGGGCTTGTTTGATGCGATCAACCACGCGATGTCAGCGATTTCCACCGGCGGGTTCTCCACCTCGGATGAATCCCTGGCCCACTGGAAACAACCGGCGGTGCACTGGGTGGCGGTGGTGGTGATGATCCTCGGCAGCTTGCCGTTCACCCTGTATGTGGCCACCTTGCGCGGCAACCGCCGGGCGCTGATCAAGGATCAGCAGGTGCAAGGCTTGCTCGGTTTGCTGATCGTGACGTGGCTGGTACTCGGCACCTGGTACTGGTGGACCACCAACCTGCACTGGCTGGATGCCCTGCGCCATGTAGCCCTGAACGTTACCTCGGTGGTGACCACCACCGGCTTTGCGCTGGGGGACTACAGCCTGTGGGGTAACTTCTCGCTGATGCTGTTCTTTTACCTGGGCTTTATTGGCGGCTGTTCGGGCTCGACGGCGGGCGGGATCAAGATCTTCCGCTTTCAGGTTGCCTATATCCTGCTCAAGGCCAACTTGAACCAGTTGATCCACCCGCGCGCGGTGATCAAGCAGAAGTACAACGGCCATCGCCTCGACGAAGAAATCGTGCGTTCGATCCTGACCTTTTCGTTTTTCTTCGCCATCACTATCTGCGCCATTGCGCTGGCCCTGTCGCTGCTGGGGCTGGACTGGATGACCGCGCTGACCGGCGCTGCCAGCACGGTGTCCGGCGTCGGCCCGGGCCTTGGCGAAACCATTGGCCCGGCCGGTAACTTCGCCAGCCTGCCGGATGCGGCCAAGTGGATCTTGTCATTCGGCATGCTGTTGGGAAGGCTGGAAATTATTACAGTGTTTGTGCTGTGCATTCCGGCGTTTTGGCGCCACTGACCGTCGAGGTTTGCAATAACCGCGCTCGGTATACACCGGGCGTGGCATCGAACCAGCGGCGAAACGCGCGGAAGAAATTACTCGGGTCGGCAAAACCCAACAGGTAGGCGATTTCCAGCAAGGTCATGCTCGGCTGTGCCAGGTATTGTTCGGCAAGTTCGCGGCGCGTGTCGTCGAGCAGCGTCTGAAAACTGGTGCCCTCCTCCTGCAAACGCCGCTGCAATGTGCGCTGGGACAAGTGCAGGGTTTGCGCCACCACTTCGCGCTTGGGCTCGCCTTGGGGCAGCAATCGGCACAGCACCTGACGCGCCTTGTGGGTCACGCGACTCTCGGAAAACCGCGCCAGGTATTCGCCGGCAAACCGATCATGCAGCAGCGCCATGGCCTCGTTGGCAGTCGGCAGCGGCGCATCCATGTCGGCCTGCTCGAAAATCAGCGCATCGTAGGGCCCATTGAACTCCATCGGCGCGTGGAAGGCCTGTTTATAAGGCGCCAGGTCGGCCGGTTGATCGCCTTGCAGCACCACCTTGCGCGGCTGCAGGGTGCGGCCGGTCAGCCAGCCGCACAAGGCCAGGGCACTGGCCAGCGAGGCTTCGGCGCTTTGGCGGGTCGGCGGCAGGTGATCGCCATGCACCGTCAGAATCAGCGCATAGCCTTCAGGTAACAGGCGAAAACTCAGGTCGGCGCTTTCGGCGATAATGCGTTGGTAACGCACCAGACGCATAAAACCTTCGGCCAGGGTGTTGCTGGACATCAGGGCGTAACCGGCCACATGAAACGACGCCGGGCGCACTACCTTGCCCATGTTCAGGCCGATTGCGGGGTTGCCTGACAGCTCTACTGCGCGCTGCCACAGCCGGGTCATGGAGTCTTGCGCAAAACGGGCATCGGGGTCGCTGAGGGCGGTGTAGTCCAGGCCCAGTTGCTTGAACAAGACGCGGCAATCCAGGCCGTCCATTTCCAATGCCTTGACGATGCCCATTGCCCAGCTTGCAGAAGTTGTTCGTTCGCTCATGGCGTCTTCTTGAAAAAGGCAGGCTTAAACGGCAGCCAGGAAGCCAAGGATACTAAAGTGGCATCTATTGTCACTGGCTGTTACCACTGATCACTCTAGACTCAAATAAGCTCCCCGCCGAACATCTGTTGGGCGGCATCACCAGCCAAGGGCCGATCACTGTGGAAAACGTCAAGCAATTCAACAGCTTCGCTGAGTTTTACCCTTACTACCTGAGTGAGCATGCCAACAGCACCTGTCGGCGCCTGCACTTTATTGGTACCACCCTGGTGATTGGGATTCTGGCCTATGCCATCGGCCGTGGCTCCGTGGGCCTGCTGCTGGCCCTGCCGGTCGCCGGGTACACCTTTGCCTGGATCGGGCACTTCTTCTTCGAAAAGAACCGCCCGGCGACGTTTCAACATCCGTTCTACAGTTTGTTGGGGGATTTTGTGATGTATCGCGACATGATTCTGGGGAAGGTGCCTTTTTGATGTATCTGCGGATTTTTTGTGGGTTGGTGGGCGGCTGAGTACCTATCCGTTATGTGGGTGATGGCGGAACCCTAAGTGGCCATCACCCAAATAACGGATATGCCCCCAAACCCAACACACCCCCCAGACACCCAGCCTGCGACCCCATGCCACTTGCGTAAAAAAATGAAAATTCGTACATCCGCCGACATAAATTTCTTTTTGTCATTTTCAGTGCTGTATCCTGCCAAGGCTTTTTGAGAGCGCGGAATCACCTGCGATTGATAAAACAGATCTTGCGAGGAGCGACGACGATGCACGAGATACCTAATCTCCCCTTCCCAAGCCTGCACCCAACTGAGCAGCCAACACCGCAGCAGGCCAGTGACAAGCAGCCTGAGGCCAAAGAAGCAAAACCAGTCGACAGCAAAAGCCAGGACTGACGCCGTACCAGACCGTGTGGAAAGCGCACTTCAAGCGCTTTCCACACTGCCTGAATCACCGAGACCCGCCATGACCGACACCCTCCCCGACACCCCGGACGCCGCCGTACTCGACGCTGCCCTGCAGATGATCGAAGTCTGGAACCGCCTCAGCCCCGACAAACAAGCCCTGTTGCTCAAGCGTTTCGGCACCCAGGAAAACGCCCTGGCCGCCCTGGTAACCACGCAAATGCTGGCCCCGCCCCAGGCCTGAGGTCTTTTTGCGCTGACGTTTTGCTTTTTACCGCCCTGCGCAAGCCAAAGCATCGGTATCATTAGCAGCCTATCTTTACCTGCTGCAACGGTGGACCTCCCCCATGCCAAATACCCAGCGCCCCATGGCGGTCACGCTGCAAGTTGTTTCCATCGTGCTGTTTACCTTTATCGGCTACCTCAACATCGGCATTCCCCTGGCCGTATTGCCGGGCTATGTGCACAGCCAACTGGGCTATGGCGCGGTCATCGCGGGCCTGGTGATCAGCGTGCAATACCTGGCCACCCTGCTGAGCCGTCCGTATGCCGGCAAAATCATCGATAACCTGGGCAGCAAGCGCGCGGTGCTGATCGGTTTGGTGGGTTGCGGCCTGAGCGGCGTGTTCATGTTGCTGGCGGCGTGGTTTTCCAGCCTGCCGGGTGTCAGCCTGATCAGCCTGCTGATTGGCCGACTGGTGCTGGGCAGCGCCGAAAGCCTGGTGGGTTCGGGCGCCATCGGCTGGGGCATCGGCCGAGTCGGTGCCGCCAACACGGCCAAGGTCATCTCGTGGAACGGCATCGCCAGCTATGGGGCGCTGGCCGTGGGGGCGCCGCTCGGCGTGCTGCTGGTCAGCCACTTGGGGCTGTGGAGCATGGGCGTCAGCATCATCCTGCTGGCAGTGCTCGGCGTGCTGTTGGCCTGGAACAAGGAAGCCGCGCCGATTGTGGCCGGCGTACGTCTGCCCTTCATGAATGTGCTGGGCCGCGTGCTGCCCCACGGCTGCGCGCTCGCATTGGGTTCGATTGGTTTCGGCACCATCGCCACGTTTATCACGCTGTATTACACGACCCAGAGTTGGGACAACGCGGTGTGGGCCTTGAGCCTCTTCGGCGCCAGTTTTATCGGCGCACGCTTGCTGTTCGGCAATTTGATCAACCGGATTGGCGGCTTTCGTGTGGCAATTGCCTGCCTGTCGGTAGAAGCCCTCGGCCTGCTGTTGCTGTGGATGGCACCCGACGCGCAATGGGCGCTCGCCGGTGCGGCGTTGAGCGGGTTTGGCTTTTCGTTGGTGTTTCCAGCGCTGGGCGTAGAAGCCGTCAATTTGGTGCCGGCCTCCAGCCGTGGCGCGGCGGTGGGGGCTTATTCGTTGTTTATCGACTTGTCGTTGGGTATCACCGGCCCACTGGCCGGGGCGGTGGCGGCTGGTTTCGGCTTTGCGTCGATCTTCCTGTTTGCTGCCCTGGCTGCCGTCGGTGGCCTACTGTTGAGTGTGTATTTGTACCGGCAAGCACCCAAGGCCCGTGAGGCGCGCGACGCCTAGAAGTCGACCTTGCCGCGCCCAGCCTTGATGCTGCCACGCTTGGTCTTGGATTCCAGTCGACGCTTCTTCGAGCCCAGGGTGGGTTTGGTCGGGCGGCGCTTCTTCTCGACCTTGGTGGCACTGAGGATCAACTCCACCAAGCGCTCCAGCGCATCGGCGCGGTTCTGTTCCTGAGTACGGTATTGCTGGGCCTTGAGCACCAGCACGCCTTCACTGGTGATACGGCTGTCACGCAGTGCCAGCAAACGCTCCTTATAGAACGCCGGCAACGATGAAGCCGGGATGTCAAACCGCAGGTGCACCGCGCTCGACACCTTGTTGACGTTCTGCCCACCGGCGCCCTGGGCGCGAATGGCGGTCAACTCGATCTCGGCATCGGGCAAGTGCACGTTGTTGGAAATTACCAGCATCACTCAAAAACCTTAGGCAACGGGCGACAACACCATAAAAAACAAGGACGCAGGAACATGAAAAGGCTATTCATCACTGTGCTCGGCACTTTATCACTCATTCAAACGTCACTGTCCTTCGCGGACAATGCCAACGGCAAAAACCTGTATTCACAGCGATGCGCCATGTGCCACGGCCCAGACCTCAAGGCCAGCGGTCCATTGGCCAGGAAAAGCAGCCCTCCCACGCCTGACCTTACAACGCCTGCTTTCAAAAAACGGCTGGCGGATTATCCAGGCGTTATTGTGTCTTCGGTGATCCTTCGCCCCAATGGCAACCTGATCCCAAAAACCCTGCAAGACAACGGTGTGAAGGTTGCGCCGCATGCCTGGAGCGTCAAGGATTTTCGCGACCTCAACGCCTACATGAGTGGTGTTATTGCAAACAGCCGATAAATCTCATCGCAAAAAAATACCCCTCAATAGAGGGGTATTGATAACCGTTGAAGCGCCACTTACTTCAGCGCTGCACTCGCCGTGGTCAACGCAGCGTCAGCACTGCGCTTGTTCTTGATCCCGTAACACACCGCCATGAACGCTACCCACACCGGGATTGCGTACACCGACACCTGAATCCCCGGAATCATCAGCATGATCACCAGGATAAACACCACGAACGCCAGGCAGAGGTAGTTGCCATACGGATACCACAGGGCCTTGAACAACGGCACCTGGCCGGTGCGGTTCATGTGCTGGCGGAACTTGAGGTGGGAGAAGCTGATCATCGCCCAGTTGATCACCAAGGTGGCTACCACCAGCGACATCAGCAGTTCCAGCGCGTGCTGAGGGATGAAGTAGTTCATCAACACCGCCACCAGCGTGACCGCCGCCGACGCCAGGATCGAGCGCACCGGTACACCACGCTTGTCGATTTTGGCGAGTGCCTTGGGCGCATCGCCCTGCTCAGCCATGCCCAGCAACATGCGGCTATTGCAGTAGGTGCCGCTGTTGTACACCGACAATGCCGCCGTCAGCACTACGAAGTTGAGGATGTGCGCGGCGGTGTTGCTGCCCAGCATCGAGAACACCTGCACGAACGGGCTGCCGCTGTAGGCATCGCCCGACGCGTTAAGGGTCGCCAGCAGGCTGTCCCATGGCGTCAGCGACAACAGCACCACCAGCGCGCCGATGTAAAAAATCAGGATGCGGTAGATCACCTGATTGATCGCCTTTGGGATCACCGTACGTGGCTGGTCGGCTTCAGCGGCGGTAAAACCAAGCATTTCCAGGCCGCCAAACGAGAACATGATGATCGCCATGGCCATCACCAAGCCGCCGACGCCATGGGGGAAGAACCCGCCGTGGTCCCACAGGTTGCTCACCGAAGCTTGTGGGCCGCCGCTGCCGCTGACCAGCATGTAACTGCCCAGGGCAATCATGCCGACGATAGCCACGACCTTGATGATGGCGAACCAGAACTCGGCTTCACCGAAGACTTTGACGTTGGCCAGATTGATCAGGTTGATCAACACGAAGAACGCCGCCGCCGAGACCCAGGTCGGGATCTGCGGCCACCAGTAGTGCACGTACTTGCCGACCGCTGTCAGCTCCGACATGCCCACCAGGATGTACAGAATCCAGCAGTTCCAGCCCGACAGGAAGCCGGCGAAACCGCCCCAGTACTTGTGGGCAAAGTGGCTGAAGGAACCGGCGACCGGTTCTTCGACGATCATTTCGCCGAGCTGGCGCATGATCATGAAGGCGATGAAGCCGCAGATGGCATAACCCAGGATCATCGATGGGCCGGCGGATTTGAGCACGCCGGCCGAGCCCAGAAACAGGCCGGTGCCGATGGCGCCACCGAGGGCGATCAACTGGATATGCCGATTTTTCAGGCCGCGTTTCAGCTCGCCTGAAGAAGATTGGGGTCCACTCATGAAAAGGGTCTCACGCAAGGTTTGAGAATATCGAATGCAGGTTGCTGCCTTGAATTACCGACTCAAGCAGCGCCGCTCAAACCCCAGCGCAGGCACCAGGAGTACAGCGTCTTTCTAACGGTCATGCGTCACCTGTTTGTTTTTATCTGTGACGAAATCGAACCCGTCCGACTCGTGGCCGGACGGAGTGATCAGGATGGGTAAACCCTGAGGTCTTGGCCTTTTGCGTGGATACGCAAGGAGGGTCACAGTAAAACGCGGCGCATTGTACACCGCTCGACAGCTTCAGCACGCCCCAACAGGGTGCACGCGACAAACTGTCAGCTAATCCTTACAGCCGAACGCCACTCAGGAATGCCGGGGCAAACCCGTAAAACTATCGTTACACCCCGGAAAATAAGCGTTACAGCCAGACTTTTTTGTCGGCCAACGGAAAACTGTCAGTGAGAAACATCTGAATAATCGGTTCAGCCAATGTGCTGTTTTTTCTGGATAAAAAATCACTGCAAAAAAACAGAAGAAAAAATCCAAATGAAACCGTGTCAATAAATATTTTGCATTTTCAAACACTCTCTCCTAGGTTCTTTCACTTGCCAGCGAAGCCCGTTGGCAAGCCGTTCTCAAACAACGTCCTCTAGGAGATACACCATGCAAGCACTGGAAAACGACCTGGAAACCGAACTGCAACTTGACGATTGGTTTGAAGCGCCGACCCATGAGGCCGCCGTTGAAATGATGCAAGCCGACGCCGTTGTGCCCTTTGGCACCGCGATGTGGCCTTTCTAACACCCGGCAGGCATCCGGCAGATGCAGTGCACTGCATCTGCCCCCTTACCCAAGGCACAGAAGGACACCCGTCATGGACAAGGCCCGCGCCGTCGAACACTTTCTCTACTACCTCGCACACCATCCGGCACTCAACGGCCTGAGCCGCCCTACCGTGTTGCTGGGCCATACCGAGCGCTACGACGCCATCGCCGAAGCCATCACTCATAGCAGCGCCGCACGCTTCAACTTCCAGTGCCAGCGGCTGGACCTGACGCCGAGCGACACCCTGGCCCAAGCCATCGAAGCCTGCGACCTGTACCTGTTTCTGTATGACTCTTCGACCCTGCCCAACCCACGCGCCGAAGGCCCGGACTTTATTCGCGCCCTGCAAGGCGTGATGGCCGAGCACTGGAAGAAATCCCTGCTGTTCAAAGATTATGGCGACTATTTCTACGACACCTTCAGCGTCGAGCCGCAGCGCATCGCCGACCTCAACGCCACGCTGATCCGGCGCATGTCCCAGGCCAGCGTGCTGAGCTTTACCGACAAACACGGCTCACGCCTTGAAGCGCCGCTGAGCAGCATCAAGAAGTGGACCAATATCAACGGGGTCGGCAACCACGACCTGGCGCCGGGCGAAATCGCCACCCACAGCGAGGCCATCAACGGCCAGGTGCGGTTTGTCGGCACCTTCCTCAGCACCATCCCGTTTGCGCGCAAATACGGCGTGCTGCAATCACCGCTGGAGTTGTGGATCGAAAACTCGACGATTTGCAGCGTGGCCAGCGACGTGCCGGGGCTGGCGGATGACTTCAACAAGTACCTGAATGCCAACCCGTCGAATCGCCGTGTCGAGGAATTGGGGATTGGCACCAATGAAGGGGTTAAAGACTTATATGCGCGCAACGCCGGGTTTGAGGAGCGCCATTGCGGGTTGCACCTGGGCTTGGGCGGCGGGCAAAAGGGCAGCCATCACCTGGATCTGATCTTTGAGAGTGGCGTGTTGGCGCTGGATGACAAGCCGGTGTTTGATGGCAGATTTGCGTTCTGAACACACCTCGTTGAAACAAAGCGGATCCCTGTGGGAGCTGGCTTGCCTGCGATAGCATCAATGCGGTTTGCCAGGTAAACCAAGGTGTCTGCATCGCAGGCAAGCCAGCTCCCACACTTGAAAGCATTTCAAATCAAGAACCAAAAAAAACGCCAACCCTAAGGTTGGCGTTTTTTATGCCGCCATCAAATCACTGCGGCTTCTTGCGACCAAAACCCGGACGCTGACCGGACCCGGCCGGTGCGCCACGGCGCTTGCCCGACGGCTCGTCGGCGACCAGTTTCGGGCCAGGGCGCTTGTTCGCCGCTGGTTTGGCTGGGCGCTTGGTGCTGGCGTTATCCGCTGGGCGGTCCGCTTCACCACGGTTGCTACGGCCACCGCTTGGCGCTTCACCACGGGCAGGACGCGGGGTGCGTGGCGCACGCTCGCCTTCCTGGCGCGATGGTGCGGTTGGGCGGCGCTCGCCTTCGATGTGCGGCTCACGGGAGATACGACCGCCGGTTGCCGGTGCATTCAGCGCAGGGCGCAAGGTGCGGGCAACACGTTCGGTACGCGCCACAGGACGCGAGGATTTACGCTGCATACGCTCAAGTTTGTCTTTGCTCTTGGCGTTCATCTGCGGCATGGCCACCGGCGTCAGGCCGACTTCGGCGCTGAGGATGTCGACTTCGTACTGGCTCATTTCGCGCCAGCGGCCCATCGGCAGGTCGGAGTTGAGGAACACCGGGCCGAAACGCACGCGCTTCAGGCGGCTGACCACCAGGCCCTGGGATTCCCACAGGCGACGGACTTCACGGTTACGGCCTTCCATCACCACGCAGTGGTACCAGTGGTTGAAACCTTCACCACCGGGCGCCTGCTTGATGTCGGTGAACTTGGCCGGGCCGTCTTCCAGCACCACGCCAGCCTTGAGGCGTTCGATCATCTCGTCATCGACTTCGCCGCGTACACGCACGGCGTACTCACGGTCCATCTCGTAGGACGGGTGCATCAGGCGGTTGGCCAGTTCGCCGTCGGTGGTGAACATCAGCAAGCCGGTGGTGTTGATGTCCAGGCGGCCGATGTTGATCCAACGGCCTTCTTTGGGCTTGGGCATCTTGTCGAACACGGTCGGACGGCCTTCCGGGTCGTCACGGGTGCAGATCTCGCCATCGGGCTTGTTGTACATGATCACGCGGCGCACCGACTCGGCGGCCTCTTCACGCTTGATGACCTTGCCATCAATGGTGATTGCATCGTGCAGGTCGACGCGCTGGCCGAGGGTAGCCTCGACGCCATTGACCTTGATGCGCTTCTGGGTGATCCAGGCTTCGACGTCGCGGCGTGAGCCCACGCCGATACGCGCCAGCACCTTTTGCAGTTTTTCGCCTGCTGGGCCGATTTCCTGGCTGTCGTTCTGGTCTCTGTCGTTCATCTTAAGCACCTCCCGGTGGGTCGATTCAGGCGTGGCCTGAAGAGTATTGAAAGCGGGGCTTTGGCCGAATAGGTCGGCAAAGGGTCGCGAATCATACGCGCATGGCGCGGGTTTCGCATCACAGACTAGTCGATAAGGCCCAGGTCATTTGCTTTTCCGCCGACCGGTGGCGCCCAGAGCCAGCAGGCGCAGCTCGGCTTCGGCCAGAACGGTGCGTTTGTCGGCTTTGTCGAGTTTCTTCCAGGCACGGATTTCGCGCTTGCTGCGGCCACAGCCGACACAGATGTCGTCGGTGAATTTGCAGATGCTGATGCAGGGGTCTTTGGTGGAACTCATTTGAATCCTCCCAGCAAGCTGGCTTTTCTGTGGGAGCTGGCTCGCCTGCGATGGCATCACCTCGGTCCAACCGACAGACCGCGGCGCCTGCATCGCAGGCAAGCCAGCTCCCACAGGGTTTCCATGTGTCTGGCAGACCGGGTCAGTCCTCGAACTGGCGGCGTTCGGCTTCGATGGCTTCGGCCAATGCCCGGGCTTCGTCTTCTTCGTCGCTCAGCGGCGGCTGTTCAAGGGCGGCAACGGCGGCCAGCAGCTTTTCACGGGCTTCGGCCACGCCAAGGATATCTTCTTCGGGTTCCGGTTCAGGTTCGACTTGCACTTCAACCTCAACGTTCACCTGGGTTTCAGGCTCAGCCGCGCCATCACGCAGCAAATCATCAAAGTCAGTCTTGATGCCCTGCTCCATATCATCCAGTTCAAGCAGCAAGGTATGGAAACTGGTTTCGTCCTTCGGTTCTTCCGGCTCGGCGCTGGCGTCAGCCAGTTCCTGCAGGCTGGCAGGCACCGGCGCGTCGTCGAAGTCGAGCACCGGCTCGGCTTCCATCTCGCGCAGTTCGGCGAGCGGCGGCAGGTCGTCGAGGTTTTTCAGGTTGAAGTGATCGAGGAACACCTTGGTGGTGGCGAACATCGCCGGTTTGCCGGGCACGTCGCGGTAGCCGACGATGCGGATCCACTCGCGCTCCAGCAGCGTCTTGACGATATGGCTGTTGACCGCCACACCCCGCACATCTTCAATCTCGCCCCGCGTGATCGGTTGGCGATAGGCAATCAGCGCCATGGTCTCCAGCATCGCGCGGGAATAACGCTGTGGCCGTTCTTCCCACAAGCGGCCGACCCACGGGGAAAACTTCTCACGAATCTGCAGGCGATAACCTGACGCCACTTCGCGCAGTTCAAAGGCGCGACCGTCGCAGGACTTGCGCAGAATCTCCAGCGCCTTTTTAAACACTGGCGGTTCAGGGCGTTCGGCCTCTTCGAACAACTCGAACAGGCGCTCCAGGGATTGCGGTTTACCCGAGGCCAGGAGAAAGGCTTCCAGCAAGGGCGCCAGTTCGCGGGGTTCAGTCAAATTCATCGATTCAGCTCTTTATTCGGCTCGCGCCCGCACGTGGATAGCCGCAAAAGGCTCATTCTGGACCAGCTCGACCAAGGACTCCTTGACCAGTTCGAGGATGGCCATAAAGGTCACCACCACCCCCAAACGCCCTTCTTCCTTGGTAAACAGCTCAACAAACGGCACAAAGCCGCCGCCTTTGAGACGCTCCAGCACATCGCTCATGCGCTCGCGGGTCGACAGCGCCTCGCGGCTGACCTGGTGGCTTTCGAACATATCGCCACGGCGCAGCACTTCGGCCATGGACATCAGTAATTCTTCCAGGCTCACATCCGGCAGCAGCTTGCGCGCCCGAGCTTCCGGGGCGTCGAGCTTGGGCACCACCACATCACGGCCCACGCGGCTCAAGCCGTCAATGCCTTCGGCAGCGGCCTTGAAGCGTTCGTATTCCTGCAGGCGGCGGATCAGTTCGGCACGCGGGTCGTCTTCTTCGGCTTCAATCGTCTCCGAGCGCGGCAACAGCATGCGCGACTTGATCTCGGCGAGCATGGCGGCCATCACCAGGTACTCGGCGGCCAGTTCCAGGCGTACCGACTGCATCAACTCGACATACCCCATGTACTGGCGGGTGATTTCCGCCACCGGGATATCGAGAATATTAATGTTCTGCTTGCGGATCAGGTACAGCAGCAAGTCCAGCGGACCTTCGAAGGCTTCAAGGAAGACTTCCAGCGCATCCGGCGGAATATACAGGTCCAGCGGCATTTCCATGACCGCCTGGCCATAGACCATGGCGAACGGCAGTTCCTGCTGGGCGCCCGCCTGGGGATCAGCGGTTTCCACGGCCGACATTCAGGCCTCAACCATAAACGGTGTCGGGTCGCCGCAGCCCACGCGCACCACTTCCGGCTCGCCGTCGGCCAGGTTGATCACGGTGGACGCCTTGTTGCCGCCGTAGCCGCCGTCGATGATCAGGTCGACGTGTTTTTCCAGCAGGCGGCGCATTTCGTAAGGGTCGTACAGCGGCTCTTCTTCACCGGGTAAAATCAGCGACACGCTCATCAACGGCTCACCCAGCTCGGCCAGCAACGCCAGGGCGATCGGGTGCTCGGGCACACGCAGGCCGATGGTGCGCTTCTTGGGGTGCAGCAACAGGCGCGGTACTTCGCGGGTGGCGTTGAGAATAAAGGTGTACGGCCCCGGCGTGTGGGCCTTGAGCAGGCGGAAGGTGCCGGTGTCAACTTTGGCGAACAGCCCCAATTGCGACAAATCGCTGCAGATCAGCGCAAAGTTGTGGTTCTTGTCCAGCTCACGCAGGCGTCTGACCCGTTCAACCGCGCTTTTGTCGCCGATCTGGCAACCAATGGCGTAGGACGAATCAGTTGGGTAGATCACCACGCCGCCGGCGCGAATGATCTCCACGGCCTGTTTAATCAGGCGCGCTTGAGGGTTTTCCGGATGAATCTGGAAGAATTGACTCACGTGTTCTACCTGTTCAGACGGTGGCAATAATGGGGTCATGCTTGAATCGCCCCCACAACAGCGGCAAGTCTTCTGGGACTTGGCGGTACTCGCCAATCTCGGACCAGCCGCCTGGGCCATGAAAATCACTGCCGGCGCTGACCAGCAGACCAAATTCGCGGGCAAGAATCGCCAGGCTGCCCACCTGATCAGCGGGTTGATGCCCGTTGACCACTTCGATTGCATGGCCGCCCGCTCCAATATAGTCGGCAATCAGCTTGCGGCGTTTGCTGCGGGTGAAATCGTAATGCCAGGGATGCGCCAGGCTCACCCAGGCCCCGGAGGCGCGCAATGTGCCGACCGTATCTTCCAGGGTCGGCCAGTGTTGCTTCACATCGCCCAATTTGCCGGCGCCCAGCCATTTACGAAACGCTTCGGCGCGGTCCTTGACGAAGCCTTCACGCACCATCCAGTCGGCAAAGTGCGGCCGGGCCGGTGCGTTGCCGCTGTCGCCCAGTTCCTGCTGGATGGCGCGGGCGCCGTCGAGGGCATTGGGCATGCCTTTAAGGCTGAGCTTGCGGCTTATTTCTTCGGACCGCAGCCAACGGCCATCGTGCAATTGGGCGATGGCCGCCACTAAAGGCGCAGCGTTTTGATCGAAACCGTAGCCGAGCACATGAATGGTGGCGCCGCCCCAGGTACAGGACAATTCCACGCCGTTGACCAGTTGCATGCCCAGCGCATGGGCCGCCGTGCGGGCCTCATCGAGGCCCTCGAGGGTGTCGTGGTCGGTCAACGACAAGACTCGCACGCCTTTTTCAAACGCACGCGCAACCAGTACCGCGGGCGCCAGGGCGCCGTCGGAGGCCGTGCTGTGGCAGTGCAAATCAACATTCACGGGAGTGTGTAACCTCAAGTCAGCTGGCGCTTTCGCTACCAAGGATGTTTGTTATTATGCCGCCACATCCAGCTTCTGGCTCTTACTGTGAAACAATTCATCGACTTCATCCCGCTGTTGCTGTTTTTCATCTTTACCAAACTCGACCCCAGGGTCATTGATATCGCCGGTCATCAGCTCTCGTTCGGGGGCATCTACAGCGCCACCGCCGTGCTGATCGTCAGTTCTATCGTAGTCTACGGCGCCATTTTCATTTCCCAGCGCAAACTGGAAAAAAGCCAATGGCTGACCCTGGTTGCCTGCCTGGTGTTCGGCGGCCTGACCCTGGCCTTTCACAGCGAAACCTTCCTTAAATGGAAAGCCCCGGTGGTGAACTGGCTGTTCGCGCTGGTGTTTATCGGCAGCCACTTCATCGGTGACCGCCTGTTGATCAAGCGCATCATGGGCCACGCGCTGACCCTGCCGGAGCCGGTATGGGTGCGTTTGAACGTGGCTTGGATCGTGTTTTTCCTGTTCTGCGGCGCCGCCAACCTGTTCGTGGCCTTTACCTTCCAGGATTACTGGGTGGACTTTAAAGTCTTCGGCAGCCTGGGCATGACCGTACTGTTCCTGATCGGCCAAGGTATCTACCTGTCGCGCCATCTGCATGACACCGCCCCTACCACGCCGAAAACCGAGGACTGACATGCTCTACGCCATCATTGCTACCGACGTTGCCGATTCGCTGGAAAAACGCCTGAGCGTGCGCCCGGCGCACCTTGAGCGCCTGAAAACCCTGCAAGCCGAAGGCCGCCTGGTGATCGCAGGCCCGCACCCGGCCGTCGACAGCAATGACCCAGGCGCCGCCGGCTTCACCGGCAGCCTGATCATTGCCGAGTTCGCCTCCCTTGCCGACGCCAAGGCCTGGGCCAACGCCGATCCGTACATCGGCGCAGGCGTCTACGCTGATGTAGTGATCAAGCCGTTCAAGCAAGTCCTGCCTTAAGCCCGGCTGCGCTGAACCTAATCGGTTCGGCGCGCTCATAATTGCTCATTATTCTCGGTAACCTGCCGACAACGTTCTGAATATTCGTGTGGAATCAGGAGTTCCGATGCGCTTACGTCCGTTGTGTCTGTTGGCAGTGTTAATGATCGGGGCGACCGCCCACGCTGAAGAAACCTCGAACACCGGCAGCTCCACGCCCTTGTCCCTGAGTGCCGGCAGCCAGATCACCGAGTTGCAGCAACGCTTGAAAGAAAGCGAACGGCTGCGTGAAGAACTGAGCAAACAACTGCAAAGCACAGAGGCCGCCCGTGAAAGCGCTCAACTGAATCGCTTGCGCCAGGAGAACCAACGCCTGGCCCAGCAACTCAAAGAGACACAGGGCGGCACCCTGACCCGCTGGCTGACCGAGCAACAACAATGGTTTGTTACCGGCGGGGCCGTCGCACTGATCGCCTTGCTGTGCGGGATCTTCGCCAGCGGTGGGCACCGTCGCCGTCGACAATGGCTAAATTGAGTGAGTCATGAGCGAGCTGTTACTGATAGATGATGACCAGGAGCTCTGTGAGCTGCTGACCAGTTGGCTGAGCCAGGAAGGTTTCCAGGTGCGCGCCTGCCACGACGGCTTGAGCGCCCGCAAAGCCCTGGCCGAAGCCGCACCCGCCGCCGTTGTGCTTGACGTGATGCTGCCGGATGGCAGCGGCCTGGAGCTGCTAAAGCAATTGCGCAATGACCACCCGGAATTGCCGGTGGTGATGCTCTCGGCCCGTGGCGAGCCGCTGGACCGTATCCTCGGCCTGGAACTGGGTGCCGACGATTACCTGGCCAAGCCTTGCGACCCACGCGAGCTGACAGCGCGCCTGCGCGCCGTGCTGCGCCGCAGCCACCCGGCGGCGGTGTCGACGCAGATGGAACTGGGCGACCTGTGCTTCAGCCCGGTGCGCGGCGTGGTCAGCATCGACGAGCAGGAATTCACTCTCACTGTGTCCGAAAGCCGCCTGCTCGAAGCGTTGCTGCGCCAGCCCGGCGAGCCGCTGGACAAGCAGGAACTGGCGCAGATCGCCCTGGGCCGCAAGCTCACCCTTTACGATCGCAGCCTGGACATGCACGTGAGCAACCTGCGCAAAAAGATCGGCCCACACCCGGATGGCCGTCCACGGATCGTGGCGCTGCGCAGCCGCGGCTACTACTACAGCCTCTGAACACAACACTGCACCCTTGTGGGAGCTGGCTTGCCTGCGATCGCGCAGGGTCAGCTTGCATCAATGTGACTGACACACCGTCATCGCAGGCAAGCCAGCTCCCACACTTGATCTCACCAGCCTTGAAGGTTTTGTCAGCTCGCACCAAAACCCTCTTTACCCAAGCTTTACCCTCCCCTGACCGCCGCTGACCTTGCGCTGCGTAACCTACTCACATCCGGACTCACCGGAATAGAGACAGGAGAAACACCATGCGCAAGACCCTTATCGCTCTGATGTTCGCCGCTGCCCTGCCAACCGTTGCCATGGCCGCAGCGCCAGAAGGCCCAGGCCCGATGGGCGGCCCTGAAGGCCATATGATGGGCGGCCCTGGCCACGGCGGTGAACACGGTCCGCGTGGCAAAGGCGGCCCCTTCAGCCAGCTCGACCTGAGCCGCGAACAGCGCGAGCAAATCGGCAAGCTGATGGGCGAACAATGGCACGGCCGCAAAGAGATCGTGCGCAAGTACCTGGACAAACTGCCAGCCGCTGACCAGCAGGCCATGAAAAACGACATGGCCGCCGCCAAGCAGAAAACCCAGGCTGACATTCGTGCCGTGCTCAAACCCGATCAACAGAAGAAATTCGACGAGATCGTCAAGAAGCAAGCCGAGCGCCGCGCCGAGTGGAAGGAATTCCAGGCCTGGAAAGCGCAACAGCCGCAAAAAGCGCAATAATGCTCTAGCGTTACCTCCCAGCCCAGTGGCTCGCGCCGCTGGGCTTTTCCTGTTTGAGGGTTTCCTGTGCGTTCATTGTTCTGGCGCATCCTGGCCAGTTTCTGGCTGGCCATCGCCTTGGTTGCCGGGCTGTCGATTCTGCTTGGGCACATGCTTAACCAGGATGCCTGGATTCTCAGCCGTCATCCCGGCCTCAACAACCTGGCGCAAGAGTGGACGCAACTCTACGAAGCCCAGGGTGAGGACGCCGCCCAGGAGTTGCTGCAACAACGCAAACGCCAGTACCACATCGACGTGCAGGTACTCAACGAAAGCGGCGACCCGGTGGTACGCGGCACCTTCCCGCGCCGCGCCGCCGCCTTCGAAGCCCGCCAGAATGATAACCAGGACAGCCACCTGCCCTGGCGCCGCCTGACCGCCGAGTACACCAGTGAAAAAACCGGTGACACGTACCTGCTGATCTACCGCATTCCCCACCCGGAGCTGGACGCCTGGCACCGCAGCAGCCTGCTGTGGCCGTTAAGCGCGCTGGCTATTGCCCTGGTAGTGCTGACGCTGTTCAGCCTGTTGGTAACCTTGTCCATCACCCGCCCACTCAGCCGCCTGCGCGGAGCGGTGCATGACCTGGGCCAGACCACCTATCAGCAAAACAGCCTGGCGCAATTGGCCAACCGCCGCGATGAGTTCGGCGTGCTCGCCACCGACTTCAACCGCATGGGCGCGCGCCTGCAAAGCCTGATCGGCAGCCAGCGCCAATTACTGCGCGATGTGTCCCACGAACTGCGTTCACCACTGGCCCGCCTGCGCATCGCCCTGGCCCTGGCCGAACGCGCCAACCCCGAAGAACGCGAAAGGCTGTGGCCGCGCCTGACCCGCGAGTGCGACCGCCTGGAAGCGCTGATCAGTGAAATCCTCGTACTCGCCCGTGTGGATGCCGACAACGCCAGCGCAGAGGATGTGGACCTGACCCCACTGCTCAAGACCTTGCAAAAGGATGCCCAACTCAGTGCGCCGGAACAGGTGGTGCAACTGAGCGCCGAGCCCGCACTGCACCTCAAGGGCTGGCCGACCATGATCGAACGCGCCGTGGACAACCTGCTGCGTAACGCCCAGCGCTTTAACCCCGTGGGCCAGCCGATCGAGCTAAGCGCCCAGCACCACGGCGAGCGCATCCTGATCAGCGTGCGCGACCATGGCCCCGGTGTTGAAGCCGAACACCTGAGCCAACTGGGCGAGCCGTTTTATCGCGCGCCCGGCCAAGCCGCCCAAGGCCATGGGCTGGGCCTGGCGATTGCCCGTCGCGCCGCCGAACGCCATGGCGGCAGCCTGATCCTGGGCAATCACCCGGACGGCGGTTTTATCGCCAGCATCGACTTGCCGTTGGAGCCGGGAGTGGTCACAGCCGTGTGAGGATCTTCTATAGTGGCCCTTCTCTAACGGAGGGCCTTTGATGACTGACCTGCTGACACCCATCCAAGCCGCACTCGATTTACCGCAGACTCCGCTGACGTTTACCGAGGCCGGCGCCCTGCCCTCGACCTTTGCCGTGACCGAACTGGCCAGCGCCAGCCTCGGTGCTGCCGGCCAGGCCGTCGCTCAACTTATCCAGCAACAAACCGGGCGCTTGCCCAGCGTGAGCGTGGACCGGCGCCTCGCATCCTTCTGGTTCTCCTCCTCGATTCGCCCGGTGGGCTGGCAAGTGCCACCGCTGTGGGACCCGGTGGCCGGCGACTACGCCAGCGCCGACGGCTGGATCCGTTTGCACACCAATGCGCCCCACCACCGTGCGGCCGCCGAGCGCGTGCTGGGCAAGGTCAATGACCGCGCCGAGATGGCCAGTAAAGTCGCGACCTGGAACGCCGCCGAACTGGAACAGGCGATCGTCGAAGCCGGCGGTTGCGCGGCGCAGATGCGCACATGGCAGGCCTGGCAAACCCATCCGCAAGGGTTGGCGGTAAACGCCGAGGCACTGGTGCAGCGCCAGACCTTCGACACCACCTGTCACAAACCCTGGCTCGGCTCGGTGGCGCGCCCGCTCGCGGGCATCAAGGTGCTGGATTTGACTCGTGTGTTGGCCGGCCCCGTGGCCAGCCGTTTTCTCGCAGGCTTGGGCGCAGATGTACTGCGCATCGACTCACCGACCTGGAACGAGCCCGGCGTAGTACCGGAAATGACCCTGGGCAAACGCTGCGCGCGCCTGGACCTTAAGAAAGCCGAAGACCGCCAGGTGTTCGAAAGCCTGCTCAAAGACGCCGACATCCTGTTCCACGGTTACCGCGCCGACGCACTGGAGCAACTGGGCTACACCGCAACTGAACTGCAAAACCTCGCCCCTGGCCTGATCGACGTGAGCCTTAACGCCTACGGCTGGAGTGGCCCGTGGCGTAACCGTCGCGGCTTCGACAGCCTGGTGCAGATGAGCAGCGGCATTGCCGAAGCCGGCATGGCCTGGAAACAGGCGGATAAACCGGTGCCGCTGCCGTTGCAGGCGCTGGATCATGCCACCGGGTATTTGATGGCGGCCAGTGCCATTCAAGCGCTGAGCGAGCGCCTGAAAACCGGACGCGGTGGTTCGGCGCGGTTGTCATTGGCGCGCACGGCGAAGTTGCTGGTGGAGGCCGGGCAAGTGCCGGAGCAGCCGGCGTTACGGGCAGAAGACCCGGGCGATCAGGGCTTGGTGCTGGAACAGACAGCCTGGGGCCAGGCCCATCGTTTGCTGGCGCCGGTGACCATCAGTGGCACCCCGTTGCAGTGGGACTTGCCCGCCGGGGAATTGGGCTCACACCGGCCTCAGTGGTGACTTGAGATCGCTATCGCAGGCAAGCCAGCTCCCACATTTGGATGTATTCACACATCGAATGTGGGAGCTGGCTTGTCGAATCGTCGCACCGCTGCGATGAGGCCCTGACAGCCACCCTCAATCCACCCGACTCAACGACGTCCACAAATGCTGCGCCGCATACGCCCTTAAAGGCCGCCACGCTTCAGCTCTGGCCAACAACTGCCGCGCCGACACCGGCCCACCCTCCAACGCCGCCAGCGCATTGATCAAGCCAATATCCCCCGACGCAAACGCATCCGGCTCACGCAACTGACGCATGGCGATGTACTGCGCGGTCCAGTCGCCAATTCCCGGCAAGGCTACCAGCCGCGCCACGCCGTCCTTGAGGCTGGCCTTGGGCTCAAATAGCGATGGATCATCCAGCAATGCCTGAGCCACACCCGACAAGGTACGGCCCCGCGCCCTGGGCATGCCCAAGGTCGCCAGGTCCGCCGCAGCCAAGACTTCAGGAGCAGGAAACACATGGGTAATACCGGCATAGGGCGTGTGCAGCGGCTGGCCATACTGCGCCACCAATTTACCCGCCAGGCGAATGGCCGCGACCACCGTGATCTGCTGGCCCAACACCGCACGAATCGCCAGTTCCAAACCGTCCCACGTGCCCGGCACACGCAGGCCAGGGCGGGCAGCCACCAGCTGCGCCATCAATGGGTCGGCGGCCAGTTGTGCATTGATCAACCCAGGTTGGGCATCCAGATCGAACATCGCCCGCAGGCGCCGCTCGATCTCGGGCAACGACGCCATGTCGGGAAACTCAACGCCCACTTCCAGCCAATCGCCCGCGCCCGGCGTCACGCTGATGCAGCCGTATTGCCCGCCCACGCTGATGCTGCGCCGATACACGCCGGCCTGTACGGTCTCCAGCCCGGTGATGGCCCGCGCCGATAAAAAGCCCAGCATTGCCGCCCAGTCATAGGGCGGCTCATACGCCAATCTCACAACGACAATACCCCGCTATACAGCCCATAAGCCGCCAGCCCAGCGCCCGCGATCACGCAGCTGAAAATGCCTTTTTCCATGTGCGTAAACAAGGGCTGGCCCTGCTCGCGCTTGGCCAAGGCAAACAGGATCACGCCGGGCGCATACAACAACGCCGAAAGCAGCAGGTACTTCAAGCCGCCGGCGTACAGCAGCCAGACGGCATAGCCGAGGGCGATCAGGCCGACCAGCAAATCCTTGTAGCGCTGGCGCTGGGCACCGGCATAGGTTTCGCCGCGCCCGCTCAACAGCACCGCGTAGGCCGCCGACCACAGGTACGGCACCAGGATCATCGACGAGGCCAGGTAAATCAGGGTGGTGTAGGTGCTGTGGGAAAACAGCGTGATCACCAGGAACACCTGGATCATCACGTTGGTCAGCCACAGCGCGTTGACCGGCACCCGGTTGGGGTTTTCCTTTTTCAGGAACGCCGGCATGGTGTTGTCATGGGCAGTGGCGTAGAGGATTTCCGCACACAGCAGCGCCCATGAGAGCAAGGCGCCGAGCAGCGACACGGCCAACCCGATGCTGATCGCCATCGCGCCCCACGGCCCGACGATATGTTCCAGCACACCCGCCAATGACGGGTTTTGCAATTGCGCCAGCTCCGGCTGGCTCATGATGCCCAGGGACAGCACATTCACCAGCACCAACAGCGCCAGCACGCCAAGAAATCCGATCACGGTGGCGCGGCCCACATCCGAGCGCTTCTCGGCGCGCGCCGAATACACGCTGGCGCCCTCGATACCGATAAACACAAACACAGTTACCAGCATCATGTTGCGCACCTGATCAACCACGCTGCCAAATTGCGGGTTGCCCAGGCCCCAGATATCGCGGGTGAAAATATCCGCCTTGAACGCCACGGCGGCGATCACGATAAACATCAGCAACGGTACGATCTTCGCCACTGTGGTGATCTGGTTGATGAACGCCGCCTCCTTGATGCCGCGCAGCACCAGAAAATGCACCGCCCACAGCAGCAGCGAGGCACAACCGATAGCGACCGGCGTATTGCCCTGGCCGAACACCGGGAAAAAGTAGCCGAGGGTGCTGAACAGCAACACGAAGTAACCAACGTTGCCCATCCACGCGCTGATCCAGTAGCCCCAGGCCGACGAAAACCCCATGTAGTCACCGAACCCGGCCTTGGCGTAGGCGTACACGCCGGAATCCAGTTCGGGTTTGCGATTGGCCAGGGTCTGGAACACAAACGCCAGGGTGAGCATGCCGACGGCGGTGATGGCCCAGCCGATCAGCACCGCGCCCACTTCGGCGCGTGCGGCCATGTTCTGCGGCAAAGAGAAGATCCCGCCGCCGATCATCGAACCCACCACCAGGGCAATCAACGCGCTGAGACGTAGTTTCTCGGCCGGTTGGGACATGAAAACTCCTGAAATAAAATAGTTTGAGATAACACGCGTGCACTCAACTAATTAACTCAGCGAGAGTAGCGTTTATTAAAGACCGCGATAAAACCGTCACGCTCATAACGCAATGGCATGACAGTTTATAAAGTTTAGGCTTATTTAGAATTTAAATACTCAAGGCACTTTGCCACTTTGTGAAGGCTTAGCCAGGTATTTGAGAAAAGTTTGCACATTCGGCAAAACGGGCTAGCGTCAAACGTCCATACCTCGCACTAAATGATTAATCAAAACGCACGAGCCGCTCTGGAAAGCGCCTTTGCGAAGGGAACTATTGCCCTGGAGTTTTACCCCCAAGTCATTAATTCACAATGGAATGTGCCAATGAAGTGATCTGAGTCAGCTGTTTGATTAGCGCACGGAATTATTCTGTGGTCTCTCTTCTCCTGCATTGGAGTCATGCAATGTCTGAAACTCCCGGAAAACTTCGACTCGGCGCACTGGTTGCGCTGGTCGTGGGCTCAATGATTGGCGGCGGGATCTTCTCACTGCCGCAAAACATGGCCGCCAGCGCCGATGTCGGCGCGGTGTTGATCGGCTGGGTCATTACCGCCATCGGCATGCTCACCCTCGCTTTCGTATTCCAGACCCTGGCCAACCGCAAGCCTGACCTCGACGGCGGCGTGTACGCCTATGCCAAGGCCGGGTTTGGCGACTACATGGGCTTCTCATCGGCCTGGGGCTATTGGATCAGCGCCTGGCTGGGCAACGTCGGTTACTTCGTGTTGCTGTTCAGCACCCTCGGTTACTTCTTCCCCATCTTCGGCGAAGGCAACACGCCAGCGGCGGTGATCGGCGCCTCGGTGCTGCTGTGGGCCGTGCATTTCCTGGTACTGCGCGGGATCAAGGAAGCAGCCTTCATCAACCTGGTGACCACCGTCGCCAAAGTGGTGCCGCTGGTGCTGTTTGTATTGATCGCGCTGTTCGCGTTCAAGCTGGACATCTTCACCGCTGACATCTGGGGCGTGAAAAACCCCGACCTGGGCAGCGTGATGAACCAGGTACGCAACATGATGCTGGTCACCGTGTGGGTGTTTATCGGCATCGAAGGCGCGAGCATCTTCTCGTCCCGTGCAGAGAAACGCAGTGACGTCGGCAAGGCCACCGTGATCGGCTTTATCACCGTGCTGCTGTTTTTGATGCTGGTCAACGTGCTGTCCCTGGGCATCATGACTCAACCGGAACTGGCCAAACTGCAGAACCCATCGATGGCTGCCGTGCTGGAGCATGTGGTGGGCCACTGGGGCGCGGTACTGATCAGCGTCGGCTTGATCATCTCGCTGTTGGGTGCGCTGCTGTCATGGGTGCTGCTGTGTGCGGAGATCATGTTCGCCGCCGCCAAGGACCACACCATGCCGGAGTTTTTGCGCAAGGAAAACGCCAACCATGTGCCGGTCAACGCCCTGTGGCTGACCAACGCGATGGTGCAGGTGTTCCTGGTGATCACGCTGTTCTCGGCCAGCACTTACCTGTCACTGATCTACCTCGCCACCTCGATGATCCTGGTGCCTTACCTGTGGTCGGCGGCCTACGCGCTGCTGCTGGCGGTGCGCGGCGAGACCTACGAAAACGCCCTGCGCGAGCGCAAGAAAGACCTGTTCATCGGCGCCATCGCCCTGATCTACGCGGTCTGGCTGCTCTACGCCGGCGGCACCAAATACCTGCTGCTGTCCGCCCTGCTCTATGCCCCCGGCGCCATCCTGTTCGCCAAGGCCAAGCATGAATTGGGCAAACCGATTTTCACCAACGTCGAGAAGCTGATTTTTGCCGCAGTCGTCATTGGCGCCCTGGTGGCTGCCTATGGCCTCTACGACGGCTTCCTGACTCTGTAATTCTGACTGGAGGATCTGTAATGACCACGGAAAAAGTGAAGTACGGCGTACATTCCGAAGCCGGCAAACTGCGCAAAGTCATGGTGTGTTCCCCAGGTTTGGCCCACCAGCGGCTGACCCCCAACAACTGCGACGAACTGCTGTTCGATGACGTGTTGTGGGTGGCCCAGGCCAAACGCGACCACTTCGACTTCGTAACCAAGATGCGCGAGCGGGACATTGATGTGCTGGAAATGCACAACCTGCTGACCGATATCGTCGCCATCCCCGAAGCACTGGACTGGATCCTGGAGCGCAAGATCACCGCCAACACCGTTGGCCTGGGCCTGGTAGATGAAGTCGGCTCATGGCTGCGCAGCCTGGAGCCGCGCAAGATCAGCGAGTTCCTGATTGGCGGCGTGTCCGCCGATGACCTGCCGAGCAGCTTCGGTGGCCGAACCATCGAGATGTTCCGCGACTTCCTCGGCCACTCAAGCTTCATCCTGCCGCCGCTGCCGAACACTCAGTTCACACGCGACACCACCTGCTGGATCTACGGCGGTGTGACGCTCAACCCGATGTACTGGCCGGCGCGACGTCAGGAAACCCTGTTGGCCAGCGCCATCTATAAATTCCACCCCGAGTTCACCAACGCCGACTTCCAGATCTGGTACGGCGACCCCGATCAGGAACACGGGGCTGCCACACTGGAAGGCGGCGACGTGATGCCGATTGGCAATGGCGTGGTGTTGATCGGCATGGGTGAGCGTTCGTCCCATCAGGCGATTGGCCAACTGGCGCGCAACCTGTTCAAGAACAAGGCCGTGGAACGCGTGATCGTCGCCGGCCTGCCGAAGTCCCGCGCGGCGATGCACCTGGACACCGTGTTCAGCTTCTGCGACCGCGACCTGGTGACCATCTTCCCCGAAGTGGTCAACCAGATCGTGCCCTTCACCCTGCGCCCGGATGAAAGCAAGCCACACGGCATCGACATCCAGCGGGAGAAAACCAACTTCCTCGAAACCGTGGCCGCAGCGCTCAACCTCAAGGCATTGCGTGTGGTCGAGACCGGCGGCAACAGCTTCGCCGCCGAGCGCGAGCAATGGGATGACGGCAACAACGTGGTGGCCGTGGAGCCTGGCGTGGTGATCGGTTACGACCGCAACACCTACACCAATACCCTGCTGCGCAAGGCCGGTGTGGAAGTCATCACCATCAGCGCCGGTGAACTGGGCCGAGGCCGTGGCGGCGGCCACTGCATGACCTGCCCGATCATCCGCGACCCAATCGACTATTAAGGAGACTCATCATGGCTTTTAACATGCGCAACCGCAGCCTGCTGTCGCTGATGCACCACACCACCCGCGAGCTGCACTACCTGCTGGACCTGTCCCGCGACCTCAAGCGCGCCAAGTACACCGGCACCGAGCGTCCGCACCTGCAAGGCAAAAACATCGCGCTGATCTTCGAAAAAACCTCGACTCGCACCCGTTGCGCGTTCGAAGTGGCGGCCCACGACCAAGGCGCCCACGTCACCTACATTGATCCGGTGTCGTCGCAGATCGGCCACAAAGAAAGCATGAAAGACACCGCCCGCGTCCTGGGCCGGATGTTCGATGCCATCGAGTACCGTGGCTTTGAGCAGGAAATCGTTGAAGAACTGGCCAAGTTCGCCGGTGTGCCGGTGTTCAACGGCCTTACCGCCGAATTCCACCCGACCCAAATGATCGCCGACACCCTGACCATGCGCGAGCACAGCGACAAGCCGCTGCATGACATCAGCTACGCGTACCTGGGCGACGCGCGCTACAACATGGGCAACTCGTTGCTGATGATCGGCGCCAAACTGGGCATGGACGTGCGCATCGGCGCGCCGAAAGCACTGTGGCCACACGAAGATTTCATCAAGCAGTGCCAGGCGTTTGCCGAAGAAAGCGGCGCGCGCATCACCATCACCGAAGACCCGAAAGAAGCCGTCAAAGGCGTGGACTTCATCCACACCGATATCTGGGTGTCGATGGGTGAGCCGGTGGAAGCGTGGGACGAGCGTATCGAGCAACTGCTGCCGTACCAGGTCAACGCCAAGATGATGAAAGCCTCGGGCAACCCGCGCGTGAAGTTCATGCACTGCCTGCCGGCGTTCCATAACAGTGAGACCAAGGTGGGCAAGGACATCGCCGCACGTTATCCGAACCTGGCCAATGGTGTGGAAGTAACTGAGGAAGTGTTCGAGTCGCCGGCCAACATCGCGTTTGAGCAGGCGGAAAACCGCATGCATACCATCAAGGCGATTCTGGTGTCGGCGCTGGCGGATATCTAACCCATCAAGCTGGTAATGCGCTCCCATGTGGGAGTCGGGCTTGCCCGCGATGGCGGTCTACATGATCCACCGCTATCGCAGGCAAGCCAGCTCCCACATGAACAGCGTTCCTTCAGCCACGCTTTTAGAAGGACATTTTTATGCGCATCGTCGTAGCCCTGGGCGGCAACGCCCTGCTCCGTCGTGGTGAACCCATGACGGCGGACAACCAACGCGCCAATATCCGCATCGCCACCGAACAGATCGCCAAGATCCACCCCGGCAACGAATTGGTGATTGCCCACGGCAATGGCCCGCAAGTCGGCCTGCTGTCGTTGCAGGCAGCGGCCTACACCCAGGTGTCGCCCTACCCGCTGGACGTGCTCGGCGCCGAGACCGAAGGCATGATCGGCTACATCATCGAACAGGAACTGGGCAACCTGCTGGACTTCGAGGTGCCGTTCGCCACCTTGCTCACCCAAGTGGAAGTCGACGCCAAGGACCCGGCCTTCCAGAACCCGACCAAGCCCATCGGTCCGGTGTACTCCAAGGCCGAAGCCGAGAAGCTCGCCGCTGAAAAAGGCTGGGCCATCGCCCCAGATGGCGATAAATACCGCCGTGTGGTGGCCAGCCCGCGCCCCAAACGCATTTTTGAAATCCGCCCGATCAAGTGGCTGCTGGAAAAACGCGCCATTGTGATTTGCGCCGGTGGTGGCGGCATCCCGACCATGTATGGCGACGACGGCAAGCTGCGCGGCATTGAAGCGGTGATCGACAAAGACCTGTGTTCCTCGCTCCTGGCCGCGCAACTGGACGCCGATTTGCTGGTGATTGCCACAGACGTCAACGCCGCCTTTATCGACTTCGGCAAGCCGAGCCAGAAGGCCATCGGCCAGGCCCATCCCGACAACATGGAGAAGCTCGGCTTCGCCGCCGGCTCCATGGGGCCGAAGGTGCAAGCGGCCTGCGAGTTCGCCCGCCAGACTGGCAAAACTGCCGTCATCGGTTCACTCTCGGACATCGAAGCCATTGTCCAGGGCACGGCCGGCACGCGTATCAGCACGGCAAAACCTGGCATCACCTACCTGTGAAGTAGAGGAGAAACGCCTATGGCCACCTTTGAACCCGGTCACCTGCACATCGAACGTCACGCGCTCAACAAGGAGGACTACAGCTACAACCTGTGCATCGACTACGAGGTCAGCCAGGATCCAAAGGAAGGCAAGGGAATGCTCTTCAAACTGCACGGCTCGGTGCAGGGCAAGGACCTCAAGGAGGAATTCTTTTTACCCAAAGACCAGGCCTTCGACTTTGCCCGGCATGCGATGAACATCGCGCAGAAATACGGGATGCCGAAGGTGGCGACGCTCAACGGCCAGATGCACAAGCAGTACGACTTGATGTTTGAGGATGTACGGCATCAGTTGGATGTGAAGCCGGGCGATCCGGTCAAGCCCGAGCACCTGGAATAACAACACCGTAAGTCCAATGTGGGAGCTGGCTTGTGTGGGAGCTGGCTTGCCTGCGATGCGGTCACCTCGGTGTATCAGGTAGACCAAGGTGATGCTATCGCAGGCAAGCCAGCTCCCACATTTTGATCTCCCTCAGCTCCAAGGCATACTTGCCGCCTCCAGTTCCCCAGAATCGCTAGCCCCATGCGTATCCACGTCAGCTTCATCGACCGCGTCGGCATTACCCAGGAAGTCCTGGCCTTGCTCGGTGGGCGCAATCTCAACCTGGATGCGGTGGAAATGGTGCCGCCCAACGTGTATATCGACGCGCCGACCCTGAGCGCCGAAGTGCTCGAAGAGCTGCGCGATGCGCTGTTCAGCGTGCACGGTGTGCAGGCGGTTACTGTGGTGGATATCCTGCCCGGCCAACGCCGCCACCTGCAACTCGACGCGCTGCTGGCGGCCATGACCGACCCGGTGCTGGCCCTGGACAGCGCGGGCAAGATCCTGCTGGCCAACCCGGCGCTGATCGCGCTGTATGGCCGCGAACCGGCAGGCGAAAGCATCAGCGCGTTGTTCAACGACCCGGCGCTGCTGGAGACCTTGCTCGAACAGGGCTTTCGTTTGCCGTTGCGCGAAATCAGCGTCAACGGCCAGACCTTTTTGCTCGACGCCACGCCGATCACCGACGCCGGCGCCCTGCTGACCCTGTATCAGCCCAACCGCATCGGTGAGCAACTGTCGGCGCTGCATCACGACCATGCCGAAGGGTTTGATGCGCTGCTGGGCGAGTCGCCGGTGATCCGCACCCTCAAGGCGCGGGCGCAACGGGTGGCGGCGCTGGATGCACCGCTGTTGATCCAGGGCGAAACCGGCACAGGCAAAGAGCTGGTCGCGCGCGCCTGCCATGCGATCAGTGCGCGCCACAGTGCGCCGTTTCTAGCGTTGAACTGCGCGGCGTTGCCGGAGAACCTCGCCGAAAGTGAGTTGTTCGGTTATGCGCCTGGCGCCTTTACCGGCGCGCAGCGTGGCGGCAAGCCGGGGCTGATGGAGTTGGCCAACCAGGGCACGGTGTTCCTCGATGAGATCGGTGAAATGTCGCCGTATTTGCAGGCCAAGCTGCTGCGGTTTCTGAATGACGGCAGCTTTCGCCGGGTGGGCGGCGACCGTGAAGTGAAGGTGAATGTGCGCATCCTCAGCGCCACCCATCGCGACCTGGAAAAGATGGTCAGCGAGGGCACCTTCCGCGAAGACCTGTTCTACCGCCTTAATGTGCTCAACGTCGAAGTGCCGCCGCTGCGCGAGCGCGGCCAGGACATTCTGCTGCTGGCGCGCTACTTCATGCAGCAGGCCTGTGCACAGATCCAGCGCCCGGTGTGCCGCCTGGCGCCCGGCACTTACCCGGCGCTGCTGGGTAACCGCTGGCCGGGTAATGTGCGCCAGTTGCAAAACGTGATCTTCCGCGCCGCCGCCATCTGCGAAAGTACCTTGGTGGACATTGGCGATCTGGACATCGCCGGCACCTCGGTCGCCCGCCAGAACGACGGCGAAGTCGAGAGCCTGGAACAAGCAGTGGAAGACTTCGAGCGCAATCTGCTGGAAACCCTCTACGCCAGTTACCCCTCGACCCGCCAACTGGCGAGCCGCCTGCAAACGTCCCATACGGCGATCGCCCATCGCTTGCGCAAGTACGGCATTCCCAATAAGCCTTGAAAATGTAGAGATCAAAATGTGGGAGCGGGCTTGCTCGCGAATGCGGTGGATCAGTTACAAATGAGCTGCCTGACACACCGCATTCGCGAGCAAGCCCGCTCCCACATGGACTGCATTCCAAATCTAGTCTAGAAACGACACTCGCTGTACTGAAAGCGCTACAGCGTAACGATATCGCTACAACCCTGTTTTTTACGTGCCATGCAAGGCTTTGATCCACATAGGCTTTTTTTAGTGTGCCTGAGTGTAGCGAAATCGCTACAGCTGAATATCATATCGTAATAACCAAAATAATTAAGTCTTTGATTTATAACGACTTAATAAAATTGGCCGCAATATTGCTAAGCAACTCCCCATTATTCCAATCCCGTCCACCAGACGAATCTGGCCCTGAGGAGTTTCCATGAGCGAGTTGCGTTTCACTGAAGATCACGAATGGCTGCGCGCCGAAGCCGATGGCAGCGTCACCGTGGGTATCACCGCTTTCGCGCAGAACGCGCTGGGTGATGTGGTTTTCGTGCAACTGCCGGAGTTGCAGGTTTACGACAAGGGCGCCGAAGCCTCCACCGTGGAATCGGTAAAAGCCGCCAGCGGCGTGTACATGCCGCTGGACGGCGAAGTCCTCGAAGTGAACGACAAGCTCGATGGCAGCCCGGAACTGGTCAACGAAGACCCAATGGGCGAAGGCTGGTTCTTCCGCTTTAAACCGGCCGACGCCGAGGCGGTAGCTAAACTGCTGGATCAGGATGCGTACGACCGCCTGATCAAAGCCAACGCTGAAGCCTGAGGAGCGCACCATGACCATCAATCTCAGCACCGCCAACGAATTCATCGCCCGCCACATCGGCCCGCGTCAGGAAGATGAGCAGCACATGCTCGCAAGCCTAGGCTTTGATTCCCTCGAAGCCCTCAGCGCCAGCGTGATCCCGGAAAGCATCAAGGGCACCAGCGTGCTCGGCCTGGAAGACGGCCTGAGCGAAGCCCAGGCCCTGGCCAAGATCAAGGCCATCGCCGGCAAGAACCAGCTGTTCAAGACTTACATCGGCCAGGGCTACTACAACTGCCACACGCCGTCGCCGATCCTGCGCAACCTGCTGGAGAACCCGGCCTGGTACACCGCTTACACCCCGTATCAACCCGAGATTTCCCAAGGCCGCCTGGAAGCGCTGCTGAACTTCCAGACCCTGATCAGCGACCTCACCGGCCTGCCGATCGCCAACGCCTCCTTGCTCGACGAAGCCACCGCCGCCGCCGAAGCCATGACCTTCTGCAAGCGCCTGAGCAAGAACAAGGGCAGCAATGCCTTCTTCGCCTCGATCCACAGCCACCCGCAAACCCTCGACGTGCTGCGCACCCGTGCCGAGCCGCTGGGCATCGACGTGGTAGTGGGCGATGAGCGTGAGCTGACTGACGTCAGCGCATTCTTCGGCGCCCTGCTGCAATACCCGGCCAGCAACGGTGATGTGTTTGATTACCGCGAACTGACCGAGCGTTTCCACGCCGCCAACGCACTGGTGGCCGTGGCCGCCGACCTGCTGGCCCTGACCCTGCTGACCCCGCCGGGTGAATTCGGCGCCGACGTGGCCATCGGCAGCGCGCAACGCTTCGGCGTACCGCTGGGCTTTGGTGGCCCGCACGCGGCGTACTTCTCCACCAAGGATGCGTTCAAGCGTGATATGCCGGGCCGTCTGGTCGGTGTATCGGTCGACCGTTTCGGCAAGCCGGCCCTGCGCCTGGCCATGCAGACCCGCGAGCAACATATCCGTCGCGAGAAAGCCACCAGCAACATCTGCACCGCGCAGGTCCTGTTGGCCAACATTGCCAGCATGTACGCCGTGTACCACGGCCCTAAAGGCCTGACCCAGATCGCCCAGCGCATTCACCAGCTGACCGCGATCCTGGCCAAAGGCTTGACCGCCCTGGGCCTGAAGGTTGAGCAGGCAAACTTCTTCGACACCATCACCCTCAACACGGGCGCCAACACCGCCGCCCTGCATGACAAGGCTCGCGCCCAGCGCATCAACCTGCGTGTAGTGGATGCCGAGCGCGTTGGCCTGTCGGTCGACGAAACCACCACCCAGGCCGATATCGAAGCCTTGTGGGCGATCTTCGCCGATGGCAAGGCACTGCCGGCCTTCGCTGCGACTGACAGCACCTTGCCTGCGGCGCTGCTGCGCCAGTCGCCGATCCTCAGCCACCCGGTGTTCAACCGTTACCACTCCGAAACCGAGCTGATGCGCTACCTGCGCAAGCTGGCCGACAAGGACCTGGCGCTGGACCGCACCATGATCCCGCTGGGTTCGTGCACCATGAAACTCAACGCCGCCAGCGAAATGATCCCGGTGACCTGGGCCGAATTCGGTGCCTTGCACCCGTTCGCCCCGGCTGCACAAAGCGCCGGCTACCTGGAGCTGACCTCTGACCTGGAAGCCATGCTCTGCGCGGCCACCGGTTACGACGCGATCTCGCTGCAACCGAACGCCGGTTCCCAAGGTGAATACGCCGGCCTCTTGGCCATTCGTGCTTACCACCAGAGCCGTGGCGAAGAACGCCGCGACATCTGCCTGATCCCGTCTTCGGCCCACGGCACCAACCCTGCGACCGCCAACATGGCCGGTATGCGCGTGGTGGTCACCGCCTGCGATGCACGCGGCAACGTCGATATCGAAGACTTGCGCGCCAAGGCCATCGAGCACCGCGAGCACCTCGCTGCGCTGATGATCACCTACCCGTCCACCCACGGCGTGTTCGAAGAAGGCATCCGCGAAATCTGCGGGATCATTCATGACAACGGCGGCCAGGTGTACATCGACGGCGCCAACATGAACGCGATGGTCGGCCTGTGCGCACCGGGCAAGTTCGGTGGCGACGTGTCTCACCTGAACCTGCACAAAACCTTCTGCATCCCGCACGGCGGTGGCGGCCCGGGCGTTGGCCCGATTGGGGTTAAATCCCACCTCACGCCATTCCTGCCAGGCCACGCGGCCATGGAACGCAAGGAAGGCGCGGTGTGCGCGGCGCCATTTGGCAGCGCGAGCATTCTGCCGATCACCTGGATGTACATCAGCATGATGGGCGGCGCGGGCCTCAAGCGCGCCTCGCAGTTGGCGATCCTGAACGCCAACTACATTTCCCGTCGCCTCGAAGAGCATTACCCCGTGCTCTACACCGGCAGCAACGGCCTGGTGGCGCACGAATGCATCCTCGACCTGCGCCCATTGAAAGACAGCAGCGGCATCAGCGTGGATGACGTGGCCAAGCGCCTGATCGACTTCGGTTTCCATGCGCCGACCATGTCGTTCCCGGTGGCGGGCACCTTGATGATCGAGCCGACCGAAAGCGAATCCAAGGAAGAACTGGACCGCTTCTGTGACGCCATGATTGCCATCCGCGAGGAAATTCGCGCAGTCGAAAACGGCACCTTGGACAAGGACGACAACCCACTGAAAAACGCCCCGCACACGGCGGCTGAAATCGTCGGTGAATGGAGCCACCCATACAGCCGCGAACAGGCGGTGTACCCGGTTGCGTCGTTGATCGAAGGCAAGTACTGGCCGCCGGTTGGCCGGGTCGACAACGTGTTCGGCGACCGCAACCTGGTGTGTGCGTGCCCGTCGATCGAGAGCTACGCGTAACTGAGGTTGTACACGATTTAATGTAGAAGCTGGCTTGTGTGGGAGCTGGCTTGCCTGCGATGGCATCACCTCGGTCTACCTGATAGACCGAGGTGCCTGCATCGCGGGCAAGCCCGGCTCCCACATAGTCCTCCTCCACCATTTGACCGAGTACACCCAACACATAATAAGAAACCGGAGAACAACCATGTCCCTTAGCGTGTTCGACCTGTTCAAGATTGGCATCGGCCCCTCCAGCTCCCACACCGTCGGCCCGATGCGCGCCGCCGCTCGATTCGTCGAGGGCCTCAAGCGTGACAACCTGCTGAGCGCCACCACCGGCATCAAGGTGGAGCTCTATGGCTCGCTGGGCGCCACCGGCAAAGGTCACGGCAGCGACAAGGCCGTGTTGCTGGGCCTGGAAGGCGAACACCCGGACACCGTGAATACCGAAACCGTCGCCGCACGCCTTGCGCAAATGCGCGGTGACGGTCGCTTGAACCTGCTCGGCGAACACAGCATTGCGTTCAACGAGAAAGAACACCTGGCGATGATTCGCAAGCCTCTCGCCTACCATCCCAATGGCATGATTTTTCGTGCTTTCGACGCCGCCGGTATCCAGATCCGCAGCCGCGAGTATTACTCCGTCGGCGGCGGGTTTGTGGTGGATGAAGACGCTGCCGGCGCAGACCGGATTGTCGAAGACACCACGCCGCTGACCTTCCCTTTCAAACACGCCAAGGACTTGCTTGGCCATTGCGCCACCTATGGGTTGTCCATCAGCCAGGTGATGCTGACCAATGAAAGTGCCTGGCGCCCGGAGGCGGAAACCCGCGCCGGTTTGCTGAACATCTGGCAGGTGATGCAGGACTGCGTGGATGCCGGTTGTCGCAACGAAGGTATCTTGCCCGGCGGTTTGAAGGTCAAGCGCCGTGCGGCGGCGTTGCATCGGCAGCTGTGCAAAAACCCCGAGTCGGCATTGCGCGACCCGTTGTCGGTGCTGGATTGGGTCAACCTGTATGCGCTGGCGGTCAACGAAGAAAACGCCAACGGCGGGCGCGTGGTCACCGCGCCCACCAACGGTGCGGCCGGGATTGTGCCGGCGGTGCTGCATTACTACATGCGCTTTATCCCCGGCGCGAACGAGGACGGCGTGGTGCGCTTTCTGCTCACCGCTGCCGCCATCGGGATTTTGTACAAGGAAAACGCCTCGATTTCCGGCGCCGAAGTCGGCTGTCAGGGCGAAGTCGGCGTGGCCTGTTCCATGGCTGCGGGCGCCTTGTGCGAGGTGTTGGGCGGCAGCGTGTCCCAAGTGGAAAACGCCGCCGAAATCGGCATGGAACACAACCTCGGCCTGACCTGCGACCCGATTGGCGGGCTGGTGCAGGTACCGTGCATCGAGCGCAATGCCATGGGCTCGGTCAAGGCAATCAATGCGGTGCGCATGGCCTTGCGTGGCGACGGGCAGCACTTTGTCTCGCTCGACAAGGTCATCCGCACCATGCGCCAGACCGGCGCCGATATGAAAAGCAAATACAAGGAAACCGCCCGTGGCGGTTTGGCCGTCAATATTATCGAGTGCTGACGCCTACAAGCGCGTCCGCACGTTTTTCAGGAGCTGAACATGTCCACCGAAACCCTGTTGAAAACCCCATTGCACGCGCTGCACATCGAGCTGGGCGCACGCATGGTGCCCTTCGCCGGCTACGACATGCCGGTGCAATACCAGCTGGGCGTGATGAAGGAACACCTGCACACCCGTGATCAGGCCGGGCTGTTCGACGTGTCCCACATGGGCCAGATCCGCCTGACCGGCGCGAATGCCGCCAAGGCCCTGGAAACCCTGGTGCCGGTCGACATCATCGACCTGCCAGTCGGCATGCAGCGCTACGCCATGTTCACCAATGACCAGGGCGGCATCCTCGACGACCTGATGGTGGCTAACCTGGGCAACGACGAACTGTTCCTGGTGGTCAACGCGGCCTGCAAGGATCAGGACCTGGCCCACCTGCGCAAACATATCGGCGAGCAGTGCAGCATTGAGCCGCTGTTCGAAGAGCGCGCCCTGCTGGCCCTGCAAGGCCCGGCAGCGGTAAAAGTGCTGGCGCGCCTGGCGCCGGAAGTCACCAAGATGACCTTCATGCAGTTCGCCACCCTGCGCCTGCTGGGCGTGGACTGCTACGTGAGCCGCTCGGGTTACACCGGCGAAGACGGTTTTGAGATTTCCGTACCGGCGGCCAATGCCGAGAGCCTGGCGCGCAGCCTGCTCGCCGAAACCGAAGTTCAAGCCATCGGCCTGGGCGCCCGTGATTCCCTGCGCCTGGAAGCCGGCCTGTGCCTCTACGGCCATGACATGAACACCGAGACCACGCCGATTGAAGCCAGCCTGCTGTGGGCCATCTCCAAGGCCCGTCGCGCTGATGGCGCACGTGCCGGTGGCTTCCCGGGCGCCGACCGCATCTTCACCCAGCAGCAAGCCGGTGTAAGCCGCAAGCGCGTGGGCCTGCTGCCACAGGAACGTACCCCGGTGCGTGAAGGGGCGGAAATCGTCGACGAACACGGCACAGTGATCGGCAGCGTCTGCAGCGGCGGCTTTGGCCCAACCTTGGGCGGCCCGCTGGCCATGGGTTACCTGGACAGCGCATTTGTCGCACTGGACACCGAAGTGTCTGCGTTGGTACGTGGGAAAAAGGTGCCATTACGTGTAAGTAAAATGCCATTTGTACCGCAACGTTACTACCGCGGCTGATTGACTGTTCCTATAAGTAACGCGGTTGCGTTAACGCGCACTAATTTGTAACGCAACCGCCATAAAAGAGTGCATTGACGATAGTCATTTTAATAGGCACCCGCCTATAACAAGTGAGCAACGCTATCGAATATGTGGGATCCACTTTTAGTCAACGAAGTGTCATATGGCCGAGCAAAACCTGGGGGTTTGCGGGGCTTGTTTTTTCTGTATTAGTTGACGTAAAGTTTAGCCACTGTGTTTGCATGGGTCGCTTGGAACCTGGACCTGGGCAGTAGCTATAAGTTTGCTACAACCCGTTCGACGTCTCTTACTTTCCTGCAACCCAGCCCAGTACTCTTTCATGTGAAAGGGGCTGTCATTAATTTTTAGCGTCAAAGGAAAGAAGAAATGTCGAATCGTCAGAGCGGTACCGTCAAGTGGTTTAACGACGAGAAAGGGTTTGGTTTTATCACTCCAGAAAGCGGTCCGGATCTGTTCGTGCATTTCCGCGCTATTCAGGGCAACGGCTTCAAGAGCCTGAAAGAAGGCCAGAAAGTCACCTTCGTTTCGGTTCAAGGCCAAAAAGGTCTGCAAGCAGACGAAGTACAAGCAGAAGGCTGATCCTTACTGCGACAAAAAGCCCCTGATGGTGACATCAGGGGCTTTTTTATGTGCGTTTGCTCGTAAAATGGCTTTTTTCTCAAGAGAGACGGCCATGCCCAAACCTTTGTTGAGCCCCCAAGGCGAATTCCCCGCCGTTGGCCTGGGCCGTCGTCTGGCAGCGATGTTCTATGACTTCCTGTTGTGCACCGCGCTGCTGATCGTCACGGCGTTTATCTACAAGCTGGTGTGGATGGCGTTTATCGGCGAAGCCAGGATGCGCACGCTCACCGAGTCCGGCGCGCTGGACGGCGACCCGCTGCTGTCGACGATTCTGTTTTTCGTGCTGTTTGGTTTTTTCGCCAAGTTCTGGACCCACTCGGGGCAGACGCTGGGTATGCAGGTGTGGGGCGTGCGCGTACAGAACGCCGACGGCTCGCGCATCAGCCTGTGGCAGGCGCTGCTGCGGTTTGTGGTGGCGATTGCGTCGTGGTTGTGCGTGGGGCTGGGGTTTGTCTGGTCGGTGTTTGATAAGCGCAAACGCAGCTGGCATGACATCTACTCGGATACGCAGCTGGTGCGAATCCCCAAGCAGAAAAAGTAACCGCTGAAAGAGTGAAGATCCAAAGGTGGGAGCGGGCTTGCTCGCGAATGCGTCGGTTCAGTCACCAGATGTATCGACTGACACACCGCATTCGCGAGCAAGCCCGCTCCCACATTTTTGACCGGGTGCGCCTTGGATCAGGCGTTGCCAGCCAGCTTGAGGCGCGCAGCCTGGGTGAAATCCAGCATGCGCTTGAGCGGGCGCACGGCGTGCGGGATCACCGACGGCTCGACGAAGATCTCATTACTGCCCTCACGCAAACACTGCAGCGTGCGCTCCAGCGTATTCATCGCCATCCACGGGCAGTGCGCGCAACTGCGGCAGGCCGCGCCGTTGCCGGCAGTCGGTGCCTCAACAAAGACTTTATCCGGGCACAACTGCTGCATCTTGTAGAAGATGCCGCGATCCGTGGCCACGATAAAGGTCTTGTTCGGCAAGCGCTGGGCTGCGGCAATCAGTTGGCTGGTGGAACCCACCGCGTCAGCCAATTCAATCACCGCCGTCGGCGACTCCGGGTGCACCAGGATCGCGGCGTCCGGGTACAGTGCCTTCATGTCTTCAAGCTGCTTGGACTTGAACTCTTCGTGGACGATGCAAGCGCCGTCCCACAGCAACATGTCTGCGCCAGTCTGGCGCTGAATGTAAGTGCCCAGGTGCTTGTCCGGCCCCCAGATAATCGTCTCGCCGTTATCCATCAGGCTTTCGACGATTTCCAGCGCACAGCTGGAGGTAACCACCCAGTCGGCACGCGCTTTGACCGCCGCCGAGGTGTTGGCGTACACCACCACCGTGCGCTCGGGGTGCTGGTCGCAGAACGCCGAGAACTCATCCACCGGGCAGCCCAGGTCCAGGGAGCAGGTGGCTTCCAGGGTGGGCATGAGGATGCGTTTTTCGGGAGTAAGGATTTTGGCGGTCTCGCCCATGAAACGCACGCCGGCGACCAACACGGTCTTGGCCGGGTGGGCAGCGCCAAAGCGCGCCATTTCCAGGGAGTCGGAGACACAGCCACCGGTTTCTTCGGCCAGGGCCTGGATCACCGGGTCGCAATAGAAGTGGGCCACCAGCACCGCGTCCTGAGCCTTGAGCTCGGCGGCGATGGCACTGCGCAGGCTCGCCTCTTCATCGGCGCTCAGCGCCCTGGGCTGCTTGGCGTCGAGGTGAGCTTGAACCAGTAGGCGTTCGGAAATTTGCGTCATGTTCGCAAGACCTGCAAGCGCAGTAAGCGCGAAAGTCGAGTGTACCACCGGCTCTGGAGCCCTTCGGGCGCCGCCGGACGAAGTGATAGTGTTCATCAAGCACGGTTGAAGCTGCGCAAGGCTACAGAATATCGAATCGATTCAAAAGCCTAATCTGGCATCCAGGCGCACGCCTGTCGGGCAAAAAAAACGGGAAGGCCCCGTGATGAGCCTTCCCGCTTTCATGGCGCGCAACCTCAGCGCATCAGTACAGCGGGATAGTCCTTTAGCAGCACCGAATCCTGCATGGCCGCCAGGGCGTCCTTCAAGGTTGATTGCTCCAGCGCGTCCTTGGACTTTTTAACCTCCTGGGCTGCGTGCTCCAGCAACGCCAGGTAGTCGCGTTTGGACGAGCCTTCTTTCGGCACCACCGTGTCTGACACCAACTGGGCCATCTCGTACTTCTGGGTCCGGGTGTTCTGCACCGCCGACTGCGACACAGAAGCACTCGCCAGTTGGCCATCCTTATAGGAGAAGCTCGCGGTGCTGCTGGCCTTGTCCTGCACTTGCACATACAGGTAGTTCTGCGATTCGCGGGTGCCATCCAACACCGGTGGCTCGCCACCGCTGAGGCTTTTGTGGAAGTTTGCCGACAGCACCGACTGCTGGTTCTGGGTAACGCTGCGGTCCGCGCTGCTGCGGCCATTGACCTGGGTCTTCTGCGACACGGTGTAGGAGAAGCTGTCGACTTCCGTAGGACGCATTGCGTTGGACGCACCGACGGCCTGCTTGATCGAAGCCTTGAAGTCCGCCAGCCCTGTCAGCAAACCTTTGTCGGTCGGGTTGTTGCTCAATGCATTCGTTGCACCAGCGCCTTGGGGATAGTTGCTGTTCATGGCGCTGAACGCATCCTTGAACATCGCCATCAAATCAGCATTGGCACTACCGCGCTGTTGCACCCGGTCGAACTGGGCGAGGTAGGTTTTCATCGCCTTGGCCTGCTGTTTGGAGTCACCCAGGATTGCGCGGTTTTTCAGGTCCACAGACAGGTCGACGTCGCCGGCCGGGCCTCTCATACGTGTGGTGCGGCTTTGGCTGTCGGCGTGGAACGTCAGGCTCATGTCCTCGCCCCCCTGGGTTTTGACTTTGGCGTTGAGGTCCACCGACGCCAACACGCTGGTGTCGAACTGGGTCAGTTTGCTCAGGTCGAGTTTCGGCGGTACGGCGGTCAACCCATCGACCGAAGCCTGGAACGCCGCCCCCAATTGGCCGACGGCTTTGAGTTCATCCGCGGTCAAATCGCCGCCGTCGACGGTGGCCTGCACGCCCAAGCCGTCTTTCTGACTGAACAGGCTGAACGTCACCGTCTTACCGCTGGCGGTCTTGATGCTGAGGCTGATTTGGTTGTCGGCCTTGCTGTGCAACACCGCCTGGTCGGCCTTGATCCCGCCCGTATCACCGGCACGCTCTGCCGTTGTGTTGAGCACCGATTGTGAAATCCCCGCCCCGCCGCCCCCGGTGAACTGATCCACCAACGCAGCACCGAGGCCGCTGTAACGGCTAGCCGTGGAGATTGAACCGAAGCGTTGGCTGATCGCCTGGGTGACTGCGTCCTGATTATCGTTTTCCCAGGCCCACACGGTTTCGCGGCCGGGGAGCTGCCCGTTTTTGGAATAGAGATCGATAACGTCGGCCACGGGATTTCCGAGGCTGACCACGGAAGACGGCCGGGCCGGTGAGACGTCGAGGGTGTTAGCAAGCGCTGCCGGCGGTGAGGTCGTGGCGGCGCGAAGAATGAGGGAATTGGTCGCGATGATCGGCGTTAGCGTAGTCATGACAGTCCGTGTCCTAAAAGCTGATTAGCCTTCAATCTAACCAAGACACGCCGCGATTGACAGCATTGAGGTCAAAACTTACGGCAAAGGACCACGCCAAAAAAACGGCCCTTTGCCGTTATCCACAGGTCAGAAGCGGTAAGTCACCGAACCACCAAAACCATTGGCACTGTTTTCATACTTGGCGTCGTAGGTGAGCGCCAGCTGTGGGTTGTTGTCACGCACCTTGATCGGCTCTTCCTTGAGGTAGGAATAGGCCACGTCGAAGGTCAGGTTGTCGACGGGCGTCCAACCGGCCCCCAGGCTGAAGACGGTGCGATCACCCGTGGGGATACGCACGGAACGGTCGGTGTTGTTGGTCGGTGTCTGGTCCACCGAGAAGCCCGTACGCAACACCAACTGCTTGTTGAGCTGGTACGACAGGCCGATCGCGTGGGACCAGGTGTCGTGCCAATGCTGCTCTTCGGTGATGGAGTTCAGGCCGGCCAGCTCAGCGGTAATGTCCGAAACGCCAGAGTTGTTGACCGTGATTTTCTTCAACTGGCTCCAGCGCGTGTAGGTGCTGCCCACGTAGAGGGTCAAGGCGTCGGTGAGTTGGTGCGTGACCGAGAAGTCCACGGACGACGGCGTGGTGACGTTCAGCTTGGCGTCATACTTCTGCGCCCCGCCGTCGAGCAAATCCGAGAGCACACCCGAGGCGTTGGTATGGCCGCTCAGGTGATAGACCACTTGCGAGTGGTAAGTAACGCCGACGCGGGTGCTGTCCAGGGCCTGCACCAGGATACCGGCGTTGAAGCCCATCGCGGTGTCGTCACCCTTAATCTTGGCCGTCTCGGTGCCCAAGCCAAACGCCGGGACTTTGGAGTCCAGCTCGCCGGTGATTTTGTTGAAGGTCGGGCCGAAACCTACCGAGACCTTGTCGTTGAACGCATAGCTGACCGTCGGCTGCACGGTGAGGACCTGAACCTTGCTCTTGTTACCAAAGCCATTGCCCTGGAAGCTGTGTTCATAGTCGGTCACCAGGCCGAACGGCGCGTAGACCCCAAGGCCAAAGGCCCAGTGTTCATCAATCGGCGTCACGAGGTAACCCATCGGCACGGCAATGCCGGGGACCATGTCGCCTTTGTTGGTACCAGGGTTGTCGGCGCCGCCTTGTGAGGAGCTGGCATCCTTGATGTTGGTTTTGGCATCCAGGTAAGTCGCGCCGATGCTGACTTCATTGTGCTTGATGCGCGACATGCCGGCCGGGTTGCCGAACACCGTGCTGGCGTCGTCGGCCGAGGAAGAGCGTCCGGCGTAGCCTGTACCCATTGAGCTGACACTTTGCTCGTTGAGGGCAAAACCACCGGCGAGCAGTTGTGTGGAGGCGAGCGAAATAGAGAGCGCCAAGGCGCTTTTAAGAGTTTTGTTATTCATTATTAGGACTCGAATTATTGGGCAGCGCTGGGGAAACTACCAACGTTCGAGCGGGGCGTTTATGAAGAGTTTTTCATGCTTCGGATTGTCGGACAATCTCAGGAATTTCAAAGACTTTGCCTGATTTTTCGTGTCCTTTTATGACTTTTTAACCTGATTGTGACTGTCCGGTTTCACCGTCGCAAAGCTGTCAATTTCAACGCCAATACAGCTGGATAGCCACCTCGACGGCGTAGGACTCTATAAACACGCCGATTAAGTCATCTTGCTGCAACAATCAAACCCCTCCCACATCACCTGATCGACTTACCTACCCCGTAAATACAAGGGCCTGATAGCGACCACCCGGCAATCTGCACTAATTTTGTGCATTTATTTGCTGAATAACGCGGCATTCCTCACGTTTTATGTAATAAATCCTACAGACGATGTAACAATCCGTTTAAACATGACTCAAGAGCGGCAAGTCCCCGAGCTTACGGTTTGGCTCCGGGGCATGAATCGTGTGTATTTCTACGTTAAGGATGTCGAGTGCCGAATCAGCCCTCAACCGAACGCTTGCGCCCTACCCGCGCACTGGCTCTCGCCCTGCTCTGCCTCTGCACACTGCCAGTGGCCGCCGCCGATGGCCCACAACCCGGCCAGGAAGCCCTGCGCTTGCAGCAACAACAGCAGCGCGACCTGCAGCAATTGCAACTGGAACAACGCCAGCGGCAGATGCAACGAGGCAGTTTCGGCACACAACCCGTTACGTCGCCCGTGCCTGCCGACATCCGCAAGGATGAAAGCTGCTGGCCGCTCAATGGCACACGCGTGGCCGGTGTCACCCTGTTCAGCAAGGCCGAGCTGAATAAACACATCGAGCCCTACGTGGCCCCGTGCATGGGCGTCACCCAGATCAACCGCCTGCTGGCCGAGATCACCCGCCTGTACGTCGAGGCCGGTTATATCGCCAGCCGCCCGTACCTGATCAGCCCCCCGGCCGCCGGGCAACCGCTGGATATCCACGTCGAAGAAGGCTACCTCGAAGCCATTGAACTCGCCGACCAAAGCCTGCCCGTCTCCCTGGCCGGCGCCTTCCCCGGGCTGCTCGGCAAGCCATTGAACCTGCGCGACCTGGAGCAAGGCCTGGACCAGCTCAACCGCCTGCGCTCGGTGGACCTCACCGCCGATATCGCCCCCGGCAGTGAACCTGGCGCCTCGCGCATCATCCTGCGTTCGCGCAGCACTGCCTCACGTTGGGGGCTGGGCCTGGGGGTGGATAACCTCGGCAGCGCCGGCACCGGGCGTGATCGCAACGCCATCAGCCTGAGCCTGGACAGCCCGCTGCAACTCAACGATTCACTCAACCTGAGCTTCAGCGACACGCTCAACCACGGCCCGCGTTACAGCCGCAGCAACAGCCTGTTTTATTCGATCCCCTACGGTTACTGGACCTACAGCCTGTTCGCCAGCCATGCCGAATACCGCTCTCCGCTCAAGGTCAGCAGCACCACGTTGTACAACAGCGGCCGTACCGATCAGGTCAGCCTGCGCACCGACCGCGTGCTGTGGCGCGACCAGGGCCATCAACTCAGCGCCAACCTGCAACTGGCCTACAAGGACGTCGACAGCTACCTGCAAAAGGTCCGCCTGGGCATCCAGAGCCCAACGCTGAGCGTGGCCGAGGCCGGTTTGAATCTGTTCTGGCTCAACAGCGCGGTGTGGAACCTGGACGTCAATTACGCCCAGGGCCTGACCTGGTTCGGCGCTGATCGCGATGCTGACCAAGTGCAGAAAAACCTGCCGCAAGCGCAGTTCCACAAGTACCGCGCCAACCTGACCCAATGGCGTAACGGCCAATGGCGCACGCAACCCTGGCAGTGGCAGAGCCAGCTGTCCGCGCAATACAGCCCGGACCGCTTGCCCGCCATCGAACAACTGCTGGGCACCGACGATTCGGCCGTGCGTGGCTACCGCGAAAACAGTGCCTCCGGCGCCATCGGTGCGGTGTGGCGCAACACCTTGCGCCTGCCGCTCAACAGCGACCTACCGGTAAAAATCACCCCGCGCCTGGGCCTGGACAACGGTTGGGTCAAGCGCGAATACGGCGCCCCAGGCCAACGCCTGAGCGGCGCAAGTGCCGGGCTCAACCTGAGCTGGAAAAACGTGCAGCTCGACTTCGATTACCAACGCAACTTGAACACGCCAACCGGCTTTGGCCAGGAGCCGGAGGTCTGGCTGACGCGACTTAGCTTGCAGATTTAAACCAACACCCGATTAGCCTGAAACAACCGCCGTACCTGACCACCCCAGTAGCGTTGCAACGAACAACGCACGAGGCGGATCAGCCAACACAGAGCGAACTTACTTATGCCGACTGACACCCACATGTTTCACCTTTCACCCCAGGGCAAACTGCGCTGGGCCATCGCCAGCCTGTTCCTGCTGCCGCAGCTGGTACTGGCCGCCGGTATCACCGTGGTCGAAGGGCCTGGCGGTATACCGCAATTGCAAAACCAGCAAGGCGTGCCCATCGTCAATATCGTCGCGCCGAATGCCGGCGGCCTGTCCCATAACCAGTTCCTGGACTACAACGTCGACCGCCAGGGCGTGGTGCTGAACAACGCCCTGCAGGCCGGCCAGTCGCAACTCGCCGGGCAATTGGCGGCGAACCCGCAGTTCCAGGGCCAGGCAGCGAGCGTGATCCTCAACGAAGTGATCAGCCGCAACGCCTCGACCTTAAATGGCGCCCAGGAGATTTTCGGTAAGGCGGCCGATTATGTGCTGGCCAACCCCAACGGCATTTCGGTGAATGGCGGCAGTTTCATCAACACGCCGAACGCCAACCTGGTGGTGGGCCGCCCCGAGCTCAATGACGGCAAGCTGCAAGCCTTGAACACCCGCGACGCGAGCGGTCAATTGACGGTACACGGCCAGGGTCTGCAAAACCGCGAGGGCTCGATCAACCTGATCGCGCCACGCATCGACAGCGACGGGCGCTTGAGTGCCCGCGATCAACTGAATCTCACCGCAGGCCGCAACCAGGTCGATTTCGCCAGCGGCCAAGTGCGTCAGGTCGACCCGACCAGCAAAACCCAGGACCAGCGTATCGACGCCAGCCTGTTCGGTGCCATGCAGGCCGGGCGCATCAACATCATCAGCACCGCCGAAGGGGCTGGCGTGCGCGTAGGCGCCGTGCAGGTGGAAGGTCGCGACGGGGTCAAGGTCAGCTCGGCCGGCGACCTCGACATCAGCGGCCAGGTCCACGCCAACAGCCTGGACGCCACCCGCGCCGGTGTGCAAAGTCAGCACGGCGATGTGGATTTGCACAGCGCCAAGGACTTGCACATGGCCGCCACCGACGTCAGCGGGCGCAATGTCAAGCTCGACGCCGGTCGCAACCTGACCCTCAGCAGCCTGGAAAGCCGCAAGCTCCAGGAAAAACGTGAACAGTGGAACAACAGCAACTTCCTGTTCACCTACGAAACCTACGACCGCACCACCACCGACAAAGATTCGCGCCAGCACGGTAACAAAGTGGTTGCGCAGCAGGATGCAACGCTGTCTTCCGGCGCCAAGGCCCAGATCAAGGCCAGCCAGGTCGAAGCGGGCAATGCCTTGCGCGTGAACAGCGGCGCCGACCTGCAGGTGAACGCCGCCACCGAAACCCATGAAACCCGCGATCAGGGCAACCATCGCAAACATCTGTGGAAAGCCAACTGGGACAAATCTTCCAGCGAGCAACGCAGCGTCACCAGCAGCCTCAAGGCCGGTAAAACCCTGGAGCTGACCAGCCAGCAGACACTGCAATTGCAAGGCGCCGAACTGAAAACACCGGGCGATATTCAATTGACCGGCCGCCAAGTGCAGATCGCCAGCGCCAGCCGCACCCAGCTTAGCCGCGACAACGCCTACTCCGGCGACCTGACCGGCGGCAGCTTCTTTGGCAAGAGCGGCGACGGTGACAAGGGCAAGACCCTGAACACCGGCAGCAAGGTCAACGCCGACGGCAAACTGATCGTCAAGGCCGACGACGTGCGCATCAGCGGCAGCCAGGCGCGCGGCGGCAAGCAGGCCAGCGTGATCAGCGACAAAGGCTCGCTGGTGATCGACGGCGTAAAAGACACGTCCCACGACAATAGCTACAGCAACGACAGCAAGTTCTTCGGCATCTCCAAGGATGAAAGCCGCAAAAACCTCAAGGGCAGCACCGTCGTGGCCAGTAACCTGCGCTCGGACAGCAACCTCAAGCTGCAAAGCGCCAAGGACATTCAGGTCAGTGGCTCGCAGGTGTCGGCCGCGGGTGTATTGCAGGCAGACGCCAAGGGCGACATCAAGATCGCTTCGGCTGACAACACCACACACGACACCACCACCACTCACACCCGTGGTTTTGATGGCTACGCCAAGGAAACCGCCGCTGGCACCCGCCAGTATCGCGCGGGTGTGAGCTTTGAGGACCAGCAGCAAACCAGCAACACCGACACCACCAAACAGCAAGCTTCCAGCCTCAGCGGCGCCAGCGTCGCGGTCACGGCCGGTGGCAATCTGAGCATCAAGGGTTCCGACGTCCAAGCCACCCACGGCGATGCAACCTTGAGCGGCAAAAACGTCGAGTTACTGACGACCGATAACAGCACGCGCAACACCACCGACAAGAGCACCACCGGCGGTGGTGTGTATTACACCGGCGGCCTGGACAAGGCTGGCAACGGCGCACAGTTCAGCCATCAAAGCAGCCACGACAGCAGCAGCAACACCACCGCGCAAACCAGCAACGTCGCAGCGGCCGGCAAGCTGACCCTCAACGCCGGCAACACCCTCACCAGCCAGGGCGCGCAGGTCAAGGCAGGCTCCGAATTGCTGGTCAACGCCGGCACCTTCGATAACCAGGCGGCACATAACAGCCAGACCAGCACCCACAAAGAGAACGGCTGGACCGCCGATGTCGGCGCCAATGTCGAATACAAAGGCATCACCCGGCCGATCGAAAAAGCCGTCGAAGGTGTGGCCCAGGCCAAATTCCATCAGCCCGGTTTGCTCGATGCCTTCGAGCAGCCGAATGTCGGGCTGGACGTGGAAGTCGGCCACACCAACAAGACCCGCGCCCAGCAGGACAGCACGGCGGTGGTCAGCCAGTTCAGTGGCGCCAAGGTGCAAGTCGATGTTGCCGGGAAGTTGCAGGATGAAGGCACTCAGTACCGCGCCACCGATGGTGGGCTGAAGATCGATGCCGGCGAGCATATCGCCAGCGCCGCCGCCAACACCCACAGCAGCAGTGAACAAAGCGTGGACGCCAAGGCCGGCGTGCGGGTCTACACCACCACCGGTGAAGACGTGAACGTGCGCGGCAGCGGCGCAGGCGGCAGCAGCGATGTGCGCGAAGCCAGCAGCACCGCAGTGGTCGGCAGCTACGCAGGTACTCAAGGCGTGAACATCACAGCCAAGGGCGATGCGCGCTATGAAGGCAGCCAGTTCAACGGTGGCCAGGCGGGCATCAGCGTCAAGGCCGGTGGCGAGCTGGCACTCAATCAAGCCAACGACACGCAGAGCAGCACCAGCAACAGCCTGCGCGGTAATGGTTCACTGACCGTTGGCACCGCACCGGGCACCGACGGCACCAACGTCAACGTCGGCGCCGGTGTGCAACTGGATAACAAGCAGCTGACTACCCAGGACGGCCAGGCGCGGGTTGCGACGATCCAGGGCAGCGGGCCGATTCAGCTCAGCAGCGGCGCCGACATGACCCTGCAAGGCACGCAGATCGACAGCAGCGGTGATATCAGCCTTAACGCTGGCGGCAAGCTGGACCTGCAAGCGGCCACCAGCACGCATGTCAGTAATGGCAGCAACCTCGGCGGCGGCCTGAGCGGCGGCGCCGGCAAAACCAGCAGCGCCGAAAGCAGCGGCAAGACCGGCAGCCTGAGCGCCAACTTCAACATCGGCAAGGTGGCGGAAAACGATCAGAGCGTGGTGGTCGGGCAGTTGCACAGCAAGGGCAATGTGAGCCTCACCAGCGCCGACGATCTCCATCTGCAAGGTACGCAGATCGCCGCCAAAACGGTCAGCCTCGATGCGCAAAACGGCGCCATCCTGCAAGAGTCGGCGCAGTCCACCCAGGCCCACAACAGTTGGGGCGTCACCTTGGGCGCAGGTGGCAGCGGCGGTAAAACCACCTTGGCCGACGCTGGTGAACACGACGTACCCAAGACCCAACTCGGCATCAATGCCCGCGCCAAAATCGATGTGGACAAGGTGCAAGGCACCACCCAGCACGACAGCCTGATCAAGGCCGATAGCGTGGCGATCAACAGTGCCGGTGATACCCGTCTGGCGGGAGCGCGGATTGAGGCTGATCAGGTCAACGGTAAAGTCGGCGGCGATCTTGTGGTCGAGAGCCGCCAAGACCACGTCAGCAGCACCCAGGTCAACGTCGACGCCAAGCTTGATGTCGAAAAAAACCAACCCGGCGTGGTCAACAAACTCGCCAAGACCACCGGCCCGCTCAAGGACAAGGTGCAAGCCAAGGCTGAAGGCGCGTTCGACAAGCATCGGGAGAAGTTGGAAAACGCCGTCGACAAGGGCACCGAGCGCCTCGCTTCGGCCAAGGACAGCGTGGTCAACGCCAAGGAGCGCCTGGGCGAAAAGCTCAGCCGCAGTGGCAGCTACGAGGTCAACCCTGAACCCCGTGGCGCCATCGGCACCCGCGTGGACCAGGCCAAGACCTACCTCGCGGACAAGAAAGATGCACTGGGCACGCGCCTGTCCAGCTTCAAGGACAAAGTCTGGCCAAAAACCAGCGACAGCTACACCGTCAGCGGCAAGGACACCGCCGGCAGCAAGGTGGCCGATACCGCGCAAAACGTACTGTTCGGTGACAAGAGCGGCAACACCAGCTACACGCCGACGTTGAACCTGGATGTCAGCCATGGGGTGAAAGACAGCGTGACTCAGGCCTCGGGCATTCGCGGTGCTCAGGGCGTAAACCTTGCGGTGGCGGGCGACACGCTGCTGACCGGCGCGCGGATCAGCGCCGAAAGCGGCAAAGTCGAGCTGGGCGGTTCCAGGGTGACGGCAACCACGTTGACGGGCAGCGATTATCGCGCCGATGTCGGGCTGAATCTGTCGAAATCGCCGGTCAACCTGGCGCTGGGCGCCAAGGACGAACTCACTCAAAAACAGGACGACGCCACACGTAAGGATCAGGCTTTCAACCTGGGGCCGCTGCGGGTTGGCGGGCACAGTGATAGCCAGGAATTACAGGCGGGGATTGATCAAAAAGGCAGTTAAGTAACACCGCTTGGGTGGCAGCGGCCAGGCTCGCTGCCACCCAGGCAAACATTTCTAAATGTTTCTTCATAAAGCCAAACCGTCATTAAACAGCAACATATCAGGAATTAAATCGTCACGTCTTAGACAGGTGGGCCTACCCACTTACCCCTTCCCTTGAGGTGTTGTCGTGATGTTGCCGACTAAAAAAAGTCTGTCTGTTTTGTTGAGCGCCCTGTGCCTGAGCGGCATGGCCCACGCCACCGACGTTACCGGTGCCGGCTCCAGCTTCGTCTACCCGGTGCTGTCCAAGTGGTCGCAGGACTACAGCAAGAATTCCAGCAACCGCATCAACTATCAGTCGATCGGCTCCGGCGGCGGCATCGCCCAGATCAAGGCAGCCACCGTGGACTTCGGCGCCTCCGACGCGCCACTGTCGGCTGACGATCTTAAAGCCGGCGGCCTGGGTCAGTTTCCCAGCGTGATCGGTGGCATCGTGCCGGTGATGAACGTCGAAGGCGTGGCCGCAGGCCAGCTGAAACTCGACGGCGACACCCTGGCAAAAATCTTCCTCGGTGACATCAAGGCCTGGAACGACCCGGCCATCGCCGCACTCAACCCTGGCGTGAAGCTGCCAAGCGCGAACATCACCGTGGTGCACCGTTCGGACGGCTCCGGCACCTCGTATAACTTCACCAACTACCTGGCCAAAGTCAGCGACAGCTGGAAAACCAAGATTGGTTTCGGCACCACCGTGCCGTGGCCGGTCGGTGTGGGCGGCAAGGGCAACGAAGGCGTTTCGGCCTACGTGAAGCAGATCAAGAACTCGATCGGTTTTGTGGAATACGCCTACGCCCTGCAGAACAAAATGACCTTTGCCTCACTGAAGAATGCCTCCGGCAAGTTCGTCGAGCCTAACGCCAAGGCGTTCCAGGCCGCCGCCGACACCGCCGACTGGGCCAGTGCCAAAGACTTCAACCTGATCATGACCAACGCCCCAGGTGAAGGCGCATGGCCGATTACGGCCACCACCTGGATCATCATGTACAAGCAGCCCAAGAATGCCGAGCAAAGCCAGGCGGCGTTCAGCTTCTTCAAGTGGTCGCTGGAAAAAGGCCAGGAACAGGCTGCAGCCCTGGACTACGTCGCATTGCCGGGCTCCCTGGTGTCGCGAATCGAAGATTACTGGAAGTCTGACTTCGTCCACTGATACGCCCTACGACCGCCTTCCTCGATCACTGAGGAAGGCGCTGAGCCCCTCTGATATGAACGACACGGTCCACACCCTGGTTATGACTACTCACGCGAGCGACACCGGGGGCGACCGCCGCGCCGCCCGCGATCAACGCCACGACCTGTGGTTCAAACGCTCGATGTTCGGCGCCGCCATGCTGGTACTGGCGCTGCTGGGCGCTATTGCCGCCTCGACCCTGTGGGGCGGCGGGCTGGCGTTCAAGACCTTTGGTTTCGGTTTCATCACCAGCACCGAGTGGGATGCCGTCAATAACCACTTTGGTGCCGTAGTGCCGATCTACGGCACCCTGGTCACCTCCTTTCTCGCCTTGCTGATTGCCGTGCCGGTGAGTTTCGGCATCGCGATTTTTCTGACTGAAGTTGCGCCGCCCTGGCTGAAAATGCCGGTGGCCTCGGCGATTGAGTTGCTAGCCGGTATCCCGTCGATCATCTATGGCATGTGGGGCCTGTTCGTGTTCGGGCCATTTATGGCCGAACACCTGTCGCCGTTGATCAATGATTACCTGGGCGCCCTGCCCTTTGTGGGCTCGTTGTTCCAGGGGCCGCCACTGGGGATCGGCATGCTCACCGCCGGAATTGTGCTGGCGGTGATGATCATGCCGTTTATCACCTCGGTGATGCATGAGGTGTTTCGCAGCGTGCCCACGCAGTTGAAAGAATCCGCCTACGCCTTGGGCAGCACGACGTGGGAAGTGGTGTGGGACATTGTTCTGCCTTACACCCGCTCGGCGGTGGTCGGCGGTATTTTTCTCGGCCTCGGCCGCGCCCTCGGCGAAACCATGGCGGTGACCTTCGTATTGGGTAACGCGCAACAGTTTTCCGCCTCGTTGCTGATGCCCAGCAGCTCCATCGCCTCGGTCATCGCCAACGAGTTCAGCGAGGCCTACACCGACCTGCATCGCTCTGCGCTGATCGCCTTGGGCTTCCTGCTGTTTATCGTGACCTTCGTCGTGCTCGCGCTGGCGCGGCTGCTGCTGATGCGCTTGTCGCGCAAGGAAGGGCTATGAACGCCAACGAACGCCTGTACCACAAACGTGCAATTAAAAATGGCGTGGCCATGCTCCTCAGTTGCGGCGCCACCGCCTTTGGCTTGCTGTGGCTGACGTGGATTCTGCTGACCACCATCATCAACGGCTTCCAGGCCCTGAACCTGCGCCTGTTTACCCAGATGACGCCACCGCCCGGCACCGAAGGCGGCCTGGCCAATGCGTTTTATGGCAGCGCGTTGATGTCGGCTATCGCACTGGTGATCGGTACGCCCATCGGGCTGATGGCCGGTATTTGGCTGGCAGAATTCGCACGCCATTCGCGCCTGGGGACTACGGTGCGTTTCATCAATGACATCCTGCTGTCGGCGCCCTCGATCGTGCTGGGTTTGTTCATCTACACCGGGGTCATCCTGCCGCTGAACCTGCTGACCAATCATCAGGTCGGCTTCTCTGCCATCGCCGGTGCGCTGGCGCTGGCGCTGCTGGTGATTCCGGTGGTGGTGCGCACCACCGATGAAATGCTCCAGCTGCAACCCTCCACCATGCGCGAGGCGGCCCTGGCACTCGGCGTGCCGCAGTGGAAGCTGACGCTGCAAATTGTGCTGCGGGCGGCCAACGCCGGCGTAGTCACCGGCATCCTGCTCGCCCTGGCCCGCATCACCGGCGAAACCGCACCGCTGCTGTTCACCGCCTTTGGCAATCAGTTCTGGAGCAGCAACCTGCTCAAGCCGATCGCCAGCGTGCCCGTGGTTATTTTCCAGTACGCCATGAGCCCTTTCGACGACTGGCATGCACTCGCCTGGGCGGGTGCGTTGGTCCTGACGTTGTTCGTGCTGGTACTCAGCCTGGCATCCCGCCTGATTCTTTTACGCAATAGGTCTCACTGATGGACGCCACCGGCATTGCTTGCGACAAAACCAAAATCCAGGTGCGTGGGTTGGAGTTCTTCTACAACAACCAACGCTCGCTCAAATCCATCGACATGGATATCCCGGAAAAACGCATCACCGCCATCATCGGCCCTTCCGGCTGCGGCAAGTCCACCATGTTGCGGGTGTTCAACCGCATCTACTCGATGTACCCCAAGCAGGAAGCGCGCGGTGAGGTGCTGCTCAACGGCGAAAACATCCTCGCCCCCGGCTACTCGATGAACCGCCTGCGCAGCCACGTGGGCATGGTGTTCCAGAAGCCGGTGCCGTTTCCGATGTCGATCTACGACAACATCGCCTACGCGGTGCGTCACCACGAAAAACTCTCGCGCCGCGAAATGAACGACCGCGTCGAACAAGCCCTGCGTGGCGGTGCGCTGTGGGATGAGGTCAAAGACAAACTCAACCAGAGCGCCCAAAGCCTCTCCGGTGGCCAGCAACAACGCTTGTGCATCGCCCGTACCATCGCGCTGCGTCCGCAAGTGCTGCTGCTGGACGAACCGACCTCCGCCCTCGACCCGATTTCCACCGGGCGCATCGAGCAGTTGATTACGGAGCTGAAGGCGCAGTACACGGTGATCATCGTGACCCACAACATGCAGCAGGCCGCGCGGGTGTCGGACAGCACCGCGTTTATGTTCATGGGCGAATTGATTGAGCATGGCAAGACCGATCAGATCTTTACCACGCCGAAGATGAAGCAGACCGAGGATTACATTACCGGGCGGTTTGGCTGAAACCCGCCAATGAGCCGCCTCTTTGCAGGCGGCTTTCTACGCCCTCCCAATGGCGTAATAGAGACAGGATTTACGCCCGGTAAATGTCCACATGGGGGCGGCCATCGCTGCGAATGACCCCGCGATACATGCCTTCGGTATTAAACGGCAGGGTGACATTTCGTTGATGGTCCACAGCTATCAAGCCGCCATAGCCGCCGAACTGCAGCACCGAGTCATGGATAACCGCATGGGCTGCATCGGCCAGGCTCGCGTGGCCATACTTCATACGCGCCGCCACATCATAAGCGGCCATGGCCTTCATGAACGCTTCACCCATGCCGGTTGCCGACACGGCCACCTGGGTATCGGCATAGGTACCCTGGCCGATGATGGGACTGTCACCGACCCGTCCATAACGTTTGTTGGTCAGGCCGCCCGTAGAGGTCGCGGCAGCCAGGTTGCCGGCGCCGTCGCACGCCACCGCGCCAACCGTACCGAACTTGGTTTCGCTCGGTGCCTTGAGCTCGGTATGGTCCAGTATCGCCTGGGTCGTCTCACGCACCGCCAACAGCTGTTCCCAGCGCAACGGGGTGTGAAAATAGGCAGCGTCGGCGGTGTCGAGGCCCTGGTCGCGTACGAACGCTTCGGCGCCGGCGCCGCACAGCAGCACGTGCCCGGTTTGCTCCATCACCCGTCGTGCGGCCAACACCGGGTTGCGCACCTGGGAAATCCCGGCAATGGCCCCGGCGCGCCGGGTCTGGCCGTCCATCACGGCGGCATCCATTTCATGCAAGCCTTCGTGGGTAAACACCGACCCACGCCCGGCATTGAAGAGTGGGCAATCCTCCAGCACCAGTGTGGCGGCGACCACGGCGTCGAGGCTGCTGCCTCCCTGCTGCAACACGGCGTGCCCGGCCAACAAGGCCTGCTCAAGGGCCGCTCGATGCTGCTGCTCTTGCTCAGGCGCCATCGTTCCGCGTTTCAGCGTGCCAGCGCCACCATGGATGGCAAGTACAAACTCAGTCATTTCAATTCCAGCCCATAAAAAATGTATGAAGGAGAGGCGCGCAAGCAGGGATCAATAAGGGAAGGGCGGTTGCTGACGGGTCATTGCTTCCAGCAAGGCCACCAGGGGTGCGATGACCCGCTGAGGGTCGCCGAGGACCAGCTGGCGATCGCCGCAATCGATGACGCCCGCAATATCGGGGGATTCACCACGCCGGGCTTTTTCTTCCTGCATCAGACGGAAGGGAATATTGCGCATGAACAGGAACCCCTGGCGTTTGGCATCGACATCCAGCGCCTGCAGATGGGTATGCAGGCGGGTGCCGTTATTTTCCCTGGCGTTGGCCTCGAGGAAAAAACAACGCCCATCCGCCATCCCGAAGTCGATGCCGATTTCACCGCGATAACCGGCACGGTGGTAATGCGCAACCAACTGCCGGCACCCGGCAACGCCCTCCTCCACGGCCTGCAGGTCGGCCACGCTGGCATTGCCCCAGTGCAAGGCTTCACAGTTGTTATGAATGGCTGACAGGTTGAGGATCTGCCGGGTCACCAAGCGTGGCCGTACAACCTCTGCAACCTCGAAGGTGACGTTGTAGTACGCCACATTGGCGCGATGAAAATCGATGTATTCCTGGACCTGGTATTCCTCGCCGATCATCGCCTTTCCGACGTCCGAGGCCATGAACTGCTGCAAGGCCGCAACGTCCGGTAGACGGTAGAAGCGCCGGCGCTGGTCTTCGAACCGAGTACGATCCGTCGCGGGCTTGATGATGTAGCCGACCTGGGGATCCAGCCGGCGTTCGATGTCGACGAACTGTTGCTCAGGTTCGCAGCAATACGTTTGCAAAAGCCCCAACCCCAGCTCGTTGCAGGTGTCCACGAATCGATTCTTGTTGCCCACCCATTCACGAATTTCCACTGATCAATTCCTTTTTTTCAATTGTGTCCGGACCTGATGTCGGCCCTGCTTCCTACTCGCTTGCCCTTCAACACCGGTTTTAGCGACGGGCCAGGAGGGTGGCGGATGCAGGCCCGTCCATTTCAGTCAATGCATTGCGCAATACCACCATCGCCATCAGGCAGGCGACCAACGCCACCAGCGCATTACCCAGCAACTGCCCCAGCAAGGCGCCCGAACTGCCCAGGGTGTGCGCGCCATACCAGACAAACGGCACCGTCCCGAGGCTGGCGCGAAGCCAGCCAAAGACCGTGACGTAAAGGGCGCGGCCGGTGGTAATGAAGACCGAGGTGGCGATGAACTGCAGACCAATCACTGTCCACAGCACCCCACCAAACCGGCAGAAGGCCTGCAGAATCAACAGGCCTTCGCCTTCCACATGAAAAAGCCTCTCCATCAGGCCTGCCGACACGGCCAGCAATAGCGAAATACCCGCCCCATATCCCAGCACCAACCAGTACGTCAGGCGGATGGCCTGGGCCGCTCGCGCTTTGTTCAGCGCACCCAGGTTCTGCGCCAGCACGGGACTCAGGGCGCCGGGCAACACAAAAAACACGCAGAACGCGAATTGAATGACCCGATCAACCACCGCAATGCCCGCCAAGGCCTGTGAACCGAATTGCGCCACCGTCGCCATCAAGTACGCCATGCCCACCGGCGTCGCCAAGTTGCCAAAAACAGAGGGGACCGCGATGCGGCAGATATGCCCGATATCCGCCCACAGTTGCACGGGTTCGAGCCGCGACGTCAGGCGCGCCACCCGATGTACGTAGTACCCGCCTACGCTCGCGGTGATGGTGCAGGACAGCACGTAGGCATAACCGGCACCGTCCAGCCCCAGGTCGAACAGGAAGATCAGCACCGGGTCAGCCACCGCCACGGCTGCGGTGGCCGCCAGCATGATCCACATGGCCTGGCGGCTGAGGCCGGCGGTGCGCAGCAGTTGCGCGCACATTTGCCCCACCGCCATCAGCACAGTCGCCGGCAGGGTAATCCACAAGTACGATCGGGCCGCCGCAAACGCATTGCCGTCGGCCCCCAGCAGATGCACGGCGGCGTCGAGGAACAGCAACTGGATAGCGGCCCCCACCACGGCCACAACAACCGCCAGCAATAACCCGGTGCTCGCCAGTTGGCGTGCTCGTTGCGGCTCGCCGGCGCCCAAGCGCTTGGACACCACCGTACCTGCCGCCACCGCCACGCCCAGCACCATGGAAGTGATGAAAAACATCAGCGTCTTGGCCACCGCAATCGCCGCCAGCAACGCATCGTCACGCAGCATTGCGATATAGACGACTGTCAGGATGTCGACCAAAAAGATCGACAAAAGGCTGGTGGCACTGGTGCATGTCATGATCACCATATGCCGAAGCAACGAGCCCTCGGTGAACACTGCCTTGTTACTCGTCATTGCTGCTTCCTGTCGGGCTGGCCGCTGTCATTATTGTTGTCAGTTGAAGACCGGCGCATACAGCAGGCCGCCCTGGTTCCACAGTTTATTCAGGCCACGGGGCATTTGCAGGTCGGACTCCTCACCGAAGTTGCGAGCAAAAATCTCTGCGTAATTGCCCACCTTGGCGATCACGTGCGCGGCCCAGTCGCTGCGCAAGCCCAGGAGTGCACCGAGGTCGCCTTCCAGCCCCAGCAGTCGGCGGGCTTCCCAGGGCAGCTCGGCGCCCGACACCGGAGCGTGAAGCAGGCGAGCTACCGCTTCGGCATCCAGGCCATACTCCTCGGCGGCAACCAGCGCGAAATGCACCCAGCAGACCACCCGGGCCCATTGCGTATCCCCTTCACGCACCGCCGACGAGAGCGGCTCCCTGGCCACGACGTCGGGCAAGATAACGTGCTGCTCCGGCGCGCCCAGCCGCATCCGTTCGGCGTGCAGGCCGCAGACGCCACTGGTGAAAACATCGCATCGACCTTCGAGATAGGCCATCAAGGCCTCGTCGTCATCGTGTACATACAGCTTCTCGAACGCCAGGCCATGGCGGGTGAAGTACTCGATAATGTTCTGCCCGCTGGTGGTGTGGTTGTCGCCTGCGTCACCCCGCACAATGCACAGCGTACAGCCGTCCAGATCCTGCAGCGATTGCGCCTGCCGCTCAAGCCGGACCATGGCGCCTTGGGTTTCATAAAACACCGTCGCGGCAAACTCGATGCCCAGGCTGCATTCACGGGTCATCGTCCAACTGGCGTTCCTGACCAGCACGTCGACTTCGCCCGTGGCCAATGCATGAAACCGTACCCCGGCGTCCAATGGGACGAATTGCACACGGCTGGGGTCCCCAAAGATCGCGGCGGCGATGGCGTGGCCGTAGTCGACGTTAAAACCGCTCCAGCGGCTGGGGCTTTCGGGCAACGCGAAGCCGGCCAGGTGCACGTTGACACCACAAATCAAAAAGCCCCGCTCACGAATAGCCGTCAGCGTGGGCGATAAGGGCGGATACGCAATGCGCGCAGAAGTGGCAGCGGTCATGGATAACGTCTCTCCTTGTACGTTCGGTTTCATCCGTTTGCCCGAGACGGCCGGGAACCGTAGACGGATGGCGACTGTAGCGACACACCTGACAATAGTGTCGCGTGCCTGTCAAAGTCGTTTTTTAAATACCCCTCGAACTGTGCCGGCGACAGATAGCCGGCATTGAGGTACTCGGCGGCGAGAAAGGCCTGCCAATCATCGGTTGCACACACATTGGCGAGTAACTGCGCGCCTTCCCTGACATCACGCGGCGGGCAATCTGCCGCAGCCAAAACCCCATAGGTCGAGCGGTAGCACAGATCGACACCTTGGGCGGCGGCGCTGGGAACCTCGGCGGCTCCGACACCGGCAGGCGTGGCCCCCGTGTAGGTGCGCGCGTGCTCAGAGAACAGGCACAGCGGCCTCACTCGCCCCGCCCGCCAGTTTTCGATTTCTTCGCCGGCCGAATTCACATGGGCTTCGATGCGCCGATCCACCAACTGTACCGAGGCGGCACCACTGCCTTGATAGGGGACGTATTGAAGGTCCAAATGCAACGAGGCTTGCAGCAGCCGCCACAGCAGGTGGTCCTGGGTATTGGAACCATCGCCGCCCACCATCGGCGCTGTGGGCGCGTTGCCCATTGCCTCGACCCACTGGCCCAGCGACGCGTACGGGCTCTGGCTGTTGACCCACAACAACGAATCTTCGGTGGCCAGGCCGGCGACAGCCGCCAGCTGCTGCCAACCAGGCTGGCGCTTGATCATCATGCCGGCATAGCTGCGGTCCCCCACCAGCAACAGGCTCAGGCTGTCGGGCAACGCCGCGCGCAGGCTGTCGGTGAGTGTACCCACCGCACTGACGGGCCGGTGGGTGACCTGGATCGGCTGGTCGGTCAGGCGCTGCTGCCGGGCGATACGTGCAATGGCTTGCGCCATGCGGTCGAGCAAGCGACCGCGCTGCGCCGGTACGATCAACTGAATCATGCTTGCGCGCTGGCCGGTTGGGTTTGCGCCTCCCGTGCCACTTCCGTCGCATAATCGATGTCGACTTTGCGCCGCCATTGCCGCGAAGCATCCTCAAAGCACAGCACGGCGAAGTCCGCGAGGCTCATGCCACGCTGACGCAGCATGCACGTCAGGAAGCTGTCGCAGGCCAGGCCCGGTTTGGAGTTGGCCTCCAGAAAGTACACGCCTTGCGCCGACACAATAAAGTCAAAACGGCAGGCGGTATCAAACCCTACATCATCGAACAGCACCCGGCTTATATCCCCCAGCAACCGGGTGCGCGGATCGTCCTCAGCGATAAAATGGATGCGATACCCAGGCTCCGTCCATTTTTCCGTAAAGCCCAGGAACGCTTTGGGGGTCAGCACTTGGGCCACCGGCAGTACAACCGTCTGGCCATCGATGCGCACGCAGCCGACGGTGTACTCCTCGCCGAGAATGCGCTCCTGCACCAGGTACTCTTGGGCATACCCCTGGGCCTGGCGCAGGTAGGCCTGCAACGCAGGCACCGTCACACAGCCAAGCACGCTGGTGTGTACCGAGCCCCCCAGGTCGTTGGGTTTGACAATGCACTCGATGCCACTGAAATCGGTCACGATGCGCGTCAGTTGCGAAAGGCTCGAATCGGCGCTGAACCGTGCGGTGCGAATGGGTTTCAAGCCATCGACCAGATGCTCGGCAACCAGTGACTGGGCCCACTTGTGACGGCTGATGGCTGCCGGGTAAACGCTGCCCAGGTTGGACAACACGCCCAGTACTTTGAAAAACCCCTGATAGACCCCGTCTTCCCCGTCAGTGCCTTGCAGCAAGGAAAACACGTAATGCTGGTTCGACGTTACGCTGTCGACAAACTCGGCCACCGACATCGGTTGCGCCTGCGCCAACTGCTGCGCAGTCACCGCCCGTGACAGGTCGCCACCGGCGCCGACCGCGATGTGCCGCATGCCGCCGCCGCGCTCGATGTAGTAGATATGTTCGACTTGAACCAAACCCGCCGTATCCGCGCCGATGTCATCGGCCATGGCTTTGAGCATCAGCAGCGAAGCATCGTGGGCCGTGCAGGCGCCGCCGGCCAAGAGCGAAATCCGAAGCGTCATAACAAAATCTCCTTACCTTGTCTGGATGGGTCTGGATGGGTCTGGATGAGCAAGCATTGTCTGAACTACGCCAGGGCCACTTCACGCAACTCGCGATAGAAAGCGTCAGGTGATTGCACCTCAACCAGGCGCTGCCCCTTGATCCAAAAAAAGCGTGTCGCTACGCGGTCGATGAACTCGCGGTCATGGGAGGCGAACACACAGGTCGCCTGGTGATGCACCAGTTCTTGCTCGAGCGCTTCCTGCCCCTGGATATCGACGTGGTTGGTCGGTTCATCGAGCAGGTAGAAATTCGGTTGCTCAAGGCGCAGTACCAGCAACAGCAGGCGCACCCGTTGCCCCGCACTCAGCTGCGCGATCGGCCGGTTATGCAGGCCCAGCTCGAAGCCGGTGGACACCAGCAGGGAGGTGGTGCGGTTTTCATGCAGGCGAAAACGCTCGCTGATAAATTGCAAGGGCGTCGCGCTCCCCTCCAGTACTTGCATGCCGTGATCGACGTAGCCGCAGGAGATCGACGGCGGAATACGGATGCCACGTTGCGCGCCCGCGTCGCGGTCGAGCAGCGCAGCGTGGATCGCTTGGATCAGCCGCGTCTTCCCCGCGCCATTACGCCCCAGGATGACCACACGCTCACCCTGCCAGATGCGCAGCTCATCGATACCGAGCAACACTTGGCCGTCGGACGTACGCAATTTGAACTGTTGGAACTCCAGCACCACCTTGGCATGAGTGCCACTGTTGCTCAGTTGAATCTCCCGCGGCTGTTCACGCACGGCACGGGGCAGTGCGTCGGCCAGCGCTTCGATTTTTTTATCCAGCTGGGCGGAGCGCTTGAGCGCCGTGTCACTGTGTTTATTGACGCCGATCTGGCGCAGTTGGTGGGCACTTTTGCGTAAGCGGTCCAGTTGCTTGGTATCGCGCTCGCGGCGGTTTTCTTCGGCGCGGTCCTCCGCCTCCAGCAACTCGACGGCCCTGGAATACGGATGGTTGATGAAGCGCGAACGCAAGGGCCGCACGAACAGCGTCGAGTCCGTCACGTTGTCGAGGAAACGGCGATCGTGGCTGACGATGATCATCGGGGTATCGCCGGCGGTATCCCGCATCCAGCGTTCGAGAACCAGCACTTTTTCAAGGTCGAGAAAGTTGGTGGGTTCGTCCAGCAGGGCAATGTCCGGGTTGCCCAGCCAGGCCCTGGCGATCAGCGCAAAACGCTGCCAGCCGGCACTCAGGTCGGCCAACTGGTACTGGCGAAGGCGTGCCGGCACATTGAGCACGTCGAGAATATAGTCGACCTCCCATTCGCGCGCGGCCAGTTCACTGGGCGGCAACGCCTGTGCCACACATTGCTGGAAAGTGGTGGCCAGCAGCGCGCCGGGCACATGTTGGTCGATATGCGCGATTCGCAGCCCGCGCTGGGTCGACACATGGCCCTGGGAGGGTTCCAATTCGCCGATGATGCATTTGATCAGGGTGGATTTGCCCGCCCCGTTAATGCCCACCACCCCGACTTTTTCCTGGTTGGAGATACGCAGATTCACGTCGCTCACCAGCGGTTGTGTGTAGCCCAGCTCGACATCCTGTAATACAAGTTTGCTCATTTGGCCCTTCTTATCAGTCCGTTCGCCCACTGTCGCAAGCGATGCCGTCGTGGCTTCAGCGCTTGTGGTACATCAATACACAGAGCCTCGAGGTCTTGCCCACGGCATCCGGCGAGATATGTGGAATGCCTTTGTCTCGCACCACGACCCCCTCCTCGTTAATCATCCCGTCGTAGATCATTACGTCACCGCTTTCAGTGCGCAGCAGCACTTCATCGTCGAATTCGTCTTGCAGCCGTTGCAAGGTGATCGGACGCAGGTGCCATAACGACTGCATTGAACGTTTAGGCAGGAAGACGGCACCACCGATGCTGTCCCAACCGGTTTCCAGCAACGAGACAATGGCGGTCTGGCGGCGAGCGTAATACTCATCGGCGTGCAGGGTCGGGGTCAGAGTGAAGAGCACGGACTGCGGATCTTTTGAGATCACAATTGACAGCTGCTCGGTGAACAACTCGGAGCCGGCGGCCTGCGCGCTCTCGAACGCGCGCAGCAGCGTCGTAATAAAGGCGCGGCCAAACTCGCCGCTCTGTTCCAGCAGCTGCTGACGGCTTTTCCACCAGGCCAGGTCGCCTACGGTGCTGTGTTTTTCTTCGTAGCGACGCAGTTCAAGGGTCAGGTGCACATTGCCCTGTGGCGTGTGTTCAACTCCGCTGGCGCGCTGAACGGCCTGCATGATCCTGGTCGGGTCGGTTTCGCTGGTGTCGGCGCCGACCCATTTCCACGGCCAGGCCTCGGACGGCGGCATCGCCTCCAACAGCCGAATCGGCCAGTCAGCAGTTTCGAAAGCCGCGGATAAGGCGTTGGAGGCAAACCCGCCGCGCCACACCAGCAAGGCACGGTGAATGCCATCGCGCGTGGCTACGTCGTCGTTGGCGAGTAACTGCTTCAAATTCGCCGAGGCGTCCAGGTAGTGTTCACAGCCCGGAAACTGATAATCGCGTTTAAACATGAAATGCCCCTGCCAATGGAAGAAGATCCGCGCGGTTCAACGTCGTTGCCGCATCTCGCACCAGTGCCTGGACCAGGCAATGCACACCGCCGTCATCGTCGGCATACTCACTGATGTCAACCGGCACCGTGCGCACCCCCAGGCCCGAGAGGTATTGATTGACGAAGGCGTTTCGCGCATGGGTGACGACTCTGCCGTCACCCAGGTTGAGGGTGTTGCACGCCATGGTGCGACATTCATCCAGCGGCACCGTATGCAGGTGGTAGCCCTGCACCCTGAGCCAGGCCAGATCGGCCGGGTGCAGCGCATCGGTGGCGCACAGCAGGTCGTGCGAGCCAACCACGCCCACAAGGATGTCCAGGTGCCGAAAGGTCGTGGGGTATTCGACGATACGCGCGCTCCAGCCCTCGGCTTCAAACCAGTGCGCAACCTGCTCGGCAGCCGCTCGAGTGGTGCGCACGCCGTTGACGCCGATCAGCACCAGCCCTGGCCGTATGAGCATCACGTCGCCGCCTTCCAGCGAGCCGACACTCACCTGCTGCCAGATGGGGGTCTCGCTGGCCTTGGCGTAGCGCAGCATCGCGTCCTGTTCGGCCTTGCGTGGCGTGAAACCCATGCGGGTGACGAGCAGGCCCCAGGGGGTAATGACGCAACTGTCACGTGTGTAGCACTGGTACGGCAGCTGCGGGTCGGACTCAATGAAACGGCAGACCACGCCCTCATCCGTTAACGCTTGCACCAGGTACCGGTGTTGTTGACTGGCCAATTGCGGCGCCGCAAATACCTGTTTGCCCGGCGTGGGCATGTGCAGGGCAGGCACACACAGCAGGACCTCACGCACGGTGGCGTACTCGCTGTTGGCAAACGCCTTTTTTGTGTCGTTCATAGGGTTCATCCTTGTGGGTCAGCGGCGCGACAGCAGGTCGAGGGCCGGCAGCGTCCAACGGCGGCTTTTGCGACACCAGGACGCGACGACACTTTGCGGGCCGCTGAAGTACTTTTCGCAGTGCTCGGCATCGCGATACGGCGGCCATTGCATCAGTACCCCGTGGGCCGAACGCAACGCGTGAAAAGGCAGGCCCGGCATCAAATGGTGAGCCAGGTGCCAACCGTTGTTGTGGGGATGAATAAACCGCGAGGCCAGATTGCCGGGGTGGTTACGCGTAAAGCTGACGACTGTGCCGGGTACCAGGCCGACGTGATCGGAAATAATCACGAAGCTGATAATCGGGTGGTACACCCCTATTCTCGCCGTCACCCACAAGGCCACGAACAACCCCAGCCCTTGCACGCCCCAGGCAGTCGCAACGCCTGCCAAGGCCACAGCCCACCACGTGGCGGTGGTCAGCCGCTCGCCTGGCGTCATGCGGGCAAGCATGCCAAAGCAGGCCGTGGACAAATTGCTGCGGCCCAGCAACTGCGTACGGTAAGTAGCCCACCAACCCTGGGCAATCAGGGCCTCGTCGTGTAGGTAATCGGTGTCCTTTTGCGGGTCTCCCAGGTGTTGGTGATGCTGCAAGTGCAGGGTGCGATAACGCGACAGCGAAATCAGCATCGGCGGGCACAACAGCCACTTGGCGATGCGGTCGTTGGCTTTGCCGCTGTTGCAGAGCAAGCGGTGCGACGCATCGTGAATCAATACCACCAGCGCGCGCTGTCGATTGCCGATCAGCAATAACGCCGGCAACAGCGCCAGCCAGCCCAGGTTGAACGTCACCAGCATGGCCGCGCCGATCAACAGGTAATCCAGCGCGATTGCCCAGGCGGTGGCCAAGGCTCGGCGCTGCTGAAGGTCTTTGAGCCGGGCCGCATAGCCATGGCTTCTGGCATGACGCCATAGGGCGCCGCTGGAGGTCACATCGTCCGAAGCTGAATTGTCCATAAGTACACACGTCCCGGTGGCGCATACTGCCTGCGCGGTTTCTTATAAGTTGTGATTGCGGCGAAACAGGTTCTGCGGGTCGTAAAGACCTTTGAGGCGCTTGAGCTTTTGGTGGTGATCGCCGTACAGACTGCTCACCTGGTCATCCTTGTCCAGCGGGCTGTAATTGACGTAGCTGCCACAACGGCCATGGGGGTCCAGTTCGCTGGCCACCCCGCGTACCCAGCCCACGTGCGCTGGGTCGTCCGCAGGCGTGGGCCAGCGGGTCGATATCAGTACGCCAAAATTCATCTGCCGGTGGCCGAAGGCAGACTCCTCGCAAGGCATTTCACGGAAGGCACCGTGCAGATGTTCCAGGGTGATAGTGCAACGGGCCGCGCGCGGTGCCTGCTCGTAGTGGGTGATTAACAGGGCAATGTCCGCTGCGGTCAGTTGGGTCAGGTACTTGGCCTTCCAATAACCGCGCATGGGCGGGAGAAAGTTTGCATCGAAGCTGCTTTGCCAGTCGGCAAAGTCCCAGCGGCGGATGTTGTCGGGCTCACAGCCGGCGGCTACCACGGCCAACTCACGCAAACCGTCCGGGCATGCTTCAAAGCCGCAGAAATCAATCGAGAGGTAGGGCTCACCGGCGGCATCGCGCAAGAAAGCCGGCGCGATAGTCAGCTGCGGCGGGCAGCGCTGCAGCATGAATTCAACCAGCCTGGCCAGCACGTCGGGCACCCTGGACCACTGCACCCGATACGCACCGCAACACACGTCGGGCAATCGGTTCAGACGGTAGGTGTAAGACAGCACCACACCAAAATTGCCACCGCCGCCGCGCAGCGCCCATAACAAGTCTTTGTGCGCGCCCTCCCCGGCACGCACAACGCTGCCATCGGCGAGCATGACATCGGCACCGACCAGGTTGTCGCACGTCAACCCATAGGCGCCCACCAGCCAGCCAATCCCGCCGCCGAGGGTAAGGCCACCCAGGCCGGTCTGGCTCACGGTGCCGGTGGGCACTACCCAGCCATGCGGGCACAGGGCCTCATCCAGCGCTTTGAGGGTGGCACCCGGCTGCACATGAACAACGCCATTGGCGGTGTCCAACTGCACCTGCTGGAACGGCGAGAAATCAATCACGATGCCCTGATGGCTGGTGCCCAGGCCGCCGATATGATGACCACCGCCGCGAATCGCCAGCTCCACACCCTGCGCCATGGCAAAGCTGAGCACTTGGCGCAGGCAAGCATGATCCAGCGTGCGCACCAGTGCGGCCGGGTACATATCGTGAAAACGGTTGTAGATCTGTCGCGCTTCGTCGTAATGCGCATCCTGGGGCGTGATGACTTCACAGGGCAACGTGCGCACAAACCGCTCGATCGCCTCCGCGCCTGGTACTGCCTTGGCTTGAGCAACACTCATCGCTGGGCCTCGCGCGCATGGTTAAGGACATTGCTGACCGCATGCTCGACCATACGCTCCCAGGTTTGCGGGGTTTTGGCGGCGGTGTGCGGGGTGATGATGAACTTGTCATCCGGCAATGCCAGCAAGCCCCAGGGATCATCGGCCGGATGCGGCAGCGGCTCGGCGTAGTAACCGTCAAATGCCGCAGCGGCCAATGCACAGGTGTCCAGGGCCAGCTTGAGCGCGTGCGGATCGACCAGCCGCGGACCTGCGGTATTGATCAGCACAGCGGACGCAGGCAACAGTGCAAGACGCGCCGCGTTGATGATGTTTTCGGTCTGGGCGTTGGTCGGCAACGCGAGGATAACCACCTCACTGCGACGCAGCAGGTCATCGAGTGCCATGTAGCTCAAGTTGTGTGCCTGCTCGGCCTCGGGCTTGCGGGTTGTCGAGTGGTAAGCAACCTGCGCGCCAAAGGTGTCACTGAGCATGCCCGCAACGCGCCGACCAATATTGCCCAGGCCAATCACCCCGACTCGCGCCCCCGCCAGCTCGCGGGATACCAATGGCGAAGCCTGCGACTGCTTGACCTCACGGTTTTGTACGCAGATGGCACGGTACACGCACAACAACAGGCCTACGGTCAGCTCAGCGACAGCAGGCGCCATTACTGGCGGTGTGTGCAGGGTCTTGACGCCATGGGTGTGCGCCAACGCTTCGTCGACAAAGGCACCAATCCCCGTGCCGACGAACGATATCAACTCAAGCTTTTTCGCCAGGCCAAATTCGTGCGCGCCAAAGCGCTCCGAACCGCCCAGCAGGTGCACCGACGTATCAGCCAGCTCATCGAGTACCTGCGAGTGGGGCGCATCTCCCGGCAGATGACGGATGTCGTAGCCTGCCGTGCGCAGCGAGGCAAAATGATGAGGCGCGTAACCGTCACCGGTGACTAGAAGTTTTTTCATGTTCATCCCTGACTGTGAATGACCGGATCACGCCATGACCAGGCTGACCAGCAGTTGTCGTTTGTAGCTGGCTTGCTGCGGCAACTCGTCGACGTGCTTGAGGTTCAATACCAACGCGTGCCCGAACAAACGCTGCAGTTGCTGTTGCAGGGCGGTGCTGTCGAGTCGCTGGCAGGCCCCGGTGTGGTACAGCGCCATTTCGTCAACACTCATCTGGTAGAGCCGATAGGCTTCTACCCCATTGCCGGTGCGCATCAGAAAGTCATCGACGATGCCCAATATCGAGGCCGACGGCACCACGCGCCCATCGCGCGCCTGAAACGAGGCATTACGGCGCCCGTGCAAATGCATCAGCGCAGGCGTGTGTGCCGAGCACCCGCAGGGCTCTTGCGCCATCACCGCCAGGTCACCCTGGTTGTAGCGGATCATGGGCATGTGCCATGCCTGCAGATTAGTGCCGACTACCGTGCCGACGCCGTCCGCATCCGGATCAAGGGTTTCAACGTACACACTGCCCTCAAGCACATGGTGGCGTCCGTGGGAGCACTCGAAGGCGATTTGTTCGAGTTCAACGCTGGAATACTCATCGCGCACGGGCATGCCGAAGTAGGCCTCGTACTGGCGGCGTTCCAGGGGCGAGCTTTGCTCCGAATTGGTGGTGATCGCCTCGACCCCGTATTGCTTGAGGTCAACCCCATGGGCGACGAGGGTCGCCAGGTAACTGGGCAAGGTCACCAGCACTTGTGGGCGCAGCACGTCCAGGTGCGCCGCCAATGCCTCCAGCGGGGGCAAATCATTGATCGCAAACGTGCGGTATTGGCCCTGCACCGAAGACAACCACCAGCGCGCATGATGGATGTTGTAAATCCAGCGCTGCGGATCCACCGGCTTACCCAGTGCCTGCTCCAATTGCCACAGGTAGTGGGTCATCGACTCCACGTACTGCTGGTCACCGTACTTCACACTCAACGCCGCGCCGGATGAGCCGGAAGTCCTGGACGTGTAGGACGGCAGTGCAACTGACTGACAGATACGCTCATGCTCGGGACAATCGCGCAAATCCTGCTTGGTGATCACCGGCAACGCCTCAAAATCCGCCAGTGTGCGGATGTCGCCAAGTGTGAAACCTGCTGCCGTATACAGGTTGCGATACAGCACCGTGTTCTGGAATGCGTGATCCACCAAGGCCGACAGCCGTGCAACCATGGACGGCCCTTCCAGCGGTTCACCCCGCGACGCGGCCCGATAGGCCTTGAGCCGGGCCGGGAGCAGGCGCGCTACGCGCTGCTGGTTTTGCAGGGTGTCGTAGGCCTGGCGCGAATAAAACACCTGCTTGGCGTCGGTACGCTGGTTCGTGCTGGCGACCTTGGATAAATAACGGATCGCTTCGATGTCGGCGTGGTGTGCCTGGGTATCGTAGATCGTCATCTTGATCCGGCCTCAGCTACCGAGCGTGGCAGGCACGCCCAACGGCATGATCAGCTTGCGCCCGACAGACAGGCTCAGGCGATCCACTGCATCCGCGAACTTGGCATGGGGTTTGAGCAGGCTGACCCTCAAGTTGTGCTGGTGAGCAGGCACGTGGTGACTGTTCCAATAGAACATTCGCCCCGGCAGCACGGTGATGCCCTGTTGTTCGAACTGTGAGCACACGCGAAAGTCATCCAGACCGGCGAGGCTGCAATCGAGCCATTCGACACTCAAGGAGGAATGGCGCGCACTCAGGTCCACTTCCAGGGTCGAGAGGTCCAGCGCCGCACGCAGTAACTGACGGTGCGTATCAACCGTGCGCCATACCGTTTTATGCAAACCCACTTGGGCGGTAACGCTGAGGAATTTTTCCAGCACCACCAGGGAAAACGCCGAGGTACACAGGAAAATCTCGTTGTAGATACGGTCCATCAGCACACGGTTGTCTTCGGAATAGACCAGCAGGCTGCCTTTCATGTCCAACGTCGGGAACACCTTGCCGGTGTCCTCGATGCAAATGAACGAGACACCGGACTCCACCAGCAACCGGTAGTCGTCAAAGGGGCGACGGTTATGCAGGCGGAAGCTGTTATCAAGGATGACCTTGGTGCCGGTCTGCGCACAGTAATCGACGATGGCGCGAAATTCCGGCTCGCTCAACACTCGCCCGGTGGGGTTGTTAGGGTTGACCAGGAACAGCGCGCGAATACTCTCGTCGAGCACATCCGGGCCTAATCCGTCATGGCGCGCCGCGTCCACCAGCAGATCATCGTAAATGGAGACCAGCTCTACCGAACGGCGTTTCAACAATAAGGCGAGGTTATCGAACGTGGGTTCGATCAGGGCGGTCTTTATATTCAGCTCCGCCAAAAAAGCGCCAACGATATCAATCGAGTTCGATGCCGTAGGGCAAATCTTGAACTGCGTAATGCCGGCCAGTGCAGGCGATCCCGCCAGGGTGGCGTACGCTTGCTTAAACGCAAACTCCAATTGCGGTATTGGCCGAGTCCGCGCTTCACCCCAACACTCCGGCAAACTATTGATAATAGTTTTATAACAGTCATCGACATCTTGGTACGCATGCCCATCCGCCAGACTGTAGTGTGAAGAAAGACCACGAATCTCAATATCGGTGAGCGTTTCTATCGTTTTTTTATGCATAGTAATAGACACACATGGACGTAAGTGAGACAGCAATAGTTCCACTACAGACTGTTTGACCACTCGCACCTGCGACGCATCCGGAATAGCGACGTTATTAGGCGCCACTGTTCACAGGTCTCAGTAACGGAACGAATTAAACAACTCAACGACTAACAGTTCGACAAGCGCACGCGCACGCCTTATTGGCCGAGCGTTATAAACGCGTTTGAAGTAACAACGTCAGACTTCACCGATAAAACGACAAAGTTCTTCAAATGATTGACTGCGGGCAAATACGAAACCCGTACGCCGATCGACCGAAAATGCATCCGCACCGTCCATGACATGGTCGTCGTCGTAGTGTTCCTGGAGAACTTGGATATTGGACGTCACCACCGCCTGCGCGCGCTCTGGGAAGGAAAAGCGAATACCTACCCATTCTTCATGCGCATCGGTTGAAGCTTCGACAGGTGTCCAGGGCAAGCCTGCGCGCAAACGAATGAAGGTTTCTTCAATCTGCACCCCATGCCGGATTTGCACCAGTTCGGGTATCCGGCAGCCGGGCACCCGAGCGGCGGCTTCGATCACCCACAGGTGTTCGTCGGTCATTTTGAATTCGATATGCATGATGCCGTTGGGCATGCCCCACATGGCCGCGATCTTTTCACTGAGCACGCTCAGCGCCTCGACATGCCTGGGCGGGACCGCAACCCCGCTGATGTGGCCGATCTCGAAGCACCCGGGAAAGGGCGATACGAATTTCTTGGTCAACAGTTGCTGGCGCAGGACACCTTGATCAATCACGCATTCCAGGCTGAACTCGGGGCCTTCGACAAACTCCTCGATCAAGGCCTGTCGCTGAAAGTCATAGTTGGTAATCATTGAGCGTTCAAACGCAAAGATCTGCGCCAGCGTGTGCTCCACTTCTTCGACCGTGTCGCACTTGCGGACAAATAGGCTGCTCGCCATATCCACCGGTTTGACGATTACCGGCATGGCAATAGCGGCCCAGTCAAGCGCACGACATGCCTCCATCGAAGCGACCTGCGCCCTGACTTTTGGCTGCGGTATATTCGCCGCCTCAAACGCTTGGCGCATAGCGGCCTTATTGCGCGCCAACTTAATTTTATCAATATCGTTATGGTAAATGCCCAGCCATTTGGCTAACACTTCTGCTGCGACCACAGCAAACTCATTACCGGGAATAACAACATCAAAACGACGATCGCCGATCGCCTCACGCATATCGGCGAGTGCCTCACTTAACTTGTCGACCCGCAGCCACTCATGCAAACCGGAAATACCATCACCCACACCAGAAGAGCGAATGGTCATAATAGTCAGTTGCCAACCATTAACCTTACACAGCTGCGCAATGCGTTGGACCGACCAATCCGCGATGGGATGCATCAAGAGCACATTCATAAGAGTCTTCCGTGATTAGGTTCCAGCTCGACTTCCGTGACTGCGGCCAGTTAAGTAGATCGCTTTGGGAGTGTCAATATGACGCATAGGCTTTTTTTCAAGTGGCCGTCGCCACAGAGCGTCACACCCTCGTAATGACTAGCGTAAACCCGGCCTGCTGGCTGGAATTTAAAAAATCAATAAGTCGATGCAACTAGTTAACAACGGTTAAACCGCACCTTATAAGAAAAGACACGGTGTCAATTATTAGTACTTTATCAAGCACTGACAATATTCAATTGGATGGCCAGGCTGAGAGACGAACAACGCATTGGCACTTTCAAGACGGGAAGTTAAGCAGCGTCACTCTGTACAAGTCCGACCGGCTGCTAAACAGCTGCGCTCGGCCCATGGGCACTCAGCGAATGCGGCGACCATCGGGGTACCGTCGCTCGCCTGCCCCGGGCATTATCACCGAGCGGGCTATGCAGCCTGAGCGCCGGCAAGCCCCCCTCAAATCAAAGGCAAAAAAAAACCCGGAAATCCTCACTTGCGTGGGCCTTCCGGATTTTCTAAACCGCCAAAAATGGTGGGTCGTGTGGGATTCGAACCTACGACCAATTGGTTAAAAGCCAACTGCTCTACCAACTGAGCTAACGACCCGCTGTGTGGTGGCGCGTATAATACTGATTTCTAAGGATTATTCAACACCTTATTTTAAATAAATCAGAAATAACGCGTTGGGTCCGCAATTGCGGCGTTTTCGAAGCCTTCTGCTCGCAGTCTGCAAGCGTCACATTTCCCACAGGCACGGCCGAAATCGTCTGCCTGGTAGCAGGAAACTGTCAGCGCGTAATCGACGCCAAGCCCTACGCCAGCCTTCACGATGTCTGCCTTGCTCATGTTCTGCAGCGGTGCCTGAATGCGAAAGCCCTGCCCTTCTACACCGGCCCTGGTTGCCAGGTTGGCCATACGCTCAAATGCCTCGACGTACTCCGGGCGGCAGTCCGGGTAACCGTTGTAGTCGAGGGCATTGACGCCGATGAAGATGTCGCAGGCCTTCAGTACTTCGGCCCAGCCAAGCGCGAGGGACAGGAATACGGTGTTACGCGCAGGCACGTAGGTGAGCGGAATGCCTTCGCTGGGCGCTTCGGGTACATCGATGCTGCTGTCCGTCAGGGCTGAGCCGCCGATGCCATTGAGGTTGAGGCCGATCACTTTGTGCTCAACCACGCCCAGGTCCCGGGCAACACGCTCGGCGGCGTGCAGTTCGGCGCGGTGGCGTTGGCCGTAGTCGAAACTCAGGGTGTAGCAGCGGTAGCCTTGGGCACGGACCATGGCCACCAGCGTGGCGGAATCGAGACCGCCAGAGAGCAGGATGACCGCGCGCTTTTGCTCGGTCATGTCAGCGCCCCGGCTCATCGTTCCACAGGTATTTGTGCAACTGCAATTGCAGGCGCACCGGCAGGTTGTCCGCTACCACCCAGTCGGCCAGGTCGCGAGCGTTGAGGTCATGGTGGCTCGGCGAGAACAGCACCTCGCCGGCGCGGCGGTCGAGGTTGTACTGGATCAGCTTGGAGGCCGCCCAGTCATAGTCGTCACGCGAACAGATCACGAACTTGACCTGATCGTTGGCCGTCAGCAAGTCCATGTTGTCGTAGAGGTTGCGGTGCGCTTCCTTGGAACCTGGGGTCTTGAGGTCAACCACCCGACTCACCCGCGCGTCGACCGCGGAAATGTCCAGGGCACCGCTGGTTTCCAGTGACACCTCGTAGCCAGCGTCACACAGCCGCTTGAGCAACGGAATGGCATTGGGCTGGGCCAGGGGCTCACCACCGGTCACACAGACGTAACGCGGCTTGAAGCCGGCAACCTGCTCGATGATGTCGTCGAGGGTGCGCACGGTACCGCCGCTGAAGGCGTAGGCGCTGTCACAGTATTGGCAACGCAAAGGGCAGCCGGTCAGCCGTACAAATACGGTAGGCAGGCCAGCGGTGCGCGTTTCACCCTGTAACGAGTAAAAAACTTCGGTAATACGTAATGTGTCTTGCATAGTCGCCACGGGCGTAACAGCTAAACAGGCTGTCCGCCTCCGTCAGGCACTTCAAGGAACCCCGCCAACGCGTAGGCCCCAAAAAGCGTGTTTCATAAAAGGGCGTGGATTCTAACGAAAAAACCCGCGCCAGGCGCGGGTTTCTTCTAAACGGGCTGCATCGCTTACAAGCGCTGCAGATCCCGCTGGGCCAACTGGGCTGCGGAGGTACCCGGATATTGGGCAACCACCTGTTGCAGAATGCCTTTGACCTTGTCGGTATGACCCAGGCGGCGCTCTACATCGGCCAATTTATACAGCGAGTCAGGCACCTTGGCATGCTTTGGGTACAGCTGGCTGACCTTGGCAAATGCCTGGCCTGCCGCTTGCAAATCACCCTTGGCCAGGTTCACCTCACCCAACCAGTACTGGGCATTGCCCGCGTACTGGCTGTTAGGGTACTTGCGCAGGAATGCGGTAAAGGCCTGGCTGGCCTTATCGAAATCCTTGGCTTTGATCAGGTCGAAAGCTGCATCGTAATACAGCTTTTCCTTGGCCGGATCACCCGGTTCGCTGCTGGCGGCAGGCGCTTGGCTGGCCGCCGCTGCGCCTGCTGCTGCACCACCGGCGGCGGCGCTTGGCGCACCACCGGCAGAAGAATTATCAGGAGTTGCGGCAGGTGTTACGCCGGCTCCAATGCGTCGATCAAGATCCTGGTAACGCTCCAGGCCTTCTTGCTTCAGCTGGTTCACTTGGTTCTGCAAGATCTCAATGGTGCCTTGTTGCTGCGACAATTGATCCTGCATACGTTGCAGCTGGTTGAACAGTTCGCCCTGTGCCGAGGGAGCGGCAGTTGCCGGCCCCCCAGCATAGGCGCCGTTCGTGCCATAACCCGCTGGCGGATAACTACTCCCGCTATTGTTATAGCCAGAGTTGCTATCTTCCACAGGAACCGCAGCCCACACCGCAAGCGGTGCGAGGCTGAGAGCCAATACAGTTAGAGCACGACGGCACGTTCGCATGACGAATTACTTACGCAGTTCGACGCGACGGTTTTGAGCCCACGACTGTTCGTCGTTGCCAGTTGCAACTGGACGCTCTTTACCGTAGGAAACCAGTTCCAGTTGGCCTGGAGCAACACCTTGCAGTACCAGGTAGCGTTGAACGGCTTTCGCACGACGCTCGCCCAGTGCCATGTTGTACTCGCGAGTACCACGGGCGTCAGTGTTACCTTCCAGAACAACGCGAGCGCCGTTAGCTTTCAGGTCCTTCGCGTGAACGTCCAGAGCGCGCATGGCTTCTGGCTTCAGGTCAGAACTGTCGTATTCGAAGTAGAAAGTGGTGATAGCGCGCAGAGCAGCTTCTTCGCTCAGGGAGCCGTCAACTGCACCAGTGTTAGCGCCGTAACCAGCGTTTGGATCAACAGCTGCGCCTTCACCGGCGTTGTCGCCGCCTTTAGACGAGCAACCAACGGCTACGGACAGAGCCAGAGCCAGAGCAGCAAACTTACCAAACTTCAGCATTTCCATCGTGAAACTCCTAATGAACCCCAGTGTGTTAAGCAATTCTTTTTGTAGCGCCGCGTCAGTTCAGGTAAGGGGACCAGGATGGTTCTCTGACTTCGCCTTGTGCGGTAGGAAGCGGGAGCCTTACGCGTCCATTAATGGACACGAGCATCAAGACTCCCCGGCCCTGCTGGCGGGTGGCGTAGATTACCATGGTGCCGTTGGGCGCAACAGTGGCTGACTCATCAAGGTTGGTATCTGTGAGGATTTTTACCGTTCCACGCTGCAAATCCTGGGCCGCAACCCGGAAATTAGTGAAACCATCCTGACGGTGAATCATCACCAACGTCTTTTCATCGGCCGAAAGCTTAGGATTGGCATTGTAGTTACCAATAAAGGTCACGCGTTCTGCGCCACCGCCACCTACGCTTGTTTTGTAGATTTGAGGCTTGCCGCCGCGATCGGAGGTGAAGTAGATGGTCGAACCATCCTTACCCCAGAACGGTTCGGTGTTGATACCCGGGCCACTGGTCACACGGCTGATCTGGCGCGAAGCCATGTTCATCACGTAGATGTCCGGGTTGCCATCTTTGGACAGCACGAACGCCAGGCGCGAACCATCCGGCGACCACGCAGGGGCACCGTTGAGGCCTTCAAAGTTGGTGATCTGCTCACGACGACCGGTGTCGATGTGCTGCACGAAAATGCGCGGGCGGCGCTGTTCGAACGACACATAGGCAATACGCTTGCCGTCCGGCGCAAAGCGCGGCGACAGGATTGGCTCACGGGACTGCAGCAAGGTCACGGCGCGGGCGCCGTCGTAGTCCGAACGCTGCAGGGTGTAACGCGTGTTGTCTACGGAGAAACGCTCAGCCGTCACATAAAGCAGACGTGTCGAGAACGCACCCTTGATACCGGTGAGTTTTTCAAACGACTGGTCCGAGATGTAGTGCGCCATGTCCCGCAGCTGTTCGGCGGTGCCCGATACGCTGCCGGTCAGGACCTGCTGCTCGGTGGCCACGTTGAACAACGTGTACTGGATTTGCAGGCGACCGCCGGCCGGCGTAATGCTGCCGACCATCAGGTACTGGGCGCCTACGGCTTTCCAGTCACGGAAGATGACTTCGCTGGCCTGGGTTGGCTGGCTGATCATGTTGCCTTTCGGAATCGGCGCGTAGTAGCCGGAGTTGCGCAGGTCGTCGCTGACGATCTGGGCCATGTCGTCCGGCAGCACGCTGCCGCCCTGCCAGCCAAACGGTACTACCGCGATCGGGGTGGCCCGATCGCTGCCGCTGGTAACCAGGATGTTCTTTTCATCCGCCGCCGCTATCCCTGCCATACAGCAAATAACGACAAGCATTCCTCGAAGAAGGTTTCTCACAAGGCTAGATCCTCAGGTGTGAATGTCATCTTGAATGAACGATAGGGAGCGAAGTCGCTTGGTTTCATTCCCTGCATCTCGGTCAACCGGCCAATATTCTTGACCGCGGCAACCGCCGAACTGTCGAACGAACCGTCACCACTGGACTTGGACACGCTGACCGAAGTCACCGTACCGTCCGGCAACATGCCGATCTGCAGCACTACTGTCATGCCTTTGCGTGCCGAAGGTGGACGTGTCCAACCTTCCGCTGCCCGCGCCCGAATCAGGTCGTCGAAACTGCCAGCGACTTCATCGCCACGTTCATCGGCCAAGGCTTGCTGACGCTGCGGCGTGTCGGAGAGCAAATCTGCCAAGGCCTGGGCCTTTTTCTCTTCGGCGGATTTACGCGCTGCTTCCTGGGCCTTTTTCTTGCTGGCGTCGGCGGCAGCTTTCTTCTTCGCGTCGTCGGCGACTTTTTTCTTCGCCTCGTCTGCTTCAGCTTTTTTCTTGGCGTCTTCGGCGGCTTTCTTCTTCGCGTCTTCGACTATTTTCTTCTTGGCGTCTTCAGCGGCCTTTTTCTTGGCCTCTTCTTCGGCAGCTTTTTTGGCTTCTTCTTCAGACTTCTTCTTGGCTATATCAGCCAATTGTTTCTCTTCAGCCTTTTTAGCTTCGGCAGCTTTGTCGGCTTTCTTGGCTTCATCAGCCTTTTTGGCCTCGTCAGCTTTCTTGGCTTCGTCAGCCTTTTTCGATTCCTCGGCCTTTTGAGCCGCCTCTTCTTTCTTTTGTTCCGCAGCAGCCTTCACCGCTTCCTGCTCGACCTTCTTCTGTTCCATCTGCTCGACTTCAGTCTGGCGCGCAGCCGACTTCTGGGCCTCACCCGCAATCTTCTGATTGGTCTGGGTGGTGGCCTGACTTTTCGATTTCAGCTGATACAGGGTCGCCTGCACGATCGGCTTGGCTGGCGGCAGGTCCGGGGTCATGGCAAAGCTGACGAACAGCATGCCAAACACCAGGACGTGCAGGGCAATTGCCCAGACGCTAGGCCAGAAGTAGCTTTCCGAGGCGGACGGCTCTCGCTGTTGCTGCATCAGGGCGCCTCGGTAATCAAGCCAACGTTACCCACGCCGGCCTTCTGCAGCCCGCCCATGGCGCCCATGACGGAGCCATAGTCGACCACTTTGTCGCCGCGAATGAACACCTGCGTGTGCTTGCCGCCTTCGTTGCCGGACCGGATGATCTTGGTCACGGCGTCCGTCATCTGCGGCAAGGTCATGGCCTTGTCCTGCTGTTTCTGGGTGTCGACTTCGCTGCCAAGGTTCCAGTAATAGGTCTTGTCAGCCTTGATCGAAATGGTCAGGACCTGAGTGTTGTTGTCTTGCGGCAAGGCTTCGCTGGAAACCTTGGGCAGATCAACCTTCACGCCCTGATTGAGCATCGGCGCGGTCACCATGAAGATAACCAGCAGCACCAGCATCACGTCGATGTAAGGCACTACGTTCATCTCGGCGACCGGCTTGCGCTTTTTGCGAGCTCGAGCGATTAAAGCCATTGGAAATTACCTGCTTATTCTTCGCTGGTGTGCACTTTACGGTGCAGGATCGCCTGGAATTCATCGGCGAAGGTGTAGTAACGGCTGATCAAGGTTTCGCCACGGGCGGCAAAACGGTTGTAAGCAATTACTGCGGGAATAGCGGCGAACAGGCCGATCGCAGTGGCGATCAAGGCCTCAGCGATACCCGGGGCCACGGTGGCCAGGGTCGCTTGTTGCGCCTGGGCCAGGCCACGGAAGGAGTTCATGATGCCCCACACGGTACCGAACAGGCCGATGTACGGGCTCACGGAGCCTACAGTGGCGAGGAACGGCAAGCTTTGCTCAAGCTTTTCTTCTTCGCGGGAGATGGCAACGCGCATGGCACGGGCCACACCTTCCATGACCGCTTCCGGGTCAACGCCCGGTTGCTGGCGCAGGCGCGAGAATTCCTTGAAGCCGGCGCGGAAGATCTGCTCTACGCCCGAATCAGGGTCCGGGTTGCTACCGGCCTGACGGTACAGCTTGGACAGGTCGATACCCGACCAGAAGCGCTCCTCGAAGCTCTCCAGGGCACGTCGACCGGCACGCAGCAGGTTGCTGCGCTGAAAAATCATGACCCAAGAGGTAACCGATGCGGCTACCAGGACCAGCATCACCAGTTGAACCACGACACTGGCATTGCTGACCAGGCTCCACATGGAGGAATGGTCGACGACGGTAGGTTCCACGCTAAATCTCCTGCTTTGATTGTTTACCCGCGCCGCTTACGCCGGCAAAGGCCGCACGTAGAGCTTCGGGAATGGCCCGGGGTTTCAAACTATTGGTGCGCACACAGGCCACCAGGAACTGCCCCTCACAGAGCAGCGTTGCATCCGTTGCCCGCCTGACCTGCTGTTTAAAGCGCAGGCTGACACGGTTCAATTCGATAACTTCAGCGCTGACCAGCAATTCGTCGTCCAGTCGCGCCGGTGCGTGGTAGCGCGCCTCGCTGGAATGCACGACGAATAACAGGTCCTCCCCTGCCAGCTGGGATTGGGCAAAGCCCAGCTCCCGTAGCCGCTCGGTTCGAGCCCGCTCCATGAACTTGAGGTAGTTGACGTAATAAACGATACCGCCGGCATCGGTGTCCTCGTAATAAACGCGACAGCGATGTGCGAACGACTGATCCCCGTTTTGCGCGCGCATACTCTAGTGCTTACTCCTCAGGTTGCCAATCCGGCTGGGCAACTGTTTTTGCATTCTATTCAGCATTTCTAACGACTGAATGACGACACCAGCCACTAGGACAGCACAAACTTCAGATAAATCGTCTGGCGTGGTGTTATTAATCGTCCACTGCATCGAGGAATTCGTCTACTACAGGCATCTCGCCCAATCGTGACGGAATGTTTAACCCGAAGTGCAAATACGCGTGGCGCGTGACCACGCGGCCCCTTGGCGTACGCATGATGTAACCTTGCTGGATCAGGTAGGGCTCCAGCACATCCTCAATGGTATGGCGCTCTTCACTGATCGCCGCGGCCAGGCTGTCCACGCCGACCGGACCGCCGTCGAACTTCTCGATCATGGTCAAGAGTAGACGTCGATCCTGATGGTCGAAGCCGTGCTCGTCCACATCCAGCAGGTTCAAGGCCAAATCCGCCACGGCTTTGGTGATATGCCCCTTGGCCCGCACTTCGGCAAAATCGCGCACACGACGCAGCAAGCGGTTGGCGATACGCGGCGTGCCACGGGCGCGGCGGGCGATTTCGAACGCACCTTCCGGGTCCAGCGGCAACCCCAGAATGCCCGCCGAACGGCTGACAATCGTCGCCAGATCCGCCGTGCTATAGAACTCTAGACGTTGAACAATGCCGAAACGGTCTCGCAGCGGGTTGGTCAACATCCCGGCACGTGTGGTGGCGCCGACCAGCGTGAACGGCGGCAAGTCGAGCTTGATCGAGCGAGCGGCCGGGCCTTCGCCGATCATGATGTCGAGCTGAAAGTCCTCCATCGCCGGGTACAGCACTTCCTCGACGATCGGCGAGAGCCGGTGAATCTCGTCGATAAACAGCACGTCGTGCGGCTCAAGGTTGGTCAGCAGCGCGGCCAGGTCGCCCGGACGCTCCAGCACCGGCCCGGAGGTGGACTTGATCGACACGCCCATCTCCTGGGCGATGATCATCGCCAGGGTGGTCTTGCCCAGGCCCGGCGGACCGAAGATCAGCGTATGGTCAAGGGACTCGTTGCGCCCGCGCGCCGCCTGGATAAACAACTCCATCTGCTCGCGCACGGTCGGCTGGCCGATATAGTCGGCAAGGCTGACGGGGCGAATGGCGCGGTCCTGGACTTCTTCTCGGTCGCGCGGGCCGGTGGCCGCGATCAGACGATCAGCTTCAATCACTTAAATCATTCCCTTCAGGGCTCGGCGGATCATGTCTTCGCTGCTCAGGTTCTTGTCCTTGATGGCCGATACGGCTTTGCTGGCCTCCTGGGGTTTGTAGCCCAGGGAAATCAGCGCGCTGACGGCATCGCTTTCGGCACTGGCGACTTGGCCGGCCGGCATGTCCGGCTGGTTCGGTACCAGGGCAAACATGTTCGGCACTACTTCCCAGGCCTTGAAACGGTCCTTGAGTTCGACCAGCAGGCGCTCGGCGGTTTTTTTGCCGACACCGGGCACCTTGGTCAACGCTGACGTGTCCTGGGCCGACACGGCGCGCACCAGTTCGTCCACTTCCAGGCTCGACATCAACGCCAGCGCCAGCTTTGGCCCTACGCCATTGAGGCGAATCAGCTCACGGAAGAAGTCGCGGTCACGCTTGCCAATGAAACCATAGAGCAATTGCGCATCTTCGCGCACCACCAAATGGGTGTGCAGGGTAATCGGCTCGCCAATCGAGGGCAGGCGATACAGGGTGGTCATGGGCACTTCCAGCTCATACCCCAACCCATTTACATCCAGAATCAGGTGCGGCGGCTGTTTCTCAGCCAGGGTGCCGCGCAAGCGTCCAATCACGGTTCAGATCCTTAAAGCTTGGGGTCAGAACACGGCCTGACCGGAAATTACGATTGCGCTGATGCTATCAGAGACGCAGCCGCCCGCCACGACTGCGTGCAGTGCCCAGGCCATGTGGCAAGAGGCTGGAGCGCGTATGCGCATGGCAAATGGCAATGGCCAGGGCGTCGGAGGCGTCGATTTGCGGCTTTGAGGTGAGCTTGAGCATGTGCATGACCATCATCTGCACCTGCTCTTTATTCGCCGCGCCGGTGCCGACCACCGCCTGCTTGACCTGGGTCGCGGTGTATTCGGCGATTTCCATGCCCTCCTCCGCACCGGCCACAATAGCAGCGCCACGGGCCTGGCCGAGCTTTAAGGCAGAATCGGCGTTTTTGGCCATGAAGACTTTTTCGATGCCCATGGTGACCGGCCCGTAGGTCTGGATCACTTCACGCACGCCGCGATACACAATTTGCAGGCGCTCGGCCAACTCACCCGCGCCGGTGCGGATGCAGCCGGAGGCGACGTAGATGCAGCCACGCGGAGTGTGTTGCACCACGCCAAAACCGGTGATGCGCGAACCGGGGTCGATACCAAGGATTAAAGTCATAACGCCTGCGGGTTGGGTAAACACATTTTCTTATACAGAGAAGATCCAATGTGGGAGCGGGCTTGCTCGCGAAAGCGATCTGTCAGTCAGTATATGAGTTGACTGAAACACCGCTTTCGCGAGCAAGCCCGCTCCCACATTTTGATCTACATCATCCCTCAGACTAGCTGTGCTGCCACTTCTTCCGGGATGTCGGCATTCGAGTAGACGTTCTGCACATCATCCAGGTCTTCGAGCATGTCCAGCATCTTCAGTACTTTCTGTGCACCGTCCAGGTCCAGCTCGGCGCTGGTGGTGGGCAGCATCACGATTTCCGCGTCGGTGCCTTTGAAACCAGCGGCTTCCAGCGCGTTACGTACCGCATAGAAGCCGGCAAACGAGGTGAACACGTCGATGGAACCGTCTTCGTTGGTTACCACGTCGTCGGCGTCCGCCTCCATCGCGGCTTCCATCAAGGCGTCTTCATCGGTGCCAGGCGCAAACGTGATCTGCCCTTTGCGCTCGAACAGATAAGCCACCGAGCCATCGGTGCCCAGGTTGCCGCCACATTTACTGAAGGCATGGCGCACGGCCGCCGCCGTGCGGTTGCGGTTGTCGGTCATGCACTCGACCATCACCGCCACGCCGCCCGGGCCGTAGCCTTCGTAGCTCAGCTCGACCATGTCGTCGGTGTCGGCAGCGCCGGCACCACGGGCCACGGCGCGATCGATGATGTCGCGGCTCATGTTTGCGCCCAAGGCCTTGTCCAGCGCCAGGCGCAGACGCGGGTTGGAACCTGGGTCACCACCGCCTTGGCGGGCGGCGACAGTCAGTTCGCGAATCCACTTGGTGAAGATCTTGCCTTTCTTGGCATCCTGACGCTCTTTGCGGTGCTTGATGTTCGCCCACTTGGAATGGCCAGCCATAACACAACTCCGAAATTCTCTAGAAACCTTATCAATCCCGCCCCAGGCAGGAATTCCCTCTTTTAAACGCAAAGGCGCATCCGAAGATGCGCCTTTTTGACTGCGTAAAACCTTATTGCGCTTTCACGCCGCAGCCTTACTCAGCCTTCGGCGCCTCGCGCAGACGGATGTGCAGTTCGCGCAACGCCTTGGCATCCACTACGCCCGGCGCCTGGGTCATGACGTCCGCAGCACTCTGGGTTTTCGGGAAGGCGATCACTTCACGGATCGACTGGGCGCCGGTCATCAGCATCACCAGACGGTCCAGGCCGAACGCCAAGCCACCGTGCGGCGGCGCACCGTACTTGAGGGCGTCGAGCAGGAAGCCGAACTTCTCTTCCTGTTCCGCTTCGTTGATGCCCAACAGGCGGAACACCGCTTGCTGCATCTCTTTGCGGTGAATACGGATCGAACCGCCACCCAGCTCGGTGCCGTTGAGCACCATGTCGTAGGCGCGCGACAGAGCACCGGCCGGGTTGGCTTCCAACTCTTCAGGCGAGCACTTCGGCGCGGTGAACGGGTGGTGCAAGGCGCTGAAGCTGCCGTCGTCGTTCTCTTCGAACATCGGGAAGTCGATGACCCACATCGGTGCCCACTTGCAGGTCAGCAGGTCCAGGTCGTGACCGAGCTTGATGCGCAGCGCGCCCAGGGCCTCGCTGACGATCTTGGCCTTGTCGGCACCAAAGAACACGATGTCGCCATCGACTGCACCGACGCGGTCCAGGATCGCGTTGAGGTTGTCCAACGGAATGTTTTTGACGATCGGCGATTGCAGGCCGTCAACGCCATTGGCGCGCTCGTTGACCTTGATGTACGCCAGGCCTTTGGCACCGTAGATGCCGACAAACTTGGTGTAGTCGTCGATCTGCTTGCGCGGCATGCTCGCGCCGCCAGGCACGCGCAGGGCGGCGATGCGGCATTTAGGGTCGTTGGCCGGGCCGCTGAATACCTTGAAGTCGACTGCTTTGAGCTGGTCGGCCACGTCCACCAGTTCCAGCGGGTTACGCAGGTCTGGCTTGTCGGAACCGTAACGGCGCATGGCTTCTTCGAAGGTCATGTGCGGGAATTCGCCGAACTCCAGGTCCAGCACTTCCTTGAACAGGTTGCGGATCATTTGCTCGGTCAGGCCCATGATCTCTTTTTCATCGAGGAAGCTGGTCTCGATGTCGATCTGGGTGAATTCAGGCTGGCGGTCAGCGCGCAGGTCTTCGTCACGGAAGCACTTGGCGATCTGGTAGTAACGGTCGAAGCCGGCAACCATCAGCAGTTGTTTGAACAGCTGCGGCGATTGCGGCAATGCGAAGAACGAACCGGCGTGGGTACGGCTTGGCACCAGGTAGTCACGCGCGCCTTCCGGGGTGGCCCGGGTCAGGATCGGCGTTTCGACGTCGAGGAAGCCGTTTTCGTCGAGGAAGCGGCGGATGCTGGTGGTCATGCGCGAACGCAGGCGCAGCTTCTCGGCCATTTCCGGACGACGCAGGTCCAGGAAGCGGTAGCGCAGGCGAGTTTCTTCGCCCACGTCGGAGTATTCGTTGAGTGGGAACGGCGGGGTTTCCGACTCGTTCAGCACTTCCAGCTCATAACCCAGCACTTCGATGGCGCCGGAGGCCATGTTGGCGTTTACAGCACCGGCCGGGCGCAGGCGCACCTTGCCGGTGATTTTAACGACGTATTCGCTGCGCACGCGGTCGGCGGCGGCGAAGCTCTCGGCGCGGTCCGGGTCGAACACCACTTGGGCCAGACCATCACGATCACGGATATCGAGGAAAATGACCCCGCCGTGGTCGCGGCGACGGTGAACCCATCCGCAAAGGGTGATTTCCTGACCATCCAGGGTCTCGTTCAGTTGGCCGCAATAGTGGCTGCGCATCATGGTAGTGGTTTCACTTCTCGTAATTCGAAATTCGATGGAGGCTCGCCTCGTCACCGTACAGTTAAGCAGGGGACGGATAATGCAGGAGCCTGCGCGTAGAGTTCAACTCAGTCTGCTTTGTCGCCGCCCGCCAGATTCTTCTTGGCGCCGGTCTTGAAGTCGGTCTCATACCAGCCGCCGCCGCTCAGGCGGAAGCCCGGCATGGACAACATCTTCTTCAGCTCAGGTGCCTGGCAGGCTGGGCAATCGACCAGCGGCGCGGCGCTGATCTTCTGAATGGCTTCCAACTGATGACCACAGGAAGCACATTGATAGTCGTACATGGGCATGGAGATGTCTCGGCGATCAGATCGTAACTGCACCACGCCCACCCTGTGGATAAGCCAGGGACGCGCAGCAAAGCGCGGGATTATATCTGGTAAATCGACACAGTGCAGCCGGCTTTCTGCCCGAAGCCCGGCCCGCCTTGACGGCGGGCCGCTTCGTAACCGGCGGTTTAATCCAGGCCCGTGGCGCTGGCGCGATCTTTTAATACGTGGACCACGCACACGACCCGCACCAGCCCGCTGAAGTTCTTCACTCCCCCGTAACGCAAATGCACTTCCCGATCGACGTACGACAACAACGCGCTGACTGAACAGGCATTGATCCTGGCTATCTCCGTGAGGATATTCCAATAGATCTGCTCCAGACGCAGGCAGGTGGAAAACCCGTTGAGCCTGACCGACCGGGACAATGGCTTGGCCAGTCCCATGTCGAACCCTTTGGCAAAGGGGTCGACCTTTATCTTGTGAAAACCAGTGGTCTCCATCACTCCATTACCCACTCCGCGTGACATACACCTGACACTCCATTGCCAAACAGCAGCCCATGGGTTTCTCCCATTGGGCAGTGAGCCTATAAAACAGCAGGGCGAGTGGGGCAGCCAGAAGACGCGGATTGGAAAGTTGTAGGACAACGCCAGGAAGTGCGGAGAAACAAGCGAGCGGCGCCAGGGAGGCGCCACTCAGGGGGTGCTTTTACTGGTTCTCAAGCAAGGAACGCAGCATCCACGCGGTTTTCTCGTGAACTTGCATGCGCTGGGTCAACAGGTCGGCGGTCGGCTCGTCGCTGACCTTGTCGAGCAACGGGAAAATGCCGCGTGCGGTGCGCGTGACGGCTTCCTGGCCGGCCACCAGTTGCTTGATCATCTCTTCGGCGCTGGGCACGCCCTCTTCTTCCTTGATCGAAGACAGCCGCGCATAGATCGAATAGGCACCCGGCGCCGGAAAGCCCAGGGCGCGGATACGCTCGGCAATGGAGTCCACCGCCAGCGCGAGTTCGTTGTACTGCTCCTCGAACATCAAGTGCAGCGTACGAAACATGGGGCCCGTGACGTTCCAGTGGAAGTTGTGGGTTTTCAAATACAGTACATAGGTATCGGACAGCAGCCGTGAAAGCCCATCGACGATGGATTTACGGTCTTCTTCACTGATACCAATATCGATTGCCATGTCTTTCCCCTTCAATTGACGAACATTCATTGATCAGGTGCAGGTCCACTCTAGCAAGAGTGCCGGCGGTGTGCAGCCAGGCACACGCAGGCAGCGTGCGACATATCGCCCCTCTCCACATCTGCGCCTGTCAGCGACGGGCTAACCTGTGTGACGAGTCGCGAAACGCTGAAATTACCGCTCGCAACGCCCGCCAGTGTCTAGGACAAGCGTTTGACGCAGAAATGCCATGGCGCTGGCAACACCCCGAAATGCTTGATTTGAGTAGGCACAGCCTTTGCTGTTAAATAGACGGCGTGTGGTTGCCGTTTATTTCTGCGGCGCACCACATAGGCTGATACCCGCGCACGTGCCCAACGCCTCCCATTGTTCAGAAGCGAACCGTGCCAGTCAGCTCTTCCTTGTGATCCGTCTTAACGTGAGTTAATCAAAATGTTGAAAATCGTCCACCTCCTGACGGGCGTTGCAGCGTTGCTGCTGTCCTTTATTCCGAGTCTGCAGCCTGAAAGCCTGCCGTACCTGGAACAACACGACGCCCTGTACCTGGCCTTGTTCGGCCTTCTTAACCTGACGCTCGCACCGGTAATCCCTTACTGGAACAAAGGCACGCGTCATCAACTGCAAAACCTGGTCAGCGCGCTGTTGGTACTGACCGTTGTCGTGCAAACCCTCACCCTCCTGGCACCTATGCCTGAAGTGGGCGGCCACCCGGCCATCCTGCTCAGCCTGGTGATTGCTGTGGTCGCCATCGTTCTTCACCTGGCCATCAGCTTCTACCGTTCGTCGCCTGCCGCGGCGTCGCAAAACTACGACATGACCAACCGGGATACCGGGACCGTCAAGTGGTTCAACACCTCCAAAGGCTTCGGCTTTATTTCCCGCGATTCGGGCGACGATATCTTCGTCCACTTCCGGGCCATCCGTGGCGAAGGCCATCGCGTACTGGTCGAAGGCCAGCGCGTGGAGTTCTCCGTCATGAACCGCGACAAAGGCCTGCAAGCCGAAGACGTGATTGCGGCCTTGCCGCGTCGCTGACACCTACCCGCAGCGCATAAAAAAACCGCGATCCGGCTGAGCTGGATCGCGGTTTTTTATGCACGGCTATTTAACCAAGGCCACTTAATAATGTGGCGGCGGCGCTTCTTCTTCGGAGGTCTCGAACTGCCCGCCCATTTCTTCCTGGCGCTTGAGCAGCGCCGTCATCTGCATTTGCAGGCGCTCCACCGCACGCTGCTGGGTGACCAGGATGTCATTGAGGGTCTCGATGGTGTCGTCCTGGAAGGCCAGGCGGCTTTCCAGATCGGTAACGCGGTCTTGCAGGTCCATGATTCAGTCCTGGGTAAAGATGAAGTCGGCAGGCAGTAACCCGCGCAATTGGCTGCGAATCGCCGCCACCTGCTCATCGGTATAAGGCCGGGCCGGGTGTTTGCCCCAGACCGGTGCCGGCCAGGCCGCATCGTCACGTTTGCGCACAATCACATGCACGTGCAACTGGCTGACCACATTACCCAGCGCGCCGATGTTCATCTTGTCGGCCGCCAGCCCTTCATTAAGCAACTGCGCCAGGGCGGTCGTCTCTTGCCACAACCGGTGTTGATCGGCGACATCCAGTTGAAACACTTCGCTGATACCGTCTATGCGCGGCACCAGGATGAACCAGGGGTAATTGGCGTCGTTGGACAGCAGCAGGCGGCAGAGCGGGAAGTCCCCAATGGCCAGTGTGTCTTGTTGCAGGCGTTGGTCTAAGGCGAACACGCGGCACTCCGTTCGGCAGGTCAATTTCAGGTGCCCAGCATACCTTCGAATGCCCAAGGCTTCACGGCGAATGCGGGAGCGTTGAGGCAACCGGGCAAAAAAGTACGCACCCTTTCGAGGCAGGCAAATATTTGAGCTACGCTAAATCGGGCCTCAGGGGGATGCACCAAAATGACCCACCCGTGCCTCAAAGGGATCCGCCAATTACCCACTCAAGGGGTGAACCGGTAACGCTTTGCCCTGGCACAGGATTTTTGTACCTCCCAAAGGGTGTTTCAGCGGGGCGTCAAGCCCAAACCAAACGACGTAAAAAGCCCGTGCTTATGCGGTTTTTACACGGCCGTAACGTTTTTCACGAAAAAATGACATTCGGTTACCGCTTTGTGCACGCTTGTTGCATTCACACCCGTATCGTCGGCAACGGCACCCGTTTGGATACAGGTGTTACGCGATAAGAAACAGTAGCGTTCAGGTGCATTTCAAGGATGAGTTCAAACTTCGCAAGGGGTATGAATACTGCACTTTAGTTGTCAGCCTGGTGACACTCGGGCTGTGAATTTGCGACAGGGAAATAGCAATTTACGACAGCCTCGTAAAGAAGCTGAAAGGATAGATGAGTAAGTATCGTCAATAGGGTCTGCGTGATATAACTTTGCGCCGACACAAAAAAGAAAGAGCCGCCCAGATAAAAATACAGGTGGGACGGCAGTACTCTTCCTAAAACCAAAGGAGCAAATCACGATGCGCGTGATGAAGTGGAGCATGATCGCCCTGGCTGTATCAGCAGGCACCTCGCAGTTCGCAATGGCGTCCGCCCAGGACGATTCCAAGGGCTTTGTTGAAGACAGCACTTTAAGCATCAACACTCGCCTCCTGAACTTCGGTCGCGACTTCCGTAACAACGACACCGGCAAAAGCCGCGTCAACGAAACCGGCCTGGGCTTCAACGGCCTGTTCCAGTCGGGCTACACCCAAGGCACCATCGGTGTCGGTGTTGACGTGATCGGCCTGCTGGGCGTGAAACTGGACAGCGGCAAGGGTCGTTCGGGCACTGGCCTGTTCCCTACCGGGGCCGACGGTCGCTCGCAAGACGACTACTCCAAAGGCGGCGGCGCCGTTAAGTTCCGCATCTCCGACACCGTGCTTAAAGTCGGCGACCAGTACACCACCGCGCCTGTGTTCGCTTCCGACGACAGCCGCCTGCTGCCAGAGCTGCCGCAAGGTATCTCGATCACCAGCAACGAGATCAAGGGCCTGAAACTCGAAGGCGGTCACTTCACCTCGAGCGTGGCACAAGCACAGACGTTCCATGACAGCCTGGGCCTGACCAAAACCGACTTCATCGGTGGTGTCTACGCCCTGACGCCGGAAGTCAGCGCCAGCCTTTACTACGCGAAGACTGAAGACTACTGGAAGAAAACCTACGCCAACCTGAACTGGACTCACGCGCTGAGCAACGAACAGTCCCTGGCCGTTGACTTCAACATCTACAGCACCAAAAGCGATGGTCTTGGCCTGCAACGCGCAGAAAAAGACAACACCACCAAGCTGGATAACCGTGCGTACAGCTTGCAAGGCGCGTACACCATCCAGGCTCACACCTTCACCCTGGCCTACCAGAAAGTCAGCGGCGACGGTGACTACGGCTACGGCGTAGACGGCGGCGGCACGATTTTCCTGGCCAACTCCATTGCCCGTTCCGACTTCAACGCTGAAGACGAAAAATCCTGGCAAGCTCGCTACGACCTGAACATGGCCACTTTCGGCGTGCCAGGCCTGAGCTTCATGACTCGTTATGTCAGCGGTAGCGGCGCCAACACTGGCACCACTTCGAACGGCAAAGAGTGGGAACGTGACATCGAAGCCAAGTACGTGGTTCAGAGCGGCCCGGCAAAAGACCTGAGCCTGCGCGTTCGTCAAGCGACCTATCGTTCGTCTGATGGCGTGTACTACGGTTCGGCGTCGATCGACGAACTGCGTCTGATCGCGCAATACCCGCTGAACATCTTGTAATTAGCCATTTAATTACAATGATGACTTAAGGCTTGGGCCTTAATTAAAAAGCCGCTCCCCTGTTTTGCAAGGGAGCGGCTTTTTTGTTTCAGCTTTATTACAAAGAAAAAATAACTAGCAAGCTAAGTAACTAAACTAACCTCAGGTGTCGAACCTGACCTATCGGCCAAGTTCGACAGCCTGCCGCTTAGTTATTTGGCAAGCGGTTCTTGCATCACGCGAATAACTCGCTGTGGAAACGGAATATCAATACCCGCGCCTTTCAAACGATCACGCGCCAGTTCATTGAGCATAAACACCACGTCCCAATAATCCGGGGTATTGGTCCAGCAACGCAGGGAGACAGTGATCGAACTGTCACCCAAGGTCGACACCACGGCCACAGGCGCCGGGTCGGCCAGTACGCGTGGGTCTTTGGCCAGCTCCAACAGCACTTCACGGGCCTTCTGCAGATCGGCTTCGTAGTCGACACCCACATCAAACACTACTTTGCGGGTCGGCTGACGGTTGGTGTTGGTGATGATGCCGTTGGACAGAATGCCGTTGGGCACGATCACGGTCTTGTTGTCGCCAGTACGCAGCACGGTGTGGAAGATCTGGATGCTGTCGACAGTCCCGGACGTGCCCTGGGCTTCGATCCAGTCACCAATGCGGAACGGGCGGAACAGCAGAATCAGCACGCCACCGGCAAAGTTCGCCAGGCTGCCCTGCAACGCCAGGCCGATGGCCAGGGTGGCGGCACCGATCGCGGCGACAAACGAGGTGGTGGCCACGCCGATCATCGAGGCCACACTGACGATCAGCATGACTTTCAGCGCAATGTTCGCAAGGCTGGTGATGAAGTGCTGCAACGCCAGGTCGGCGTTACGCAGCGCCAGCAAGCGCCCCACGCGGTGGGTCAATACGTTGATCAGCCACCAGCCGATGGCTAGGGTGATCACCGCCAGCAACACGCGGCTGCCGTATTCCATGATCATGGGGATCCAGGACTGCGAGGTCTTGATCAGGTGATCCATTTCAGCGTTTAAATCCATCTATCTTCTCCTGTTGCGCGGATGTGCGGCTTAATTGACTGCCTTAAAACGCAAATGAGCCCCGAAGGGCTCAAGTGTAGGCACTGTTTCTGGGGCGTGGGACGTTAAAAACGCCCACAGGTTCCCCAATGTGCCATCAGTCACGGAAGTTATTGAACTGCAGCGGCATGTCGAAGGTCTTGGCGCGCAGGGCGGCTATGGCTTCTTGCAGGTCGTCACGCTTCTTGCCGGTGATACGTACCTGCTCACCCTGAATGGCGGCCTGGACCTTCAACTTGGCATCTTTGACGTGAGCGACGATCTTCTTCGCCAGCTCCTTGTCGATGCCTTCCTTGAGCACGGCTTCCTGCTTCATCAGCTTGCCCGAGGCGTAGGCGTCCTTGATTTCAAGGCACTGTGCGTCGATCTTGCGCTTGACCAACGACAGCTTGAGGATTTCGATCATCGCTTCCAGCTGGAAATCGGCTTCAGCGGTCAGGTTGACGGTCAGTTCCTTTTCCTTGAACTCGAAGCTGCCCTTGCCCTTCAAGTCATAGCGACGGTCCAGTTCCTTGACGGCGTTTTCGACGGCGTTGGTGACTTCGTGTTTGTCCAGTTCGGATACCACGTCGAACGAAGGCATGTCATTTCTCCAATATAAGGGGCGGGCTCAGTAGAGATGGAGCGCGCCCAAGCTAAAATGCCGAGGCATTATAGCGGTTCTTTCGCGCCATTCATCGCAGGCGACCCTACGGAGCACAAACTGATGTCGACCACCTGGCATATTCTCGGCGCCGGCAGCCTGGGCACCCTCTGGGCCACGCGTTTATCACGCGCGGGCCTGCCCGTGCGGCTGATAGTGCGCGATGCCGCGCGCCTGGCCAGCTATCACCAGGCGGGCGGCCTGACCCTGGTGGAACACAGCCTAGAAAATACTTACCCGGTGATCGGCGAAACACCCGACAGCCCCGAGCCGATTCATCGCCTGCTGGTGGCGTGCAAAGCCTACGACGCCCAAAGCGCCATCGCACAGCTGCAACACCGACTGGCACCCGACGCTGAACTGATCCTGCTGCAAAACGGCCTTGGCAGCCAGGATGCGGTGGCCGCGCAACTACCCCAGGCCCGCTGTATCTTTGCCTCCAGCACCGAAGGCGCGTTTCGCGACGGCGATTGGCGCGTGGTCTTCGCCGGCCACGGCTTTACCTGGCTGGGGGACTCCAGCCACCCCGCTCCCCCACTGTGGCTGGACGACCTGCACGCCGCTGGCATTCCCCATGAGTGGAGCACCGACATCCTCACGCGCTTGTGGCGCAAGCTGGCGCTCAATTGCGCCATCAACCCATTGACCGTGCTTTACCAGTGCCGCAACGGTGGCCTGCAAGCCCATCACTGTGAAGTCGCGACTGTGTGCGCCGAATTGAGCGAGTTGCTCGAATGTTGCGGCCAACCCGCCGCCGCACAAGACTTGCACAGCGAAGTGGAACGGGTGATCCAGGCCACCGCGGCCAACTATTCCTCCATGTATCAGGATGTGGCCAACAACCGTCGCACCGAAATCAGCTATCTGCTCGGCTATGCGTGCCAGGCGGCAGCGCGCCATCAATTGGTGCTGCCGCATCTGCAACAGTTGCAGGCGCGCCTGGTCGACGACTTGCACTCACGCGGATTGGCCAGCAACTGAGGCACGCGCTACCCTGCCTACCTGTCTATCACCTGGAAAAAACCTGATGCCACTGCGCCAGCGTCTAGAAAACCTACCGGTAGGGCAGAAACTGCTGGCCGCCCTGCTGGTGCTGTTGACCACCGTATTGCTGGTGGCCAACCTGACGTTTATCAGCGCCGCCTATTGGATTTCCCAGGAAAGCATGGCACCCCAGGCGCTGCAGGCCATCGGTCGATTGGTGTCAAACCCCGCCCTCGCCGCCGAAGCCCTTGAGTCTCCGGCCAAGGCCGACGCCCTGCTCAATGAGTTGACCAGCTATTCACCCTTGCGCGCCGCCGCGCTGTACGACGGCGAAGGCACCTTGCTCGCACAGATGCAGCACGGCAACCGCCTGCACCTGCCGGAAAACTACCGACATATCGAAGCCTGGCGCCTCACCGAATTTCGCAGCAACCAGGTCATCACCCTGCCCCGCGCTGGCCAACCGTCCGGGCATTTGCTGTTGGTGGCCAGCAGTGAGTTGCCGGTGGCCTTCTATACCGGCACATTGACCGCCAGCCTCGGCATCCTGATTTTCAGCGTATTGCTGTGGCTGGTCATCGCTCGCCAGATCAAACGCCTGATCACTCGCCCGATCCATGAGTTGGAAGAGCTCTCACGCCAGGTCACGCGCGAAGAGAACTACGCCCTGCGTGCCGGGCGCGGCAACCATGATGAAATCGGCAGCCTGGCCGAAGCCTTCAACACCATGCTGTCGCGTATCGAAGCCCGCGAGCAGCAGCTCAAACGTGCGCGGGACGACTCTCAGGCAGCCTACGACCAGGCCCAGGGCCTGGCCGAAGAAACACGCCACACCAACCGCAAGCTGGAACTGGAAGTGCAGGTGCGCAGCAAGATCGAGAAAAAGCTCACCGGTTTCCAGAACTACCTCAACAGCATCATCGACTCGATGCCGTCGGCGCTGATCGCTCTGGATGAACAGCTGTACGTGACCCAATGGAACCAGGAAGCCACGGCGCTTTCCGGCACCCGCCTGGATGAAGCGCTGAACCAGCCGATCTTCCTCGCCTTCCAGCCGCTCAAACCGTACCTGCCGCAGATAAAGGCCACGGTGGAGCAGCACACGGTCGAACGCATCGAACGCGTCACCTGGATCAAGGACGACGAACCCAAGCATTACGCCCTGACCTTCTACCCGTTGATGGGCGGTGCCGGGCGCGGCGTGGTGATCCGTATCGACGACATCACCCAGCGTTTGTCCCTGGAAGAAATGATGGTGCAGTCAGAAAAAATGCTCTCCGTGGGCGGCCTGGCTGCAGGCATGGCCCATGAGATCAACAACCCGCTGGGGGCGATCCTGCATAACGTGCAGAACATCCGTCGGCGCCTGTCTCCCGAGCTGCCCAAGAACCTGGAACACGCCGAACAGGCCGGTATCGAACTGGAGACGGTCAATCGCTACCTGCAAGGCCGCGAAGTCCCACAATTGCTCGACGGCATCCAGCAAGCCGGCGCGCGGGCGGCGAAAATCGTCACCCATATGCTCAGCTTCAGCCGCCGCAGCAACCGCCAGATGGCGCCTTGCGATTTGCCGGCACTGATCGACCAGGCCGTGGAAATTGCCGGTAACGACTTCGACCTGACCATCGGCTTCGACTTCAAGGGCCAGGCGATCATCCGCCAGTTCGACCCACAACTGGGCCCGGTGCCGGGTACCGCCAACGAGCTGGAACAGGTGCTGCTTAACCTGCTGAAAAACGCTGCGCAAGCCATTCACCTGCGTGAAGACGACAGCGAGCCGGGGCGCATTATCCTGCGCACCCGCCTCAACCCGCCGTGGGCGGAGATCCAGGTGGAAGACAATGGCATCGGCATGAGCGAAAACGTGCGCAAACGCACGTTCGAGCCGTTCTTCACCACCAAGGAAATCGGCCAAGGCACCGGGCTTGGGCTGTCGGTGTCGTACTTCATCATCACCAACAACCATAAAGGCCAGATGGAAGTGCATTCCACCCTCGGCCAGGGCACCTGTTTTACGTTGCGCCTGCCGTTGGCCGGCAGCCAAATCCCACCCTATGAACTGACTCAACTGGAGCAATGACCATGGGCTTTCGCCTGTCGAAGATCTACACCCGCACCGGCGACAAGGGCGAGACAGGCCTGGGCGATGGCCGTCGCGTGCCGAAGGATCACCCTCGCGTGGAGGCGATTGGCGAGGTGGATACGCTCAACAGTCAGTTGGGTTTGCTGTTGGCCAGCCTTGAAGAACAGAGCGGCAAGCACCCGCAGCTCAACGAGGTAATCGAGGTGCTTACGCCGTGCCAGCACCGCTTGTTCGACTTGGGGGGTGAGTTGGCGATGCCCGTGTACAAAGCGTTGAATGCCGCAGAAGTCGACCGGCTGGAAGCGGCGATTGATCGTTGGAACGAGGAAGTCGGGCCGCTGGAGAACTTCATCTTGCCCGGCGGTTCAGCGTTGATTGCCCAGGCCCATGTGTGCCGAAGCCTGGCGCGCAGTGCGGAGCGGCGGTGTCAGCAGTTGAATGCGATTGAGCCGCTGGAAGGCGTGGGGCTTGCGTATATCAATCGGTTGTCGGATGTGTTGTTTGTGGCGGCGCGGGTGATTGCCAAGCGCCAGGGTGTAGCGGAAGTGTTGTGGCAGGCGGCGGCGAAGCCCCACTGAAAAACGCGGCGCCTGGTCTGCCGCCTTCGCGAGCAAGCCCGCTCCCACATTTGACCGCATTCCAAAGGTGGAACTCGGTTAAATGTGGGAGCGGGCTTGCTCGCGAAGAGGCCAGTCAGAACAGCATCAAACCTCAGGCCAGAACGCGCGAATACCTGCCACACCCTGAGCCCCGGCTGCCCAAGCCTGTTCCCGCTCAGCCGGCCCTACCCCGCCCAGCAGAAACACCGGTTTGCTGAACCCACGGATCAGCTCTGCCGCCTGCTCCCAACCCAACGGCTGGGCATCAGGATGAGTCTGGGTCGGCTGCACCGGCGACAGCGTGACAAAATCCACGTCCATCATCACTGCCAGCGCCAGCTCTTCTGCGTTGTGGCAAGAAGCCGCCAACCAGCGATCCTTCGGCAGCGGGCGGCCTTTGCTCGCGTATTTACGCAATTGCGCCGAGGTCATGTGCCAGCCGGCGGCAGGGAAATCCCCCAGCCATTCGAACGGCCCTTTAAGCATCAGTTGCGCCTTGCCGGCACACAGGCCCACCGCGTCCACCGCCAGGTCACGGTATTTAGGGTCGTAACCGTTGGGCGCACGCAGTTGAATCAGCTTGATGCCACCGGCAATGGCTTTTTGAATGCCCCGCAGCAGGGTCGGCGTTTCCAGCTCACCCGGGGTAATCAGGTATTCAGCGGGCAAACGGGCAGCTGCAACAATCGGTGCATTCGCCGCCGGGAACTCATAGTTGAGCAAGTCCCGTGGCATCACCCATTCCAGCGGCTGCCCTTCGGCACCGTGGGGCTCGCCGGTAAAGGCCGAGACTTCCCAGACATCCAGCAACACCTGCTTGTCCGGGTAGTCATGCTGCACTTTGATCAGCGGGCGCGCCGTAGTGACCTCAATGCCAAGCTCTTCCTGCAACTCGCGGGACAACGCGGCAACGACCGACTCATCAGCCTCCACCTTGCCGCCGGGAAACTCCCAGAGGCCGCCTTGATGCTGGGTATCGGCACGGCGTGCCAGCAGGATCCTGCCGTCAACGCCACGGATCACCGCGGCTGCTACATGCACTCGTTTCACCAGGCTTTCCTCTTGGCTGTCAGGTGCGGTATTCCGCGTTGATCTTCACATACTCGTGGGACAGGTCGGTGGTCCAGATGGTTTCGCTGCACTCGCCGCGACCCAACTCAATGCGGATGGTGATTTCTTCCTGCTGCATCACCGCCGAGCCCTGGGCTTCGGTGTAGGTTTCGGCGCGGGCACCACGGCTGGCAATGCACACCTCCCCAAGGAAGACGTCGATCTTGCTGACGTCCAGGTCCGGCACACCGGCACGGCCGACGGCAGCGAGGATGCGGCCCCAGTTTGGGTCGGAAGCAAACAGTGCCGTCTTGATCAGTGGCGAGTGGGCCACGGTGTAACCCACATCCAGGCATTCCTGGTGATTGCCGCCGCCGTTGACTTCAACCGTGACAAACTTGGTTGCGCCCTCGCCGTCACGCACGATGGCCTGGGCCACGTCCATACACACCTCGAACACCGCCTGCTTCAATGCGGCGAACAGCGCGCCCTCGGTGGAGGTGATTTCCGGCAGGTTGGCCTGGCCGGTGGCGATCAGCATGCAGCAGTCGTTGGTCGAGGTATCGCCATCGATGGTGATGCGGTTGAACGACTTGTTGGCGCCGTCGAGCATCAGGCGCTGCAATACGTCGCGAGAGACTTTGGCGTCGGTGGCAATGTAGCCGAGCATGGTGGCCATGTTCGGGCGGATCATGCCCGCGCCCTTGCTGATGCCGGTGACGGTGACGGTCACGCCATCGTGTACAAACTGGCGGCTCGCGCCTTTGGGCAAGGTGTCGGTGGTCATGATACCGGTGGCAGCAGCCGCCCAGTTATCCACAGACAGGTCGTCCAAAGCGGCTTGCAGCGCACCTTCGATTTTTTCCACCGGCAGCGGCTCACCGATCACACCGGTGGAGTACGGCAGCACTTGGCTGGCATCCACGCCGGTCAGCTGGGCCAGTTTGGCGCAGGTGCGCGCGGCGGCAACCAGGCCTGGCTCGCCGGTACCGGCGTTGGCATTGCCAGTGTTGGTCAGCAGGTAACGGATCGAGCCGGCCACGCGTTGCTTGGCCAGGATTACCGGTGCGGCGCAAAACGCGTTGAGCGTGAACACACCCGCAACCGTCGAGCCTTCGGCACAGCGCATCACCACTACATCTTTGCGCCCTGGGCGCTTGATGCCGGCCGAAGCGATACCGAGTTCAAAACCGGCGACCGGGTGCAAAGTGGGCAAAGGACCAAGACCAACAGCCATGAATGCGCTCCTTAAAAAATAGGTGATGTCTGTGCCGTCGTGATCGACGGTGAAATTAATGGCAAAACGCCGCGACGGCAAAGGCCGGTCGCGGCGCAGGGTGTTGCAGCGTCAGGCAAAAATCTTAGTTGATTTCGCCGTGGCAGTGTTTGAACTTCTTGCCCGAACCGCACCAGCACAGCTCGTTGCGGCCCAGCTTCTGGTCATTGCGAACCGGGGTTTGAGCCAGGGCCACATCGACCTCTTCGCCCAAGACTTCCGGCGCTTCCAGGCCCGGTGCTTCGTCATGCTGGAACTGCATGCGCGCAGCCAGTGCCTCGGCTTCCTGACGCAGGCGGGCTTCTTCCTCGATCGGGTCTTCGCGGCGCACCTGAACGTGGGAGAGCACGCGAATCGAATCGCGCTTGATCGAATCCAGCAGCTCGGAGAACAGCGTGAACGACTCGCGCTTGTACTCCTGCTTCGGGTTCTTCTGGGCGTAGCCACGCAGGTGGATACCGTGACGCAAGTGGTCCATGGTCGACAGGTGGTCTTTCCACAGGTCATCCAGCACACGCAGAACGATTTGCTTCTCGAAGGTGCGCAGTGCTTCGGCACTCGCCTGCTCTTCTTTCTCGTTGTACGCGGCCAGCAGCTCGGTCATCAGCTTCTCGCGCAGGGTTTCTTCGTACAGGTGGTCGTCTTCGTCCAGCCACTGCTGAACCGGCAAGTCCACACCGAAGTCGCTCTTCAACGCGGCTTCCAGGCCGGCAACATCCCACTGCTCAGGCAGGGACTGTGGCGGGATGTGTGCGCTGACGGTGGCGTTGAGCACGTCCTGACGGAAATCAGCGATGGTTTCGCCAATGTTGTCGGCGGCCAGCAACGTGTTACGCATGTGATAAATCACTTTACGCTGTTCGTTGTTGACGTCATCGAACTCAAGCAGTTGCTTACGAATGTCGAAGTTGCGGCCTTCAACTTTGCGCTGGGCCTTCTCGATGGCGTTGGTCACCATGCGGTGCTCGATCGCTTCACCGGACTGCATGCCCAAGGCTTTCATGAAGTTCTTCACCCGATCAGAGGCGAAGATACGCATCAGGCTGTCTTCCAGCGACAGGTAGAAGCGGCTGGAACCGGCGTCACCCTGGCGACCGGCACGACCACGCAACTGGTTGTCGATACGGCGCGATTCGTGACGCTCGGACGCGATCACCTGCAAACCACCGGATTCCAGCACCGCCTGGTGGCGTTTCTGCCAGTCAGCCTTGATCTGGGCGATTTGCTCAGGGCTTGGGTTTTCCAGTGCTGCAACTTCCACTTCCCAGTTACCGCCCAACAGGATGTCGGTACCACGACCGGCCATGTTGGTAGCGATGGTCAGTGCGCCTGGGCGACCGGCCTGGGCGATGATCTCGGCTTCTTTTTCGTGGAACTTGGCGTTGAGGACCTTGTGCTCGATGCCTTCCTTGTTGAGCAGGTTGGACACGTGCTCGGAAGTTTCGATGGTGGCAGTACCCACCAGGATCGGACGACCCTGGGCCATGCCGTCCTTGATGTCGTTGATGATTGCCGCGTACTTCTCTTCGGCCGTCAGGAACACCAGGTCGTTAAAGTCTTTACGCGCCAGCGGCTTGTTCGGTGGGATCACCATCACGGCCAGGCTGTAGATCTGGTGGAATTCGAACGCTTCGGTGTCCGCTGTACCGGTCATGCCGGACAGTTTGTTGTACAGACGGAAGTAGTTCTGGAAGGTGGTAGAGGCCAACGTCTGGCTCTCGGCCTGGATGTTGAGCATTTCCTTGGCTTCGATGGCCTGGTGCAGGCCTTCGGACAGACGGCGACCCGGCATGGTACGGCCGGTGTGTTCGTCAACCAGTACGACCTGGCCGTCCTGGACGATGTATTCGACGTTGCGATGGAACAGCTTGTGGGCGCGCAGGCCGGCATACACGTGGGTCAACAGGCCCAGGTTGTGCGCCGAGTAGAGGCTTTCACCCTCGGCCAGCTCGCCGATCTGGGTCAGCATCTCTTCAACAAACTGGTGACCGGCTTCGTTGAGTTCGACCTGGCGGGTCTTCTCGTCGATGGTGAAGTGACCTTCTTTGGTCACCACGCCTTCCACTTCCTCAACGTGCTGCACCAGGCGCGGGATCAACTTGTTGATCTCGGTGTACAGGCGCGAGCTGTCTTCGGCCTGGCCGGAGATGATCAGCGGGGTACGCGCTTCGTCGATGAGGATGGAGTCGACTTCGTCGATCACGGCAAAGTTGAGTTCGCGCTGGAATTTTTCTTCCATGCTGAACGCCATGTTGTCGCGCAGGTAGTCGAAACCGAATTCGTTGTTGGTGCCGTAGGTGATGTCGCACGCGTAGGCGGCGCGCTTTTCTTCCGGCGGCTGGAACGGCGTGACTACGCCAACGGTCAGGCCGAGGTATTCATACAGCGGGCGCATCCAGTTGGCGTCCCGGCGAGCCAGGTAGTCGTTCACCGTCACAACGTGCACGCCCTTGCCGGACAGTGCGTTGAGGTAAACGCCCAGGGTTGCCACCAGGGTCTTGCCTTCACCGGTACGCATTTCGGCAATCATGCCTTCATGCAAGGTCATGCCGCCGATCAACTGCACGTCGAAGTGGCGCATGCCCATGACACGCTTACCGGCTTCACGGGCGACCGCAAAGGCTTCTGGCAACAGCTTGTCGAGGGTTTCACCTTTGGCTATGCGGGCCTTGAACTCTTCGGTCTTGGCGCGCAATTGCTCGTCCGACAGGGCAACCATCTGCTCTTCGAAGGCATTGACCAGCTGCACCGTCTTGAGCATGCGTTTGACTTCGCGCTCATTCTTGCTTCCAAAAAGTTTCTTTAACAAAGGCGCAAACATATCGGCAGGTTCTTCCACACATAGGGATGGAGGGCGCACCGTGAGTGGCCCGAGCAGCCCTCACGGCCGCATGCGAACGCGCATTCTACCCGGAATCGTGGGTGAGGAAAGTGGCGTTATTCCCCGATGCTGGCATGGCGCTGTGAGAGGGCTTATTTAAAATAAGGGCTTTTGCTGGAACTTCAACCCATCAAGCGCAGAAGTTACCTATTGATTTCACTCGCATTGCCCTGCTATCGCTTTGCCTGGGGCCGCACAGGCGCTTTCTGCTAAGATGGCGGCTCTGTTACTTAAGGTGTCTAAACATGGCGTTTCGCCCACTTACAGCCCGCGCGCCCAGCGTGTTGCTCCGCGAAGCCAAACCGTTGAAAGCCATCTTCGGCCACGCGCAACGCTTGGGCCATTTGCAACGCCTTGTAGAAAGCCAGCTGCAACCTGCCGCCCGCGAACATTGTCATGTGGCGTCGTGGCGCGAAGGCAATTTGCTGCTAATTGTCACCGATGGGCATTGGGCGACTCGCCTGCGCTACCAGCAAAAACGCTTGCAGCGCCAATTGATGGCCTTTGATGAATTTGCCAGCCTGACCCGCATCCAGTTCAAGGTGCAGCCGCCCACCGTGCAGCAAGGCGCAGTGGGGCATACCATGGACCTCTCGCAGAATGCCGCCGAAACCATTCAAGCCACGGCCGACGGCATCAGCGATCCGGGCTTGCGCGCGGCACTGGAGCGGCTGGCCGCCCATGCCAGGCCCAAGCCCTGACGCCCTATTTGCGTTTGCTGCCGCCCAGTAACGAGCCTAACAACCCGCGCACCAACTGCCGCCCCATTTGATTGGCCGCCTGCTGCATGGCGGATTTGAGCGCCTTGCCCGCCGTGGTCCCCAGGAACGCCCCGGCCTTGTCGGTAAAGCTCGGCTCTTCAGCGGTCGGGTTGGCCTCCTCCGTCGGGCCAAGCTCCTTGCGCGCCATCAGCACTTCATAGGCCGACTCACGGTCAATCGGCTTGTCGTAGCGCCCCAATAACGGCGAACTGGCGATGATCGCGGCGCGCTCGGCTTCGCTCAACGGCCCGATCCGCGATTGCGGCGGCGCCACCAGTACGCGTTGGACTACTTCTGGCGTGCCCTTTTCCTGCAACGTACCCACCAACGCCTCACCGGTGCCCAACTCGGTCAGCACCGACAAGGTATCGAACGCCGGGTTGGGGCGAAAACCGTCCGCCACCGCCCGCAGGGATTTCTGCTCTTTAGTGGTGAACGCCCGCAGGCCATGCTGGATACGCAGGCCCAGTTGCGCCAATACCGTGTCGGGCAAATCCCCCGGAGATTGAGTGACAAAGTACACACCCACACCTTTGGAACGAATGAGTCGCACCACTTGCTCCAGGCGATCCTGCAATGCCTTGGGCGTATCCGCGAACAATAAATGTGCCTCGTCGAAAAACAGCGCCAGCAGCGGTTTGTCGGCATCGCCACGCTCCGGCAGTTGCTCGAACAACTCGGCCAGCAGCCACAGCAGGAAGGTCGCATAGACCTTGGGCGCTTCGTGCACCAGACGGCTCGCGTCCAGCAGATGGATGCGCCCGCGACCATCGCTGGCCGGCTGCAAGATATCTTCCAGTTGCAGGGCCGGCTCGCCGAACAAGGCTTCGGCGCCCTGCTGTTCAAGCACCGCCAAGCGCCGCAACAGCGCCTGGCTGGAGCCGGTGGTCATCAGCGCCGCGTCGTCGCCCAGCAGTTCCGGGTGATAACGCAGGTGGTTAAGCAAGGCCTTGAGGTCTTTGAGGTCCAGCAGCAACAGGCCTTCGCGGTCGGCCACCTTGAAAGTCGCATAGAGGGCCGATTGCTGGCTGTCGGTCAGTTCAAGCAGGCTGCCAAGCAATAACGGCCCCATTTCGCTGATGGTGGTGCGCAATGGATGACCGGACTGCCCGTGGATATCCCACAGCGTTACCGGATACGCCTTGGCGCTGTAATTAAGGAAGGGCATGCCCGCAATGCGCTCGGCCACCTTGCCTTGCGGGTTGGCCGCAGCGCCAAGGCCGCACAGGTCACCCTTGATATCAGCGGCAAACACGGCCACACCCGCATCGCTGAAAGCTTCCGCCAAGCGCTGCAACGTGACGGTTTTACCTGTGCCGGTGGCGCCGGCAATCAACCCGTGACGGTTGGCCAGACGCATGGCCTGGGCGATGGGTTGGCCGTCGAGGCCGGCGCCGATAAGGAGTTGCGAGGAATCAGGCATTTCGTCACCTTTGGTTAATCTTTAGTGCCGTCAGGTCGATACAGACAGAGGTAAGACCCACAAAGTCTAAAAATAGGTCAGATAGTTCTCACAGGGACCACCGGAATTATCACACGCAGTATCACACCTTTTTTGACGCTGTCATTTTGCGCGTCCCACGAGGACGCGCTTCGGATATTAAGACCTTAGCGGACCCTACAAGCCATGAATAAAAACCTGCGCTTCAGCCACAAAATCCTGCTTGCAGCCTCCCTTATCGTCATCGCCGCTTTTGCACTGTTTACCCTCTACAACGACTACCTGCAACGCAACGCGATTCGCGACGACCTCGATAATTACCTGCATGAAATGGGCGATGTCACCGCCAGCAACATTCAAACCTGGCTCACCGGGCGCATTGCCCTGGTCGAAAACGCCGCGCAGAACATCGCCATCAACCCTGAACCCGCTGTAGTGGCTGGCCTGCTCGAGCAGAAAACCCTGACCTCCTCGTTCATGGCCACCTACGTGGGCGACAGCAAAGGCGCCTTCACCATCCGCCCCGACACCAAGATGCCGGACGGTTTCGACCCACGGGTGCGCCCTTGGTACAAAGGCGCCCAAAGCAGCAACGGCTCAACCCTGACCGAACCTTATATCGACGCGGCGACCGGCCAGTTGATCATTTCCGTCGCCACACCCAGCGCCAAGGCCGGGCAAAGCATCGGCGTGGTCGGCGGCGACCTGAGCCTGCAAACCCTGGTGGATAACATCGGCGCGCTGAACTTCGGCGGCATGGGTTACGCGTTCCTGGTCAGCGCTGACGGCAAAGTGCTGGTGCACCCGGACAAGAACCTGGTGATGAAGACCCTGGCCGACATGTACCCGAAAAACACCCCGAAGATCAGTGGTGATTTCAGCGAAGTCGAGGCCAATGGCAAAGACAACATCGTGACCTTTACCCCCATCAAAGGCCTGCCGTCGGTGAACTGGTACCTGGGTATTTCGGTGGATAAAGATAAATCCTTCGCCATGCTCAGCAAATTTCGCACCTCGGCCGTCATCGCCACGATCATCGCGGTCGTGATCATCATCGCGCTGCTCGGCATGCTGATCCGAGTGTTGCTGCAACCCCTGCACGTGATGACCCGCGCCATGCAGGACATCGCCGATGGCGAGGGTGACCTGACCCGCCGCCTGAACATCCAGAATCACGACGAGTTCGGCACACTGGGTAACGCTTTCAATCGCTTCGTGGAACGTATTCATACCTCGATTCGCGAAGTGTCCTCGGCCACCGAGCAGGTCAATGAAGTGGCCCTGCGTGTGGTCAGCGCTTCCAACTCGTCGATGGTCAACTCTGACGAGCAAGCCAACCGCACCAACAGTGTGGCCGCCGCCATCAACGAACTGGGCGCGGCTGCACAGGAAATTGCACGTAACGCCGCCCAGGCGTCCCATCAGGCCAGCGATGCCCGGCACTTGGCCGAAGACGGCCAGCAAGTAGTCGAGCGTAATATCAAGGCAATGAATCAGTTATCCGAGATGATCAGCGCCTCCAGCAGCAATATCGAAGCGCTCAACAGCAAGACCGTGAACATCGGGCAAATTCTGGAAGTGATCACCAGCATTTCCCAGCAAACCAACCTGCTGGCGCTGAACGCCGCCATCGAAGCCGCGCGGGCCGGGGAAGCCGGGCGCGGGTTTGCGGTAGTCGCCGATGAGGTGCGCAACCTGGCGCATCGCACTCAAGAGTCGGCGCAACAAGTGCAAAAGATGATCGAGGAACTGCAAGTCGGCGCCCGCGATTCGGTCAGCACCATGAGTGAAAGCCAGCGCCATAGCCTGGAGAGCGTGGACATCGCCAACCTGGCCGGCGAGCGCCTCAACAGCGTGACCCAGCGCATCGGCGAGATCGACGGCATGAATCAGTCCGTGGCCACCGCCACCGAGGAGCAGACCTCGGTGGTGGAGTCGATCAACATGGACATCACCGAGATCAACACCCTCAACCAGGAAGGTGTGGAAAACCTGCAATCCACCCTGCGCGCCTGTACCGATCTGGAACAACAGGCCGCACGCTTGAAACAGCTGGTGGGCAGTTTCCGGATCTGATCCCTGCGCCCGCCGAGCGTTTAAGGCGGCGGGCCGCTAGGCTTGCTCGGGATCGGTTTTAGCCTGTTCCTGCTGCCACAACTCTGCGGCACCGGGAAACTCGGTGCCGTCCTCAGCGTCCAGGTCATCCGGGTCAAAACGGCTCAAACACCCCTCGCCCAGCGTCGCAGGCGCTTTGGAGGTGGCTTTATCGAGTGGATCGCTCATCGCTTAATCCTTAATGGCGGGCAAAAAAAGGGCCTGGGACGATTTAACGCCCAGGCCCTTTTATCTACAACTTAAACGCGGCTATTTAAACGTGGCTATCAGAACACCACCGTCTTGTTGCCGTGCACCAGCACGCGATCTTCCAGGTGGTAACGCAGGCCACGGGCCAGCACCATCTTCTCGACATCACGGCCGAAACGCACCATGTCTTCAATGCTGTCACTGTGGCTGACACGCACTACGTCCTGCTCGATGATCGGGCCGGCGTCGAGTTCCTCGGTCACATAGTGGCAAGTGGCGCCAATCAACTTCACACCACGCAGGGAGGCCTGGTGGTAGGGCTTGGCCCCGACAAACGACGGCAAGAAACTGTGGTGAATGTTGATCACTCGGCCAGCGTACTCACTGCACAGTTCCGGCGGCAGGATTTGCATGTAGCGCGCCAGCACCACCACATCGGCTTCGTGCTGCTTGACCAGACGGGAGACTTCGGCGAATGCCGGCTCCTTGTCCTGTGGGTTGACCGGCACGTGGTAGTACGGGATGCCATGCCATTCGACCATGCTGCGCAGGTCATCGTGATTGGAGATCACACAGGCTATCTCGCAGTCGAGCTCATCGCTGTGCCAGCGGTGCAGCAGGTCAGCCAGGCAGTGGGACTCGCGGCTGGCCATCAGCACGACACGTTTTTTCTGCTCCGTGTCGGTGATATGCCAGGTCATCGAAAACTCTTCGGCGATCGGCGCAAACGCCTCGCGAAACGCTTCAAGACCAAAGGGCAGCGTGTCGGCACGTATCTCGTGACGCATGAAAAACCAACCGCTGAGATCGTCCGAGTGATGGCTCGCCTCGGTGATCCAGCCGTTGTGGGAGGCCAGAAAGTTACTGACTTTGGCAACGATGCCAACCCGGTCCGGGCAAGCAATCACCAGCCGAAAAGTGCGCATTAGGGGGAAACTCCAGAACTTCGCAAAGGCCGCCATTCTAGCGATTACGCAGAAAAACTGCAGTATTCCTTGCACCTTATTCTGTCGCCCGGCGCGGGTGACATCCCTTAATAGCGTAAGGTTTTACCGCCGCTATATGAGCGGCCCCTCACGTGCAGGCAATTATCCGAAATAAAACGGAATTATCTTTACACCTACCACCTACTAATTAACTCGATTGCATAGCAGGGCCACAAACATTCAACGTAATTCACATAAATGCCTCCTTAAATGTTTACTTGGGGAAATTGCCTGACTATTATTAGGCCACTCACTGTCAATCAGCGCTCTACATAAGGTAGTCCACATGTCCCTGATCAACGAATACCGCGCCACCGAAGAAGCTATCAAAGAACTGCAAGCCCGCTTGAAGAACCTGTCCCAAGACGACAAGCTGCAAACCGAGCTGGAATTCGAAGGCAAACTGCGCACCCTGATGGGTGAGTACTCCAAATCCCTGCGTGACATCATCGCGCTGTTGGATCCGGAATCTAAAGTTAAAGCACCGCGTGGCGCTGTGAAAACTACCGGCACCAAGCGTGCTCGTAAGGTCAAGCAGTACAAAAACCCGCACAACGGCGAAGTGATTGAAACCAAAGGTGGCAACCACAAGACTCTGAAAGAGTGGAAAGCCAAGTGGGGCGGCGACGTGGTTGAAGGTTGGGCGACCCTGCTGGGCTAAGCCTGATCGGGCTGCGGCCTGATATGCAACACATTAAAAACGCCAGCTTGCTGGCGTTTTTTATTGTCCGAATAATCTACAAGTACCGGACTACAGGCCCAGGCGAGCGGCTAAAGAATCGGCATACTCCTGCCATTCATCCAGCACCTGGCACTGAAACGATGTAGCACTAACAGCCAACTCCTCACGCGCCTGCTTAAATGCCAACAGGGTATTGGGTGCGCCCCACTCCGGGCTCGACAAACGTTGCTGACAGAAAAGTTTCCAGCGTTGTTGCTCATCGTTGTCCAAGGTGTCAGGAAAGTTACGAGCGCGGTAACGGAATAATAATTCCGGCAAACGATGATCATCGAAAGGCCACTGCTGACGTGCCAACTGTGAGGGTTCAGCCGCTCGGACTTGTTCGCATAACCGTCGGTCGCGGTCACCGATAAAACCGTCATAGAGCTGCTGCTCCGGGTCTGTGCTCGGCGCAAAGTCTTCCTCGGCGTAAATGGCTGCCAACTTGTCACGCCAAACTTCCTGTGCGTCAGTTAGTCGCAGCGCCCGTGCCTGGCACACGTCCATATCGAAGTTCAGGCGTTCGCGATCCTGTGCGCGCAGCACACTCAATGGCGCGACCACCGGGCAACGGTTGATATGCAACAACTTGAGCGGCACTGGCAGTTCACCTTCTGCCAACTCATCGCGGCGCGTGTAGAGCCGCTGGCGCAAGGTGTCGGCGTCCAGGTCAAGCAAACCCTGTGGGTCGAGGCCGAGGTCGCAGACAATCAATGCATTGCGATTGCGCGGGTGCCAGGCAAGGGGCAGCACCACACCCAGGTAATGACGCTCGGCGGAGAAACGCCCGGAAATATGCACCATGGGCTGCAACAGACGGATCTGATCCATCACCCGCTGCTTGCTGCGCAGCTGAAACAGCCAGTCATACAATTTGGGCTGCTTCTCGCGGATCAGACGCGCCAGGGCAATGGTGGCACGCACATCCGATAGAGCATCGTGAGCCTGGCCATGGTCGATGCCATTGGCTTGGGTCAAACGCTCAAGCTTGAGGGTGACACGCCCGTCCTGCTGCGGCCACTCAATGCCTTCGGGGCGCAGTGCGTAGGCCGTGCGGACCACATCGATCAAGTCCCAGCGACTGTTGCCGCCCTGCCACTCACGGGCATACGGATCAAAAAAGTTGCGGTACAGGCTGTAGCGGGTCATTTCATCGTCAAAGCGCAATGTGTTGTAACCTGCGCCGCAGGTGCCTGGTGCAGCCAGCTCGGCGTGCACGCGGGTCATGAAGTCGGCTTCGGCCAGGCCTCTTTCCGCCAGAATGCCTGGGGTGATACCGGTTATGGTGCAGGCCGCCGGATGCGGCAGGATATCGTCGCTTGGCTGGCAATAAAGGTTGACCGGCGGGCCGACCTCGTTGAGCTCGAGGTCGGTACGAATACCGGCGACCTGCAACGGGCGATCGTTGCGCGGGTTGATGCCGGTGGTTTCATAGTCGTACCAGAAAATGGTGGTCACGGGCTGTTCCTGTGCTGAAGATTGGCAAAGTCTAGGCGCTGCAAGGCACCCGGGGCCAGCGATAGATTACTGTACAAACATCCAGCAAAACCTTGAAGGGTTGCTTCCATCGTCGACACTGCTAGCATCCGTGTCTTCAAGCCGCCCGCACTGCCAAGGATCGCGATGCCATCAGTTCCGTTGGATACCCACTACCCGATCGAGACCCCCGAGGGCATAGACTTGCCCTTGCGCCCGGCCGGCCTGATGCCACGAGCACTGGCTTTTGCTTTCGACCTGGGTGTGCGCGGCTTGATCATGGGTATCCTGCTCGTGCCGCTGGCGTTGCTTGGCAATATCGGTATTGGCCTGGGCTCGCTGCTGCTGTTCCTGATCAGTTGGTGGTACATGGTGCTGTTCGAAGTCCTTAACCAGGGCTGCTCTCCGGGCAAGCAGGTGATGGGCTTGCGCGTCATTCAGGACGACGGCACACCCATTGGCTGGCCCGCCTCACTCATCCGCAACCTGCTGCGTTTTGTCGACATGCTGCCTTTTGGCTACTTCCTCGGCGCCATCTGTTGCCTGCAACACCCGCACTTCAAACGGCTTGGCGACCTCGCAGCGGGCACGCTGGTGGTTTACCGCGAACAGCCCCTGGCGCGCCCCAAGGTGCCTCAAGCCGCCGCCCTGCGCCTGCCCTTTACGCTGGAACTGAGCGAACAACGCGCCATACTGGCTTTCGCCGAGCGCCAAGCTGAGTTGTCGGCCGATCGGGTGCACGAACTGGCTTCCATCCTGGCAACGCCGTTGCACGTATCGCCGGCTCGCGCGGTAGAGCAACTCAATGGCGTGGCGCGCGGCTTAGTGGGGCCAACATGAAGCAGAGCCTGTTCGAAAGCCGTCATCAGCCGCAGTGGCAAGCCTTCGCCGCACAGCTCACGCAGCTGGAACAAGGCAAGGCCAAGACCGGCGACATGTCTGACTTCCCCCATCATTATCGACGCCTGTGCCAGCACCTCGCCCTGGCCCAGGAGCGTGGCTACAGCAGCTACCTGATAGATCCCCTGCAACAACTGGCACTGCGCGGGCACCAGCAGTTGTACCGCCACCGCAGCCAATTGGGTGCCAATGTAGTGGGTTTCATCCTGGCGGGTTTCCCGCGCCTGGTGCGCGAACAATGGCGCTTCGTATTAATCGCCGGCGTGCTGTTCTTCGGCAGCCTGGTAGGCGTCGCGCTGCTGGTGTACCTGTTCCCAGACCTTATCTACAACATCGTAAGCCCCGCGCAGGTGGCCGAAATGCACAGCATGTATGACCCGGATGCAGGTCACCTGGGGCGTGCTGCCGACCGCGCCTCCAGTGAAGACTGGATGATGTTTGGCTACTACGTGATGCACAACATCGGGATTGCCTTCCAGACCTTTGCCGCCGGGTTACTGTTGGGTCTGGGCAGCGTGTTCTTTCTGATTTTCAACGGCCTGATCATCGGCGCCATCTCCGGCCATCTCACCGAGATCGGCTATGGCCAGACCTTCTGGTCGTTTGTCATCGGCCACGGTGCTTTCGAACTCACCGCCATCGCCCTGGCCGGGGCGGCAGGCTTGCAATTGGGCTGGGCGGTGATTGCTCCCGGGCACCTGACACGCGGCGAATCACTGCAGCTGGCGGCACGCAAAAGCGTGCGGATGCTCTGCGGCGTCATGCTGTTGCTGCTGATCGCGGCGTTTATTGAAGCCTATTGGTCTTCCTCCACCACCATCGCTCCCTGGATCAAATACCTGACGGGCGCCGGGCTGTGGCTGTTGGTTGCCGCCTACCTCACGCTTGCCGGACGGACTCGCCATGCGCCTGAGTGAGGCCAGCGTAGTGATTCGGCCCCGCAACTCCTGGGAAGCCATGGACCTGGGTGTACTGATGGCCCAGGAATATCGACTGCTACTAATGAGCAGCTGGGCAATGGTGACGTTGCCGATATTCATTTTGCTGACCGTGCTGCTGTGGCGATACCCGTCCATGGCCATGTTTGTGTTCTGGTGGTTAAAACCGGCCTTTGACCGATTGCCACTGTACATCCTCTCCAAGGCCTTGTTTGGCGAGACACCCAGCCTCAAGCAGGCCGTGCGCCAATGGCCGCGTCTGCTCAGAGGCCAACTGCTGGCCAGCCTGACCTGGAGGCGACTGAGCCTGAGCCGCAGCTTTGTAATGCCGGTAAGCCAGCTCGAAGGCCTGGACGGCAATGCCCGTCAAATACGCCTGGGAGTGCTGCTGCAACGCAACGCTGGCGCTGCACGCTGGCTGACCACCCTTGGCGTGCATATGGAAATCGGCCTGTGGTTCGGTTGCATGGCACTGTTCTACCTGTTCATCCCACAGCAACTGGAACTGGATTGGGACTGGCAAGGGCTGGCGCTGGCAAGCGGCTCAGAGGGGTTGTGGCTGGAGCATTTGAGTAACGCCTTCTACGCGCTGATTCTGGTGTTCTGGGAGCCCATCTATGTCGCTTGCGGTTTCAGCCTGTACCTCAACCGCCGCACCGTGCTGGAAGCCTGGGACCTTGAACTGGTGTTCCGCCGGTTACGCCAGCGCCTGACCAGCGTTGCACCGTTGCTGCTGGTGGCTGTGCTGATGCTCGTACCATTCAGCCACCCGGCCATGGCGGACGAACCCGAGCCGGCCAAGCAGGTCACCACCCAGGCTGCCAGCCAATCGATCAAGACGCTGCTGGACAGCCCACCGTTCAAGAACCCGGAAACCGTCACACGCTACCGTTTTGGTGACGAAAAAAACGCCGCGCAACCCAAGGTAAAGGGTGACGGTAAACTTCCGGCCTGGCTTCAGGCGCTACTGGATAGATTCAACCGCGACACCTTCAAAAACGCCGCCCTCGGCCTCGAGGTACTGCTCTGGAGCCTGCTGGCGGCCGGCCTGGCGCTGTTGGTCTGGCGCTACAGGGAGTGGCTGCACGCCTTTGTCAGTCGACGCGGCCCCGCCAAAGCCAAACCCGCCAAAGCGGCCCCGGCGCAATTATTCGGCCTGGCGTTGGGCAGCGAGACCTTGCCTGACGACATTGCCAGCACCGCCGAACAGCTGTGGCCCACCCACCCCAGGGAAGCCCTCGGCCTGCTGTATCGCGGCCTGCTCAACCGACTGCTGCACGACTTCAACCTGCCCCTCAAAAGCGCCGACACCGAAGGCCAGGTCCTGGAGCGCATCCACCTGCTGCAACAACCGCAACTGCTGGCCTTCAGCGACGCACTGACACACCACTGGCAAAACCTCGCCTATGGCCACCGCCTTCCGCCGGCGTTGGTACACCAGCAACTGTGCCGCGATTGGCGCACCCTGTTCAATACGGGAGCCGCCCAATGACGCGCCCCCTGCTGTGGATTGGCCTGCTGCTGGCCTGCCTGCTTGGAGCCGGTGGCCTTTACGTTTGGCACAAGGCGATTCCCTACGACGAAATAGTCGATCGCGGCCCATCGCCACAAGCCCTGGCCAACCCCTACCTTGCGGCCGAATACTTCCTGCGCCAGCAGGGCCTGACAGTGGAACACGCCAGCAGCCTGGAACGCCTGGCACAACTGCCAGGCAAAGGGCATAGCCTGTTGCTGCTGGGTGAGCGCAGCAACATGACGCCTCGCCAGACGGACCAACTGCTGGACTGGGCAAAGTCCGGTGGCCACTTGCTGCTGGTCGCTGAAGCGATATGGGATGAAGAGGCAGGCAAAAGTGATGACTTGCTGCTTGATCGGCTGGGCTTCCACCAAACACTAGGCGAGGACGTTGACGAACCAGCCTCCACACGCAAAAAGAAAGGGCCGAACCTAACCAAACTCTACGTCGATAATGAGACCGCCCCGGCCTATTTCAGCTTCTATACCAGCTTCAGCCTCACCGACCCCAAGCACCTGGCACAGTTTTCCGCCAACAGCGCCAAATCCAGCCATTTGATGCAACGCAACTTTGGCCAAGGCACCGTAACGGTTGTCACCGACAGCGACCTGTGGAAAACCCCAGGCATCGGCAAACACGATAACGCCTGGCTGTTGTGGTATCTCAACCGGGGTAAGGATGTAACGCTGCTGTTCAACAGCGATGTGGACGACCTGCTTACCCTGTTAATGCGCAACTTCCCCCAGGCACTGGTGGCGCTCTGCGCACTGATTGCCCTGGCACTCTGGCACGCTGGCATGCGCCAGGGGCCGACCCAGGCGCCCGCCCCCAAGGCCCGTCGCCAGTTACAGGAACACTTGAAGGCCAGTGCCGACTTCCTGCTGCGCCGCAGCGGCCAAGGCACGCTGCTGCACGCCTTGCAGCGTGATATCCAGCGAGCTGCACGACGGCGCCACCCAGGTTTTGAACAGCTCGACAGCGACGCACAGTGGCAGGTCCTCGAACGCCTGACGCGCCAACCCTCCCACGTCATCCGCCAGGCCCTCGACCCACTCCCGGCAAAACGGCTCACCAGCGCCGATTTCAGCCGTCAGGTGGCGAGCCTGCAAACTCTCAGGAATGCCCTATGAGCGAATTTCCAACGACTACCGCCTCGACTGCCGAAAGCCTTCACAAGGCCAGCCAGCAGGCACAGGCTCTGCGTATTGAACTGCGTAAGGCGGTGATTGGCCAGGACCAGGTGATCGACGACGTGCTCACCGCATTGATCGCCGGTGGCCACATATTGCTCGAAGGTGTGCCAGGCCTCGGCAAAACCCTGTTGGTGCGCGCGCTGGCGCGCTGTTTTGGTGGCGACTTTGCACGTATCCAGTTCACCCCGGACCTGATGCCCAGCGATGTCACCGGCCACGCCGTGTACGACCTGCACAGTGAGCAATTCAAGTTGCGCAAGGGGCCGCTGTTCACCCACTTGTTGCTCGCCGATGAAATCAACCGCGCGCCCGCCAAGACCCAGGCTGCCCTGCTTGAAGCCATGCAGGAACGCCAAGTCACCCTCGAGGGCGAGGCGCTGCCCATCGGCCAACCGTTCATGGTGCTGGCAACCCAGAACCCCATCGAACAGGAGGGTACCTATCCCCTGCCCGAGGCCGAACTGGACAGGTTCATGCTCAAAGTGCGCATGGACTACCCCGATGCGCAGCAGGAACTGGAGATGGTGCGCGAAGTCACCCGCTCCTCCAGGGCCGACATGCTGGATGTGCAGCCACTGCGCACGGTGCTGCACGCAGAAGACGTGTTGCAGCTGCAGCAAATTGCCAGCGAGCTGCCGCTGGATGAGCAAGTACTCGACTACGCCGTGCGCCTGGCCCGCGCCACTCGCAGTTGGCCAGGGCTGACCATCGGTGCAGGGCCGCGCGCCTCCATCGCTCTGGTACGCGGTGCCCGCGCCCGGGCCCTGCTGCGCGGCGGCGAGTTCGTCACCCCGGACGATATCAAGGGCTGCGCCTTGGCGGTGCTGCGCCATCGGGTGCGTATCGCCCCCGAATTGGACATTGACGGGCTGGAAGTGGATCAGGTGCTCAAGCAACTGCTGGACCAGATTCCGGCACCTCGGCAATGACCCGACCATGAAGCCAACTCGTCTGCTGCTGATCTGGCTCGGTGTCCTCTTGGGTTCGAACATGCTCTTGGGCACGGCTACGGCGCTGCAGCTCAAGGTGCCCGACACGCTGCATAAAGTGGCGTGGGGCCTGCTGCTGGCGCTGTTTCTGTTGGCGCTGCTGGACGCCCTGCGCCTGCGGCGCCTTGCGTGCCCACGGGTGCAACGGCAGATGCCCGGCAGCCTGGCCCTGGGCCGTTGGGGTGAGGTACGCCTGACCCTTGAACATGACTACCCGCAGCCGCTGACCGTGCAGGTATTCGACCACGCACCCGACGGGCTGAGCGTGGAGCATATGCCGCAGGCCATCGAACTGCTCCCAGGCCAGCGAAGCGAACTGGGCTATCGATTGCGGCCCTTGCGGCGTGGGCACTTTACTTTCAGCCACTGCGAGGTTCACCTGCCCAGCTCCCTGGGGCTGTGGTCTGCGAGGCGGTTTGTAGAGGCCCGCGATACAACCCGTGTGTACCCGGACTTCGCCCGCTTGTACGGCGCACAGCTGTTGGGCGTGGACAATTGGTTGAGCCAACTGGGTGTTCGGCAACACCAACGACGCGGGTTGGGGCTGGAGTTTCATCAGTTGCGCGAGTTTCGCGAAGGCGACAGCCTGCGCCAGATCGACTGGAAGGCCACCGCACGCCAGCGCACGCCCATCGCGCGGGAATATCAGGACGAACGCGACCAGCAGATAGTATTCATGCTCGATTGTGGCCGGCGCATGCGCAGTCAGGACGCGGAGCTCGCTCACTTCGATCACGCCCTCAATGCCTGCCTGTTGCTCAGTTACGTTGCCTTGCGCCAAGGCGATGCCGTGGGCCTGTGCACCTTTGCCTGCGACCAGCCACGCTACCTGGCGCCCGTCAAGGGCAGCGGCCAACTGAACGTATTGCTCAATGCCGTTTACGACCTCGATACCACCCGACGCACTGCCGACTATGCGGCCGCCGCCAGCCAATTACTGGCTCGGCAAAAACGTCGGGCATTAGTGATCGTGGTGACCAATCTTCGCGATGAAGATGATGAGGAATTACTCGCAGCGGTTAAGCGCATCAGCCGGCAACACCGGGTGCTGGTCGCCAGCCTGCGCGAAGATGTACTCGACCAACTGCGCCAGGCCCCGGTGCAAACCTTGCCTGAAGCGCTGGCCTACAGCGGGACTGTCGACTATCTCAACAAGAGAAACGATCTGCATGAGCGCTTGAGTGCCCATGGTTTATCGGTGCTCGATACGCCACCTTCGGGGCTGGGGGCCGCCTTGGTGACGCGTTATCTGAACTGGAAAAAGGCCGGTGTTTTATGACTCAAGCACACGACCACACGCTCGGCTAACCCCATCCGAGCCGGGTCGACAACGCGCAATGCCTAGGCGGAAGCCTGCAGAGGATCAAAGCTGAAGTAGTGGCACAGGGCACTGATCAATTGCCCGTATGCCTCAGGCGCTTCGACCACGCGAAACCCTGAGTCATAGTGCTGCGGATTGACATCTTCGTGGCTCCACAAGCACATCGCCGTGAGGTCAATGGCCTGGAACTCACCGTCTGCCATGGGGATTTTCAAACGCAGTTCAAATGCTGCATCAACCATCATGGGTAATTGGCTGATCAACATCAGCCCATCTTCGGACAGATTCCCCAAGTAGCCAATAGGCTTATCCGTAAGCCGGTTGAACACTTTCAAGAAACCAGACAACTGATGCCGCTGAATCCTTCGGTCGGTAAACATGATGAAATCGCCATCCATTGGCCATATCAGTGGCCGCGCCAGTTATTCGGAACGAACACTGAATGTTCGCTCTCCCTGGAAATTGGTGCGAAATCAGCGTGCGCTTGATCGCCCTACTGCTACCAATCCCAAGCAACTCATCCGTTTGAACATAAACTTGTACAAATAGACATTCAAAGAATAGCTTAAGACTGGCGACGGGCCAGCTATGGAATGATAAATATCATCAAAGTGATGCGGGTCGTGGCTGCGCGACACTCGCGCCGGAGTAATGGCCCAGTTGCTGCAGGGTGTCAAGCCGGGCGCGGGCGCGGTAGGCATACTCGCTGGACGGGTATTGATTGATGATGAACTGGTAGGTTTGCACCGCATCGACAAACAGCTTCTGGCGCTCCAGGCATTGACCGCGCAGCATCGAAACTTCCGGTTGCACATACCGACGGGTACGGCTCTCGCGGTCCACCTGGGACAATTCCAGGGTAACGCGCTCGCAATCACCCACCCCATAGGCGCGGTAAGCGTTGTTCAAATGATGGTCCATCGACCAACGGGTACAGCCGACAACACTGACGGCCAGGGCAGCAATGAGCAAAATTCGCATGGGGGTTCTCCTGTCTTGTGCAGTGTATCGACCCCGCGTCAAAAATCTTCAAGGGTGTTCATCTATTCAATTGGAGCGAAAACAAGCGAATCTTCGATAAGTAGTGCAAACGAACAATGACTACAACCAAAGAGCATAGTAGCCTTCCCCAGCGCTTGAACTCAGGAGTCTGTGCATGTCCGTCCGTCGTACCAAAATCGTCGCCACCCTTGGCCCGGCCAGTAACTCGCCGGAAGTCCTCGAACAGCTGATTCTGGCTGGTTTGGACGTTGCCCGTCTGAACTTCTCCCACGGCACCCCGGACGAGCACAAGGCTCGCGCCAAGCTGGTGCGTGACCTGGCCGCCAAGCACGGCCGCTTCGTGGCACTGCTGGGTGACCTGCAAGGCCCGAAAATCCGTATCGCCAAATTCGCCAACAAGCGCATTGAGCTGAAGATCGGTGACAAGTTCACCTTCTCCACCAGCCACTCGCTGACCGAAGGCAATCAGGAAGTCGTCGGTATCGACTACCCGGACCTGGTCAAGGACTGCGGCGTCGGCGACGAACTGCTGCTGGACGACGGCCGCGTGGTCATGCGCGTCGACACGGCCTCCTCGACAGAGCTGAACTGCACCGTGATCATCGGCGGCCCGCTGTCCGATCACAAAGGCATCAACCGTCGCGGCGGTGGCCTGACGGCGCCGGCCCTGACTGAAAAAGACAAGGCCGACATCAAGCTCGCCGCCGAAATGGAAGTGGACTACCTCGCCGTGTCCTTCCCGCGCGACGCCGCTGACATGGAATACGCCCGTAAACTGCGCGACGAAGCCGGCGGCACCGCCTGGCTGGTGGCGAAGATCGAACGCGCCGAAGCCGTGGCCGATGACGAAACCCTCGACGCCCTGATCAATGCATCCGACGCCGTGATGGTTGCCCGTGGTGACCTGGGCGTGGAAATCGGTGACGCCGAGCTGATCGGTATCCAGAAGAAGATCATTCTGCACGCACGCCGCCACAACAAGGCCGTGATCGTGGCGACCCAGATGATGGAGTCGATGATCCAGAACCCGATGCCGACCCGTGCCGAAGTGTCCGACGTGGCCAACGCTGTGCTCGACTACACCGACGCCGTGATGCTCTCGGCTGAAAGTGCTGCCGGCCCTTACCCGCTGGAAGCCGTACAGGCCATGGCGCGTATCTGCGTCGGTGCTGAAAAGCACCCGACCAGCAAGACCTCCAGCCACCGTATCGGCAAAGTGTTCGAAAGCTGCGACCAGAGCATCGCCCTGGCTGCCATGTACACCGCCAACCACTTCCCGGGCGTTAAAGCGATCATTGCCCTGACCGAAAGTGGCTACACGCCGTTGATCATGTCGCGTATCCGTTCGTCGGTACCGATCTACGCGTTCACCCCGCACCGCGAAGCCCAGGCCCGCGCAGCGTTGTTCCGTGGCGTGTACACCATTCCGTTCGATCCGGCTTCGCTGGCACCGAACGAAGTGAGCCAGAAGGCGATCGACGAACTGGTCAAGCGTGGCGTCGTAGAGAAAGGCGACTGGGTCATCCTGACCAAGGGCGACAGCTACCACACCACCGGTGGCACCAATGGCATGAAGATCCTGCACGTGGGCGACCCGCAGTTCTGAGTGACACGCTGAAAAACAAAAGCCCTGCCATGTGAATGGCGGGGCTTTTTGTTTCAGGCGAACGTATGGGTTGAATTCAATGGCCTCTTCGCGAGCAAGCCCGCTCCCACATTTTGATCTGCGAATACATTCAAGTGTGGGAGCGGGCTTGCTCGCGAAGGGGCCCGCCCATTCAACACAGCTTCAGCGCCGGGTGATAAACCCCGACAACGCCGCAATCGCCTCCGGTGACTTCAAACGCTGCACAAACAAAGCCCCCTCTTCCTCAATCACCTGCCGCAACTGTTCACGATCGACACTTTTCATTAGCTGCTTGCTGACCTGCACCGCATCCGGCGCCAGGCTTTCAAAACGCTGCGCAACCTCCCGAGCCTTGGCCAAAGCCGCTTCGCCACTGCCCAGCGCCTCAGTCGCAATCCCCCACGCCGCCGCCTGCTCACCGGTAAAGCCTTCGCCCAACAGCAACAGTTCAGCCGCTTTCGCATGCCCCAGCAGCCGAGGCAGGATCAGGCTGGAGCCAAACTCCGGGCACAGCCCCAGGTTGACGAAAGGCATGCGCAAGCGCGCATCGCGGCTGATATAGACGAGATCGCAATGCAGCAACAGGGTGGTACCGATACCGACCGCCGCACCCGCCACCGCCGCGATCACCGGTTTGCGGCAATTGAGCAGGCTTTTCATGAAGTGGAATGGTGGGCTGTCCAGATCACTGGGCGGCTGTTCGAGGAAGTCGGCGATGTCGTTGCCGGCGGTAAAACACTCATTGCTGCCCTGGATCAGCACCGCACGGATAGCTGAGTCCGCATCAGCCTGCTCCAGCGCCTCGGCCAGTTGCGTATACATGGCGCGGGTCAGGGCATTTTTCTTGTCAGGGCGATTGAGCTGCAGGGTCAGCAGCCCGCCTTCGCGTTGCAGCAGGATGGCGTCGGTCATGGCGAATCTCGCGGCTGGAAAAGTCAGCGCTCAACAACGCGGCAGGAACACATCGGCCAGCAGTTGATTGCGCGGCAACCCCGCCAGGAACAGGCGTTTGGAAAACGCTTCGACATTGGCGGGGTGCCCGCAGAGTAAGGCCAGAGTTTGCCGCGAAACAAGCCGCAGTTGCGCCAATGCCTGGGCCGACTCAGCCGCCGTCCACAGCTCCACAGTCAGGTTCGCGTGCTGCGCAGCCAATTGCGCCAAGGGTTCGGCCAGATAATGCCCATCGGCATCATGAGCCAGGTGAATCACACGGATGGCGCCTTGGTGATCCTGGCGCAGCGCCTCGCGCAGCACGCCCCATAACGGCCCGAGGCCGGTGCCCGACGCCAGCAGCCAAAGTGGCCGCGACTGCCAGTCAGGGTCATATTGCAGTGCCCCGCCACGTAATTCGCCGAGGCGCAGGCTGTCACCCACCTGCAGTTGCCGGGCAATATCGCTGAATTCACCAGGCAGACGGCAATCGAGATGAAACTCCAAAAACGGGTCTTCCTGAGGCAAGCTGGCCAACGAATACGGGCGCGCCACCTGACCTGCCCACAGCACCAGATGCTGCCCGGCGCGGTAACGCAGGCCGCGTTCGGGTTGCAGGCGCAGGCGCAGTACCTCGGGGTTCAACCAGTCGACGCCCACTACTTGCGCGGGCAAGCCGTCGCGCAGCGGGTCAAATGCTTCAACCTGTAAATCTGCGACAACCTCACACTGGCAGGCCAGACGCCAACCGTCCTGACGTTGCGCCGGGCTCAGGGCATCGGGCTGCTTATCAACAACCTCACCCTGGCAACGCACCAGGCACGCATGGCAACTGCCCGCCCGGCAACTGTAGGGCACGGTCACACCCGCCAGATTCAAGGCATCCAGCAGGTTGCTGCCGGTGGCTACCGACCAGTGGCGTTCGCCGACGTGCAGTTCAGGCATATAAAGGCTCAATCAAAAGGGACCCGCACAGGGAATCATGCCTGCGACAGTTTGACCATAGTCGGGTGTATCGGCCACCGCGTCGGGTTATACTGCCGCGCCTTTTTAGCGTCGCGCCTGCACCATTGGCGTGCCTTGGAAAGGTGGCTTCAGCCGACCGATGCAACACTGAAGCCACCTTTATTGAATGTTCCCTTATAGAGGAGCGCGACTCATGACCGTGATCAAGCAAGACGACCTGATTCAGAGCGTTGCCGACGCCCTGCAATTCATTTCCTACTACCACCCCGTTGACTTCATCCAGGCCATGCACGAAGCCTACCTGCGCGAAGAATCGCCAGCAGCCCGTGACTCCATCGCCCAGATCCTGATCAACTCGCGCATGTGCGCCACCGGCCATCGCCCGATCTGCCAGGACACCGGTATCGTGACCGTGTTCGTGCGCGTAGGCATGGACGTGCGTTGGGACGGCGCGACCATGAGTCTGGACGACATGATCAACCAGGGCGTGCGCCAGGCTTACAACCTGCCGGAAAACGTCCTGCGCGCTTCCATCCTGGCCGACCCGGCAGGCAGCCGTAAAAACACCAAGGACAACACCCCGGCGGTGATCCACTACTCCATCGTCCCGGGTAACACCGTGGAAGTGGACGTGGCAGCCAAGGGCGGCGGTTCCGAGAACAAGTCGAAAATGGCCATGCTCAACCCGTCCGACTCGATCGTCGACTGGGTGCTCAAGACCGTTCCGACCATGGGCGCCGGCTGGTGCCCTCCGGGCATGCTCGGCATCGGCATTGGCGGCACCGCCGAGAAAGCGGCGGTAATGGCCAAGGAAGTGTTGATGGAATCCATCGACATCCACGAGCTGAAAAAGCGCGGCCCGCAGAACCGTATCGAAGAAATGCGTCTGGAGCTGTTCGAGAAGGTCAACCAACTGGGCATCGGCGCCCAGGGCCTGGGTGGCCTGACCACCGTGCTCGACGTGAAAATCATGGACTACCCGACCCACGCAGCCTCGCTGCCGGTGTGCATGATCCCCAACTGCGCCGCCACCCGTCACGCACACTTTGTGCTTGACGGTTCAGGCCCGGCGTCGCTGGAAGCACCATCGCTGGACGCTTACCCGGAAATCGTCTGGGAAGCCGGCCCATCGGCCCGCCGCGTCAACCTCGACACCCTGACCCCGGAAGAAGTACAAAGCTGGAAGCCGGGCGAAACCGTGTTGCTCAACGGCAAGATGCTCACCGGCCGCGACGCTGCGCACAAGCGCATGGTCGAGATGCTCAACAAGGGCGAAACCCTGCCGGTGGACCTCAAGGGTCGCTTTATCTACTACGTCGGCCCGGTTGATCCGGTGCGCGAAGAAGTGGTTGGCCCGGCTGGCCCGACCACGGCCACGCGGATGGACAAGTTCACCCGTCAGATCCTCGAGCAAACCGGCCTGTTGGGCATGATCGGCAAATCCGAGCGCGGCCCTACCGCGATCGAAGCGATCAAGGACCACAAGGCCGTGTACCTGATGGCCGTGGGCGGCGCTGCTTACCTGGTTGCGCAAGCCATCAAGAAGTCGCGTGTTGTCGCGTTTGCCGAATTGGGCATGGAAGCGATCTACGAGTTCGACGTCAAAGACATGCCGGTCACCGTTGCGGTGGACAGCAAGGGCGAATCCGTACACATCACCGGTCCTGCCATCTGGCAGAAAAAGATCAGTGAAAGCCTGGCGGTAGAAGTGCAGTAAGCGCTTCCCCGTAAGAAAAAAGGCGACTGCGGCCCCACGGCCCAGTCGCCTTTTTTATTGTGTCCGCGGTCATATGGGAGCGGGCTTGCTCGCGAAAGCGGTGGGTCAGTCAATTTATCTGTCACTGATACACCGCATTCGCGAGCAAGCCCGCTCCCACACAAGCCGCGCTCGCCACAAAATACAATCCTACTCATGCTATGGTGCTTGCCCCTTATCGCGCCTGTTCATCACCGTATGATCGTGATCCCACGCCCTCTGCGCCTGACTTTCTACTCGCTGTTGATCATCGCCGGCGCCGTGCTGGCCGCCGCCTTGGCCACCCGCCATGCCGAACGCCAGGCCTTGGTGGATGACGCCGCTCGCGCCAACCAGCAACTGGCGCTGTATGCCAATTCCTTGCATACCCTGATAGAACGTTACCGTGCCCTGCCCGCCGTACTGGCGCTGGATTCAGAAATGATCAGCGCCCTCAAAGCCCCGCTGGATACCGCCACCCAGGACCTGCTCAACCGCAAGCTGGAGCGCATCAACGGCGCCGCGCAGTCATCCACCCTGGAGCTGATGGACCGTAACGGCCTGGCCGTGGCCGCCAGTAACTGGAACCTGCCCAGCAGCTATGTCGGGCACAACTACGCGTTTCGTCCGTATTTCAGCCAGACCTTGAGCCAGGGCACCGGGCGTTTTTATGCGGTAGGGGTGACCACCGGTATTCCGGGTTATTTCCTCTCCAGCGCCGTGGTCGATGAGCACGAACAGTTCCTCGGCGCCATGGTGGTGAAGCTGGAATTCCCCGAACTTGAGCGCGAATGGGCTCAGGGCAACGACCTGCTGCTGGTCAGCGACGCGCGCGGCATCGTGTTTATCGCCAACCAGCCGGGATGGCGTTACCGCAACTTGCGCCCCTTATCGGCCAGTGACCTTGCCGAACTCAAGGCGACTCGCCAATACGACAAGAAACAGCTGCAGCCGCTGGACACTCAAACGCTGCAGCGCTTTGACGAAAACAGCCACCTGATGCGCGTTAAAGGCCCCGACGGCAACGCCAATTACATCTGGGAATCTTTGCCGCTCAAAGCCGAAGGCTGGACCTTGCACCTGCTGCGCAAACCGCAGTTCGCCTTTGAAGATCAACGCAATGCCGGCCTTGCCGCCGCCGGCTCATGGCTGGCGCTGGTGTTCCTGGTGCTGTTCCTGAACCAACGCTGGCGCCTGGCGCGTTTGCGTCAGCGCAGCCGCGAAGAGCTGGAACAGCTTGTCGAAGAACGCACCCAGGCGCTGCGCACCGCGCAAGATGGCCTGGTGCAGTCGGCCAAGCTGGCGGCGTTGGGGCAAATGTCCGCCGCCCTCGCCCATGAGATCAATCAGCCGCTGACCACCCAGCGCATGCAATTGGCGACCTTGCGCCTGCTGCTCGATCACGGCCGCGTGGACGATGCCTATAAGGCGCTCACCCCGCTGGACGACATGCTCACACGCATGGCGGCGCTCACCGGCCACCTTAAAACGTTCGCCCGCAAGAGCCCCAGCGGCCTGCGCGAACGGCTGGACTTGGCCACGGTGGTCGACCAATCCCTGCACCTGCTCGATGCCCGACTGCGCGACGAAGCCATTGGTGTGGTGCTGGACCTGAGCCGCCCCGCCTGGGTACGCGGTGACGCGATCCGTCTGGAACAAGTGCTGATCAACCTGTTACGCAATGCGCTGGACGCCATGGCTGACAAGCCGCGCAAACGCCTGGAAATCCGTCTGCACGCCGACCAACAGCTGTGGCGACTGACCGTCAGCGACAGCGGTGGCGGGATTGCCGAAGATCATCTGAACAGCGTGTTCGATCCCTTCTTCACCACTAAACCTGTGGGCGACGGGCTTGGCTTGGGGTTGGCCGTGTCCTATGCCATCGTGCATGAACTGGGCGGGCGCCTGCTCGCCGGCAACCGTGGCGACGGCGCGGTATTTACCCTGACCTTGCCTATCGCGCTGGAGACGCCTGACCTATGTTGAACGCGGTGATTGTGGTGGATGACGAGGCGAGTATTCGCACCGCCGTCGAGCAATGGTTGAGCCTGTCGGGGTTTGCGGTGCAGCTGTTCAGCCGCGCCGAAGAATGCCTGGCGCAACTGCCCAAGGATTTTCCCGGGGTGATCTTGAGCGACGTGCGCATGCCCGGCCTCAGCGGCCTGGAGCTGCTGGCCGAAGTGCAGCGGCGTGACGCCGACTTGCCGGTGATCTTGCTCACCGGCCATGGCGATGTGCCGATGGCCGTGGAAGCCATGCGCGACGGTGCCTACGACTTCCTGGAAAAGCCCTTCAGCCCGGACGCACTGCTCAACAGCCTGCGCCGCGCCTTGGACAAACGCGGGCTGATCCTGGAAAACCGTCGACTGCACCAACAGGCTGACCATCGGGCGCAGTTGGAGTCGAGCCTTTTGGGCGTGTCGCGTGGTTTACAGACCCTGCGTCGCCAAGTACTGGACCTGGCCAGCTTGCCGGTCAATGTGCTGATTCGTGGCGAAACCGGCAGCGGCAAAGAACTGGTCGCCCGTTGCCTGCATGATTTTGGCCCACGGGCCAAAAAGCCCTTTGTCGCACTCAACTGCGCAGCGATCCCCGAGCAGCTGTTTGAAGCCGAGTTGTTTGGCCACGAAAGCGGCGCGTTCACCGGCGCTCAGGGCAAACGCATCGGCAAGCTGGAGTATGCCCACGGCGGCACGCTGTTCCTGGATGAAATCGAAAGCATGCCGTTGGCTCAGCAGGTCAAACTGTTGCGGGTATTGCAGGAACAGAAACTGGAGCGGCTGGGCTCCAACCAAAGTATTCATGTGGACTTGCGCATCATTGCCGCCACCAAGCCCGACTTGCTCGAAGAGGCCCGCGCCGGGCGTTTTCGCGAAGACCTGGCCTACCGTTTGAACGTTGCGCAACTGCGCCTGCCGCCCTTGCGCGAGCGCCGCGAAGATATCCCGCTATTGTTCGACCACTTTGCCCAAAGTGCTGGCGAGCGCCTGGGCCGCAGCGTCGAACCGTTGAGCGGTGCGCAACTGGGGCGCCTGCTCAGCCATGACTGGCCGGGCAATGTGCGCGAACTGGCCAACGTCGCCGAGCGCCAGGTGTTGGGCCTGGGTGAACCGGAGCCGGAAGGCATTGAGGCCGGGCAATCCCTGGCGGCGCAGCAGGAAGCTTTCGAAGCGCATTGCCTCAAGGCTGCGTTGACGCGGCACAAAGGCGATATCAAGGCGGTGCTGGCCGAGCTGCAACTGCCGCGTCGCACCTTCAATGAAAAGATGCAGCGGCATGGGTTGGTGCGGGAGATGTTTCTGTAGCTATTTTCGATGGCGCTTTCGAAGACGCCATCGCAGGCAAGCCAGCTCCCACAGTTGGAATGCGCGCTCCTGTGGGAGCTGGCTTGCCTGCGATGACACCAGCTGCCATAAGCGGATTTCCGCTCACTACTGCAAAACCATCAGCGACTTTCCGCTCAAAAAAATCTTGTAACCCTTCTATTCCGGGCCTTCATCTGTTTGGCACAGCTCCTGCTATAGCCCAAACCAGGCTGCTTTCGTGCGGCTCCATAAAAACAACTAGATGAAGGATCCTTCAATGGATAACTCCAACGCCCTGCCTCTGGGGTCGGCGGCTGTGCCGGCTAAAGAGCGCACCACTTCCAGCCGCATCAAATCGATCTTCAGTGGCTCCGTCGGCAATATGGTCGAGTGGTACGACTGGTACGTCTACGCCGCTTTCTCGCTGTACTTCGCCAAGACCTTCTTCCCCGCCGGCGACTCCACCGCGCAGTTGATGAACACCGCTGCCATCTTTGCCGTGGGCTTTATCATGCGCCCGATCGGTGGCTGGCTGATGGGCCTGTATGCCGACTACAAAGGGCGCAAGGCAGCGTTGATGTTCTCGGTATTGCTGATGTGCTTCGGCTCGCTGCTGATCGCGCTGACGCCGGGCTACGACACCATCGGCATCGGCGCGCCGATCCTGCTGGTGTTTGCACGTTTGCTGCAGGGTCTGTCGGTCGGTGGCGAGTACGGCACCTCGGCCACTTACCTGAGTGAGATGGCGACCAAAGAGCGTCGCGGCTTCTTCTCCAGCTTCCAGTACGTGACCCTGATCTCCGGCCAGCTCATTGCCCTGGCGGTATTGATCGTGCTGCAACAAGTGCTGACCACCGAGCAGCTGTATGCCTGGGGCTGGCGCATCCCGTTCGCCATCGGCGCGCTGTGCGCGGTGGTCGCGTTGTTCCTGCGTCGCGGCATGGAAGAAACCGAGTCGTTCACCAAGAAGGAAAAAGCCAAGGAAAGCGCAATGCGCACCTTGATGCGTCACCCCAAGGAAGTGATGACCGTGGTCGGCCTGACCATGGGCGGCACCCTGGCCTTCTACACCTACACCACCTACATGCAGAAATATCTGGTGAACACGGTCGGCATGAGCATCTCCGACTCCACCACCATTTCGGCCGCCACACTGTTCCTGTTCATGTGCCTGCAACCGCTGGTTGGCGGGCTGTCGGACAAGGTTGGCCGCCGGCCGATCCTGATCGCCTTCGGCATCCTCGGCACCCTGTTCACCGTGCCGATCCTCACCACCCTGCACACCATCCAAAGCTGGTGGGGTGCGTTCTTCCTGATCATGGCGGCGCTGATCATCGTCAGCGGCTATACCTCGATCAACGCGGTGGTGAAAGCTGAACTGTTCCCAACCGAGATCCGTGCGCTGGGCGTGGGCCTGCCGTATGCGCTGACTGTGTCGATCTTCGGCGGTACGGCTGAAGTGATTGCGCTGTGGTTCAAGAACATCGGCATGGAGACGGGTTACTACTGGTATGTGACTGCATGTATCGCGGTGTCGCTGGTGGTTTACGTGACCATGAAAGACACGCGTAAACACTCGCGTATCACCACCGATTAAAGATTTAACGCGGTAAAAAATGTGGGAGCGGGCTTGCTCGCGAAAGCGTTCTGTCAGTCAATATTTTAGGCGACTGATACTCCGCATTCGCGAGCAAGCCCGCTCCCACATTTTGAATCAGGACAGCTCCGCCACCTCGCGTCGCCCATACCGACGCTGCGCATACGCCGCCCCGGCAATCATCACCACCAGCACTGCCGCCAGCACCGCCGATGAGCCAACGGTGCCGAAATCCAGCCCGCCCTTTTCAGAGGGTTTGGTCAGAAAATCGCCTAGGGTTGCACCAAACGGGCGGGTCAGCACAAATGCCACCCAGAACAGCAGCACTGACGATATCTGTGTGAAGTATTTGAGTGCGACCACCACCGCAATCGCCGAGCCGATCAGCAAGGCGCCACCGGCAAAGCCCAACCCCGAATCGTCCGCCAGGAAGTCGCCCAACGCGGTGCCCAAGGTGTTGGAAAATAGAATCGCCATCCAGTAAAACAGCTCGCCGCGAAAGGTCTGGACCTTGTTCACGTTCAGCGAGTCGCCGCTCAAGCGCCACAGTGCAAAGATGATCATCAGGATTACGATCAGGATCATCGACCCTGCCGCATAGCCCAGGCCCAACGTGCGGTCCATAAAGTCTGACATGGTGGTGCCGGCCGTGCTGGTGGACAGGATTACGATCCAGTACAGCACCGGGTTGTAGGTTTTCGACCAGAGCTGTGTCAGCAGCGTGACGAGAAACACGCTGATCAGGATCATCGAGCTGATGGCGTAACCGACGTTAAGGGTCATCGACAGCAAATCCCCGGCGGTTTCGCCCAGGGTTGTTGCGCAGATTTTCATGACCCAGAACGCCAGGGTGATCTGAGGAAGTTTGTTCATGTGCGAGAAGGCTCCGTAGCTCAGTCTTTCAATCGGCCGACTTAGAGGGGTATCGACCTGGCGCGCAGACTGAACGTGCGGCTGTGAAAAATAGGTGGGTAATCAATGAAAATTGCATACGGACGATGGAAATTCATCGCCCTGGATTGCACTATGACGGCCTCCCCAACCGCGTAGCAGGAACATTGGCCCATGTCCGACGATATCCATTTCTACGAACCCGCCAACGGCCACGGCCTGCCCCATGATCCGTTCAATGCCATCGTAGGGCCACGGCCGATTGGCTGGATTTCGTCACACGACGGCGAGGGCCGCCTGAACCTGGCGCCCTACAGTTTCTTTAACGCGTTCAATTACATTCCGCCGATCATTGGGTTTTCCAGTGTCGGGCGCAAAGACAGCCTGAACAACATCGAACAGACCGGCGAGTTCGTGTGGAACCTGGCAACCCGCCCGCTGGCCGAGCAGATGAACCAGAGCTGCGCGGCCGTATCGCCAGACGTGAATGAATTCGAGTTATCCGGCCTGACGCCGGTGGCCTCGAAAATCGTCGCGGTGCCACGGGTGGGCGAAAGCCCGGTGTCGTTTGAATGCAAGGTGACGCAGATCATTCAGCTGCAGCGTGCTGACAAAGAATTGGTGCCGAGCTGGCTGGTGCTCGGTGAGGTCGTTGCCGTGCACATTGCCAAGTGGCTGCTCAAGGATGGGGTTTACGACACGGCGGCCGCTGAGCCGATTTTGCGTGGTGGTGGGCCGGCGGATTACTTCCAGCTGGGGCCGGAGGCGTTGTTCAAAATGTATCGCCCAGGCGCCACAAAACCCTGATTGAAATGCAGTCCAAATGTGGGAGCCGGCTTGCTCGCTCCCACATTTTGGTTCGGTGCTGTCGATTAATCAGCGGCTGTTGCCCAAGTCAGTTGACCTTCCTCGTCCACATCAACCAAACATTCAAGTTGCAGCGTCGCTGCATCGTCGGCATCGGAGGCGGTCTTGAACTTCTGGCCATCCAGGATCTTGTGAAACTGCGGGGCGCCCATGCCATCGAGTGCCTTGACGGCGACGGCAGCGCTGTAGCCCCCTTCACCCGGTACTACGGCGGAAACGGCTTCGTGGTGGGCAAATTGTTTACGTGCCATGTTGCAGGTCCTGGCCAATGGAAAGTCGGCCATTCTAACCGCTAACCGGCCAGTTGCAGGTACTCACCGTAAGCGTGTGCGGCGGATGCGTCGGTGAAGGTCTGGAAGTCCATGCTGCGCACTACCATGTCGTTCAACAGCTCAGTGAAGATCATCAAGGCAGGGGAACTGAAGTAGGCGCTCATCGCCTGCTCGCTGCTCCAGAAGCCCGAGACCAGCCATACATCGGGATCGATCTGGGAATGCTGCAACGAGAATTGCAGGCAACCCTGAGCCTGACGGCCCGGTTCGATCAAACTGCTCAAGCGTGCACCGAGTTCGGTGCTGCACCCGGTACGGGCACGGATAAAGGCCATATGGCTCGCGGGAATGGGGGTGGACATGTTCGACTCTCCCGTTGAGAAGTGATGCTCGGCAAGCACTGTGAGGGCGTGTTGCCACAGGATCAAAGATAGCGGCGCGAAGGTGGGCGCAGTTAGTCGATTCCTGCAGGCTTATTGCACAATCCTGCGAGAAGCGTAGATAAGACGTCTGGCCCCCAGGATTTATTCCATGCGCATACTCCGTGTTTCAGGCAGATGACAGGCCCTGCACTTGCCTGATTCACGCCCTATCGCAGGATCAGGCAAGGATTGTGCAGAATCGACGTAACACTTTTTGAAAAGCCGCCGCTAAGCTTGGCCCACCAACGCAGTCAGTAGAGGACGCCTTATGTCGTCGCCCGAAACCAAGCCAATGCCCCTCGATGCCGAGATGGAAAAACAACGCGCCGAGCTGGCCAGCATTGTTCACCGTCATACCTGGGAAGATGGCTCCTACGGCACGGCAATTACCTCGCTGTATCTGAACCGCCACAACACGCCCCGCGATTTCATGCCGGTATTGGTCGAACCCGCCTTGTGCATCCTGGCCAGCGGCAGCAAAGAAGTGCGCCTGGCCGACGAAATCTTTGCCTACGACCCGCTTAATTATCTGGTGTTTTCGGTGGCGATGCCGGTCGCCGGGCGGATCATCGACGCCACGCCGCAAGACCCCAACCTGTCGGTGCGCATCAACATCGACCCGGCCCAGCTCACCGCGCTGATCGCCGAGGCGGGCCCGATGGGCGTGCCCTCGCGGCCGACATCGCGTGGCATGTACGTTGATCGCATCGACAACCAGTTGCTCGACGCCGTGCTGCGCCTGGCGCGCCTGCTGGACACACCCAAAGATATCGCGATGCTCGCGCCGCTCATCAATCGCGAGATTCTCTATCGGTTGTTACGTGGCCCGCAGGGTTATCGGCTGTATGAAATCGCCGTGGCCAACAGTCAGAGCCATCGCGTGAGCCAGGCCATCAAATGGTTGAACGGCAACTTCGAACTGCCGCTGCGCATTGATGACCTGGCCAAGGAAGTGAACCTCAGTGTTTCGACCTTGCACCATCGCTTCAAGGCGATTACGGCGATGAGTCCGCTGCAATACCAGAAGCAGTTGCGCCTGCAGGAAGCACGGCGATTGATGATTGCCGAAGGGCTGGAAGCGTCGGCAGCGGGGTATCGGGTGGGGTATGAGAGCCCGTCGCAGTTCAGCCGTGAGTACAGCCGGTTATTCGGCGCGCCACCGCTGCGGGATCTGGCCCGGCTGCGCCAGAGTATCTGACTCAACCGGGATCAAAATGTGGGAGCCAGCTCCCACATTAGTCCAGAGTTCGGGGCAACTGGAGGGTCACCCGCAAACCACCCTCGCGCAAATTCTGCAAACTCACTTCCCCACCATGGCTGTGGGCAATGTTGCGCGCGATGCCCAGGCCCAAGCCATAACCCTGCTGCTGGCCGGCCAAGCGAAAGTGCGGCTCGAAGACTTGCTCCAAACGCTGCTCCGGTACACCCGGACCTTCGTCATCCACATGCAGGATGAACTCCACGCCATCGTCCTCGATATGCAAATGCGCGTTCTGCCCGTATTTCAAGGCATTGTCGATCAAGTTGCCGATGCAGCGCTTGAGCGCCAGCGGTTTGCCCGGATAGGGGGTCAGCGCCCGGCCGTGCTGAGTGATGCGGCCGTTACCGTTCGGCGCCAGGTACGGTTCCACCAGGCAATCGAGCACGTGATTGAGGTCGACCGGCTCGATGTTCTCGTGGATGTCGGTATCTTTGACGCATTGCAGCGCGCCCTTGACCAGCAATTCCAACTCATCCAGGTCGCGGCCGAATTTGGCTTGCAGGTTTTCGTCCTCAAGCAACTCCACGCGCAGGCGCAGGCGCGTGATCGGCGTGCGTAAATCGTGGGAAATCGCGCTGAACAGTTGGCTGCGCTCGGTGAGGTAGCGGCTGATACGTTCGCGCATGGCATTAAACGCACGGCCCACTTCCACCACTTCGCTGCCGCCGCCTTCGGCAACCGGCTCTACGTCGGCGCCCAGGGACATGTCCCGCGCTGCGCGGGCCAGGCGCTTGAGCGGCCGGCTTTGCCAGTGCACCAGCAGGCCGATAAACAGCAACAGGAAACCGCTGGTCAGCACGATAAACCACACTTGCTGCGACGGCAGGCCTTGCTCTTCCAAACTGGTGTAAGGCTCGGGCAGCAGCGAGGCGATGTACAACCATTCGCCGGGTGCCAGCTGGATCTGTGTGACCAGCACCGGCGGGTTCACCGGCTCCAGGGTCAGGGCGTAATGTGCCCAGGAACGCGGCAGCTCATCGAGCTTGAGGCCCGCGTTGAAAATACGCAGGTCCTCGGCACTGACGAATTCCACCGAGATAAGCACGTCGCTGCCCAGGGTCTGGCGCAGCACTTCGTCCACGGCCTGCAGCACCGCCTGCTTGCGCGGAGTCTGCGGCAAAATCTGCATGTCCAGTGGGCGGTCGTTGAGGGTCACCACAAAACGCGTGCCGCCCATGCTGCGCAGTTGGTCGAGCACCAACGGGCGATAGGCAACCGGCAGCGAACGGAAATAACTCACGCTGGCCGTCATCGAATGCGCCAGGCTGCGCGCGCTGGTCACCAGGCCTTCGAGCTGGGTGGCGCGCAACTGCGAAACCCAGATCACGCTGGACAGCGCCTGGGCAAACAGCACCACCAGCAAGGTCAGCAGTAACATGCGCCCCAGCAGTGAGCGCGGCACCGGAAAACGCCGGCGGCGCTCGGTCAGTGGCTCAGTGGGCATTGCCGGCAACCACGCTGGCTGCCAGTTGATAACCGCTGCCACGCACCGTGCGGATCAGCCTTGGAGGTTTATCGGTATCGCGCAGGCGTTGGCGCAGGCGGCTCACGGCCATGTCGACGATACGGTCCAACGGCATCAGGTCGCGGCCACGGGTGGCGTTGCCGATGGTGTCGCGGTCGAGAATCTGTTGCGGGTGATCGAGAAACAGCTTGAGCAAGGCAAAGTCGGCGCCGGAGAGAATCACCTCTTCGCCGTCCACGTGAAACAGGCGATGGCTGATCATGTCCAGGCGCCATTCATCGAACACCAGAACGTCGCCGCCGCCCGTGCGCTCCTGGCCAAACTGGGCGCGGCGCAGCAAGGCTTTGATCCGCGCTTGCAGCTCGCGGGGGCTGAAGGGCTTGCCGATATAGTCGTCGGCGCCCAGCTCCAGGCCGATCACACGGTCGGCTTCGTCGGAACTGGCGGTGAGCATGATGATCGGCACCTGCGCCTGCCGCGGGTGCTGGCGAATCCAGCGGCAGAGGCTGAAACCGTCTTCGTCCGGCAACATCACATCAAGGATAACCAGGTCGCATGGCGCCTCGTTCATCGCCTGACGGAACCCCGCGCCATCCGGCACGCCACGCACCTGGAAACCGGCGCGACTGAGGTAGGTCTGCAGCAATTCGCGGATTTCCTGGTCGTCGTCGACGAGGAGAATCGATTTACTGATTACGCTCACGGGGTCCTCCTTGTTGTTATGGCCAAGCTTAAGTCATTTGTTGCCCTTGAGGCCCTATCGCAGGCAAGCCAGCTCCCACACTTTGATCTGTGAATACATTCAAAGGTGGGAGCTGGCTTGCCTGCGATGAGGCCATCAGTCCCTACGCAAAAGCCTGTTCAAGCGCGACACCGGCCCCGGTCAACCCGGAATACGGCGCCGTCACCAACCACACAGGAATGCCTTTGAAGTAGTCGCTCATGCAGCCCTTGTCGCTGAAACTTTTGGCAAAACCACTGTTGATAAAGAAGTCGGCAAACCGTGGAATCACCCCGCCCACGATGTACACGCCACCACGCCCACCGGTGGTCAGCACGTTGTTACCGGCCACACGACCCAGCCAGATACTGAACTGGTTCAACACTTCCATGGCCACCGGGTCGCCGACCAGGCCCGCTGCCGTAATGGCTTCGGGCGTGTCCAGCACCGGCGTGTGCCCGTCGACCGCACAAATGGCGCGGTACACACGGGGCAGGCCGCCACCGCTCAAAGCGGTCTCGGCGCTGACGTGGCCAATCTCGCTGTAGATGTGCTGCCACAACTGGGTTTCACGCGGGCTGCTCAGCGGCAGGTCGACATGGCCGCCCTCCCCCGGCAGCGCCGCATAACGGCCTTCGCCCAAGTCCAGCAAGGTGCCCACGCCCAGGCCAGTGCCCGGGCCGATCACCACGGCGGGGCGCAACGGCTCCGGCGTGCCTTGGCAGACCACGCGAAATTCATCGGGTTTGAGGCGCGTCATGCCCAGGGCCATGGCCGTGAAGTCATTGACCAGCAGCAGCTCATCGACCTGCAAGGTTTTGCAAAACGCAGTTTTGTTCAGCCGCCAGTGATTGTTGGTGAATTTAAATTCATCGCCACTCACCGGCCCCGCGACTGACAGGCACACCGCGCCGATGTCCCCGATTTCCAGGCCTTCTTCCTTGAGGTAAACCTTGATGGCTTCCTCAGGGCTGTGGTGATCCGCGGTGGCGTGCACGCGGATCGAATGCAGTTCCTGATCCCGCCACAACGCAAAACGGGCGTTGGTACCACCGATGTCACCGACCAGCGCAAGCTTCACTTAAGCGTCTCCAAGGCAGAGGTAAAGGCGCTGGCGCCCTGCTCTGCGGAGCTTGCGGCCAAGCGCATAAATGCAAACAGCTCGCGACCGGCCCCCACGTTGTTGCCCAACAGGCCCGTGGCAGGCGTGCGCGCTGCAAATTCTTCGGCGTCCACCTTAAGCTCCAAGGTGCCCTTCACGCCATCGACGCGAATGATATCGCCATCTTTGACCCGCGCCAGCGGCCCGCCGCTCTGGGCTTCGGGGTTGACGTGAATCGCGGCGGGGATCTTACCCGAGGCGCCGGACATACGCCCGTCTGTTACCAACGCGACTTTGAAGCCACGGTCCTGCAACACGCCGAGGAACGGGGTCATCTTGTGCAGTTCAGGCATGCCGTTGGAGCGCGGCCCCTGGAAGCGCATCACCGCGACAAAGTCTTTTTCCAGCTGGCCGGCCTTGAACGCATCGGCTAAATCCTGCTGATCCTGAAACACCACCGCCGGTGCTTCAACGATCTGATGCTCCGGCGCCACCGCCGAGACCTTCATCACGCCACGGCCGAGGTTGCCTTCCATCACGCGCAAGCCGCCTTCGGGCGAGAATGCACGGGCTACGGGGCGCAGGATGGTTTCGTCGAGGCTTTCGATCGGGCCGTCGCGCCAGATCAGTTCGCCGTCGACCAGGAACGGTTCCTGGGTGTAGCGGCTCAGGCCCTTACCCGCCACAGTGTTCACATCCTCGTGGAGCAAGCCGGCTTCGAGCAGTTCGCGGATCAGGAACGACATGCCGCCCGCTGCCTGGAAGTGGTTGATGTCGGCTTTGCCGTTTGGATACACGTGGGACAGGGTCGGCACCACCTCGGAGAGGTCGGCCATGTCCTGCCAGGTGAGGATGATGCCCGCCGACATGGCGATGGCCGGCATGTGCAGGGTGTGGTTGGTGGAACCACCGGTCGCATTGAGGGCGACGATGGAGTTGACGATGGACTTCTCGTCGACGATCTCGCCAATCGGCGTGAAGTCACCGCTGGCCTTGGTCAGGCGCGTGACCTGGTGCGCGGCTTCACGGGTCAGCGCATCGCGCAGCGGCGTGTACGGGTTGACGAACGAAGCGCCCGGCAGGTGCAGGCCCATCACTTCCATCAGCAACTGGTTGGTGTTGGCGGTGCCGTAAAAGGTGCAGGTGCCGGGGCTGTGGTAGGACTTCATCTCCGATTCCAGCAGCTCTTCGCGGGTGGCCTTGCCTTCGGCGTAACGCTGGCGCACGTCGGCTTTCTGCTTGTTGGAGATGCCCGACGGCATAGGGCCGCCCGGTACGAAGATCATCGGCAGATGGCCGTAGCGCAACGCGCCCATCATCAGGCCCGGCACGATCTTGTCGCAGATGCCCAGCATCAGCGCGGCATCGAACATGTTGTGGGACAGCGCTACCGCCGTCGACATGGCAATCACTTCGCGGCTCAGCAGGCTCAGCTCCATGCCCGGCTCGCCTTGGGTGACGCCGTCGCACATGGCGGGCGTGCCGCCGGCGAACTGGCCGACCGAGCCGACTTCGCGCAGGGCTTTTTTGATTTGTTCGGGGAAATGTTCGTATGGCTGATGCGCCGAGAGCATGTCGTTATATGAGGAAACAATTGCCACGTTGGCGGCATTCATCATGCGCAGACTATTTTTATCTTCAGTGCCGCAGCCGGCCACGCCGTGGGCAAAGTTGGCGCATTGCAGCTTACCGCGCATCGGGCCGTCGCTGGCCGCGCCGCGAATGAGCGCAAGGTAAGCCTCGCGGGTTGCACGACTGCGGGCGATAAGCCGTTCGGTGACCTCAATAACGCGGGGATGCATGTGTAGAACTCCAGGCTAACGGATGTGGCGACCTGAGTGTCTATGCTGATCAAACGCCCGCAGCTCATGGGATGGCAGGGTGTCGTTTGCATCATCGGACCAGTTGATTCAGGTCACTCGTTGTAGATTGAACAAAATATTGCCACTAAAAAGGCTTGTTTTCTATTTTTATGCGAATAATCTTGTAATTCTTACAACAAATCGACGACAGGCACTTTCCAATGACTCTTCGTATCGCAATCAATGGTTTTGGCCGTATCGGCCGTAATGTCCTGCGCGCACTGTATACCCAAGGCTATCGCCAGGATTTGCAGATCGTCGCCATCAATGATCTGGGCGACAGCTCGATCAATGCCCACCTGCTCAAATACGACACCGTACACGGCACTTTCGAAGCAGAGGTCGCCCACGATCAGGAAAGCCTGACCGTCAATGGTGACCGGATCGCCGTCAGTGCCATTCGCAACCCGGCCGACTTGCCATGGGCTGCGCACAAGATCGATGTGGTGTTCGAATGCACCGGTCTGTTCACCGACCGCGACAAGGCGGCCGCCCATATTACCGCCGGTGCGCGCAAGGTGATCATCTCGGCCCCGGCCAAAGGCGCCGACGCCACCGTGGTTTACGGGGTAAACCATGACATTTTGCGTCAATCCCACCAGATCATCTCCAACGCTTCGTGTACCACCAACTGCCTGGCGCCTGTGGCTCAGGTGCTGCACCGCGAACTGGGCATCGAAAGCGGCCTGATGACCACCATTCACGCCTACACCAATGACCAGAACCTGACCGACGTGTACCACACCGACCCGTACCGCGCGCGTTCGGCCACCCAGAACATGATCCCGAGCAAGACCGGCGCCGCCGAAGCGGTCGGCCTGGTACTGCCGGAACTGGCAGGCAAGCTGACCGGCATGGCCGTGCGTGTGCCGGTGATCAACGTGTCGTTGGTGGACCTCACCGTAACCCTGAAAAAAGAGGCCACGGCCGAGCAGGTCAATGCGCTGCTCAAAGACGCCAGCCAGCACTCGAAAATCCTTGGTTACAACACCCTGCCGCTGGTATCGAGCGACTTCAACCATAACCCGCTGTCGTCGATTTTCGATGCCAATCACACCAAGGTCAGTGGCAAGTTGCTTAAAGTGCTGGCCTGGTACGACAACGAATGGGGCTTCTCCAACCGTATGCTGGATAACTGCCTGGCGCTGTGCAACGCCGAGTAATTTCCAATGTGGGAGCGGGCTTGCTCGCGAAAGCGGTGTATCAGTCAACAAATATGCCAACTGAACCACCGCTTTCGCGAGCAAGCCCGCTCCCACTTGGGTTTCGTGCACCTCCTTGCACCTACGCAGGCTCAACGAAATAGCCACTTGCCATTTGAGTTGATGATAAGCATTATCATTAACTGCAAACCGGTCTGGTATCACTGTGAGCCAATCTCGCTTCAACCAAGTCTTTCTCACCCAACGGGTGATTCTGCTACGCACTCTGCAGCGGATGGTGAACAACCACAGCACCGCCGAGGACCTGTTGCAGGAGACCTACCTGCGCGTCACGCGGGCGCTCAGCGAGCGGCCGATCGACCACCTCGAACCCTTCGTCTACCAAACCGCGCGCAACCTGGCGCTGGACCACCTGCGCTCGCGCCGCATCCAGGCCCGCACACTGCAGGAAGATGTGCCATTGGACGTGCTGCAGAACGTCGTCGCACCGATCAGCACGCCCGAAGACGCCACCCAGGCCGAGCAATTGCTCGAACACCTGAGCGTCAGCCTTGGCCAGTTGAGCGCCCGCCAGCAGCAGATCTTCATCCTCAGCCGGCTGCATGGCTGCAGCTACCAGGAGATTGCCGATCAGTTGCAAGTGTCCTTGAGCACGGTGCAAAAGGAACTGAAGTTGATCATGGCCATCTGTGTAGGAGTGGCCGAACGGCTGGATCAGCCTTAAGCTTCACCCCACAGAGGTGTCGATCCAGGCTGTAGGAAAGATGAATAGAACGTGGCGAAGACCCGAGGAACACCGTGACGGACCCGAATAAACTGCGCCCCCATGAGCTGGCTCATGAGGTGTTGCAAGACACGGCCATGGACCAAGCCCTCGACTGGCTGATCGCCTTGCAATGCCCGCAACCCGGGCAGCAAGCCGAGTTCGATGCCTGGCTGGCCAGCGACCCGGCGCACCTGCTCGCCTTCAGCAAGGCCCAGGCCGCCTGGGGCGGCGCGCCGGTACACAGTGCCGCCGTGGCCCTGGCAGTGCCGCGCAAACCCAGCGCGTGGCGGCGTATCAAACCGCATTGGAAACCCTTGGCTACCGCCGCCGTGCTGTTGATCGGCCTGTTCAGCTTCAGCAACCTGCCCGTGCGCCTGCAAGCCGACCACCTCACGGTGGTGGGTGAACGCCAGCGCCTGCAATTGGATGACGGCTCCAAAGTGTTGCTGAACACCAATTCGGCGTTTTCCAGCAGCATCAAGGACCACCAGCGCGTCGCCCGCCTCTATCAAGGCGAAGCTTTTTTTGAGGTGGCGCCCAGCCGTGGCCTGCCGCTGGAGATCGACGCCGGCCCGGTGCGTGCCAGCGTGCGCGACACCGACTTCGCCGTGCGCTACCTCAATGGCGAAGCCCAGGTGCAGGTGCAGCGCGGCGACGTCGACTTGAGCAACACCTTCGACGATGCCCGCGTGCGCCTGAGCGCCGGTGAGAGTATCCGCATCGGCCCCAAAGGCTTCGGCCAACCGGCCAAACTGGATGCCAGTAAAGACCTGGCGTGGGTCCAGGGCCGCCTGGTATTCGAAAACTGCCCGATGAGCGAAGTGCTCGCCGAGTTGCGTCGCTATTACCCAGGTTGGATCGTCAACACCAACGACAAGCTTGCAAGCGTGGCCGTTACCGGCAATTACCGCCTCGACCAGCCGCTGGATGTGGTGCGCTCCCTGGCGCACATCACCTCGGCCAAGCTCTCGGAATACCCGGCGCTGGTCATCTTGAACTAAATGAGAATTATTTTTACTCGATAATCACCGGTGGTTCGTCTCGTTATAGCCAATGCAACTGATTCCTATTTGATTCGGTTCGCAACTATAAGATTCGTATCCCCGGAGCGCTCTCGATGTCCTCTCGTTTCAACCGCCGGTCCTCATCGCCCGTCCTGTCGCTGCTAACCGCCGCCATCCTGCTGGCCAGCGCGCCGGTGATGGCCGCGACTGCCGTCGAACCTGCCGCGCGCAGCCACGGCAATTACAGCTTCAGTATCGAACAGCAGCCATTGGTGTCGGCGTTGAATGCCTTTACCAGCGTGACCGGCTGGCAAGTCGGCCTGCCGGCAGAACTGGGCCAGGGTGTGTCGTCCCCCGGCGTAAGCGGCGCACTCTCGCCGGAGAAAGCCCTGGACCGGCTGTTGCTGGGCACCAACCTGAGCTACCGCAAGCTGGGCAATAACAACATCGTGCTGGAAAAGCGCCCGGCCGGCAGCACGCTCAACCTGCAACAGGTGACCATCAGCGCCACCCGCAGCGAGCAGGACGTCAACAGCGTGCCAAGCACCGTCACGGTGCATGCGCGTGAAGAGCTGGACCGCCAGAACGTGAATACCATCCGTGAACTGGTGCGTTACGAGCCCAACGTGTCGGTGGGCGGCGCAGGTACCCGCGCCAGCAACGCCGGCTACAACATTCGCGGCATCGACGGCGACCGCATCCTCACCCAGGTGGACGGCGTGGAAGTGCCGGACAACTTCTTCAACGGTCCTTACGCCAAGACCCGCCGCAACTACGTCGACCCGGAAATCGTCAAGCGCGTCGAGATCCTGCGCGGCCCGGCTTCTGCCCTGTACGGCAGCAGCGCCATCGGCGGCGCGGTGAGCTACTTCACCCTCGACCCGGACGACATCATCAAACCCGGCCAGGACGTCGGCGCCCGCCTCAAAACCGGCTACAGCTCCGCCGACGACAGCTGGCTGACCTCTGGCACCGTCGCTGGCCGCATGCAGGACTTCGACGGCTTGCTGCACCTGAGCCAGCGCAATGGCCATGAAATGGAGTCCTACGACGGCAACAACGCCACCGGACTGGCCCGCACCGGCGCCAACCCGGAAGACGCGCGCACCACCAATATCCTGGCGAAAATGGGCTGGAATTATGGCGATGACAATCGGTTGGGATTGACCTACGAGAAGTTCAAGGATGATCGCGACGTCAATCTGAAGAACGCCGTGGGCGGCCCCTTCGTCGGCGGGCGCGGCTTTAATTTCTACCGTGGGCGTTCGGGTAACGACACCATCACCCGTGAGCGCTTCGGCATCGAAAACCGCTTCGCCCTCGACTCGCCGATTGCCGATCAGATCAAGACCAGCCTCAACTACCAGATCGCCAAGACCGACCAGAGCACCGCTGAAATCTACCAGCCATCGCGCCGCGTCATGCGCACCCGTGACACCCTCTACGAAGAAAAGCAGTGGGTCTTCGACGCCCAGTTGGACAAGGCGTTCAGCCTCGGTGAAACCGACCACCAGGTCACCTACGGCACCACCCTCAAGCAGCAGAAAGTCAGCGGTTCGCGCGAAGGCTCGGCCTACTGCCTCGCCGTCGGTTCAGGCTGCACAGCCATCGGCGCGCCCAGCCCGTCTGCCGGTGACAGCGTGAAAAAGTCCAGCGACTTCCCGGACCCGACCATCAACACCTACTCGCTGTTCGCCCAGGACCAGATCACCTGGGACAAATGGACCTTCCTGCCTGCCGTACGCTACGACTACACCCGGCTCAAGCCCAAGCTGACCCAGGAATTCCTTAACACCGTGAACCCGACCGGCGCCTACCCGGTCAGCGACAAAGAAAAAACCTGGCACCGCGTAACGCCAAAATTCGGCCTGACCTATGCGCTGACCGATCAGTACACCTGGTTCGGCCAATACGCCGAAGGCTTCCGCACCCCGTCGGCCAAGGCGCTTTATGGCCGCTTTGAAAACCTCAACCTGGGCTACACGGTCGAGCCAAACCCGAACCTCAAGCCGGAAACCAGCAAGGGCATCGAGACCGGGATTCGTGGCCAGTTTGATGAAGGCTCCTTCGACATCGCGGTGTTCTACAACAAGTACCGCGACTTTATCGACGAAGACGCCTCGGTCGCCGGCGGCGATATCCAAACCTTCGAAGCCAACAACATCAAGCACGCCACCATCAAGGGGGTTGAGGCCAAAGGCCGCCTGAACCTCGACGCGTTCGGCGCACCGCAGGGCCTCTACACCCAAGGCTCGGTGGGCTACACCTACGGCCGTAACGACGACAACGGCGAGCCGCTCAACAGCGTCAACCCGCTTAAAGGCGTATTCGGCCTGGGCTACGAGCAAGAGCAGTACGGCGCGCTGGTTAGCTGGACGCTGGTGAAGAAACAGAACCGTGTCGACAGCACCACCTTCCACGCGCCGGATGGCAGCACCAGCGCTCCGTTCAAGACCCCAGGCTTTGGCATCGTCGACCTGACCGGCTTCTACAAAGTCACCAACGACGTGACCATCAACGGCGGCCTCTACAACCTCACCGACAAGAAGTACTGGAACTGGGATGACGTGCGCAGCTACGACGGCGTCGGCGAAGCGGGCGTGACCGCGCCCGCCAACCTCGACCGCCTGACCCAGCCGGGTCGCAACTTCGCGATCAACCTGATCTGGGACATCTGACCGCCGCTCTCACCTCGCCGCCCTTTATCAGCGGCGAGGTGAGGTTTTTTTACTGTGCCGCGTCTTCTTGTTCGTCTAGTTGATAACAGCTCTCTTTAGAGCACCCAGGCGCTCCCCTTCTCAAGGATTTTTTCGATGACCGCTTCTCCTACCGCAGAACGCCCAAGCCTGCGCTCTCAGCGCCTGAACCAGATCACCAACGAGCCACACACCAAGCTCGACGCGCTGGTCAAAGCCCACGCGCCGTTTGAAACCCCAGCCAACTTCGCCCGTTTTGTGGTGGCGCAGTACCTGTTCCAGTCGGAACTGGTGGCGCTGTACAACGACCCCGAGCTGATCAAGATCATCCCGGACCTGGCCGCACGCTGCCGCGCCGACGCCGCCAAGCTGGACCTGGCCGACCTGGAAACCGACGTGCCTGCACCGGTGGCCGGCGCCGTGAAAAACCCGAGCAAAGCTGAGGCCCTGGGCTGGTTGTTCGTGTCCGAAGGCTCCAAGCTGGGCGCCGCGTTCCTGATCAAGCGCGCTGTGGGCCTGGGCCTGAGCGAAACCTTCGGTGCCCGTCACCTCGGCGAGCCGGCCGGTGGCCGCGCTGAAGGCTGGAAGAGCTTCACCCGCACCCTCGACGGCCTGGAATTCAGCGCTGAAGAAGAAGCGGCGGTGGAGAAAGGTGCAATCGATGCGTTTGTGCGCTTCACCGTGCTGCTGGAACAGGCGTACGCTAGCGCCCCTGAATTGGCGTAACACTTGAATTGAAATGCAATCAAATGTGGGAGCGGGCTTGCTCGCGAAAGCGGTCGTTCAGCTAATAATTTTATTGACTGACACACCGTATTCGCGAGCAAGCCCGCTCCCACATTTGGAACTCATTTCAAACTGATTTTTGTGATCACTCGACCCATGACCGGTAAAACCCAATCCACCTCAAAAATCGCCCAGCTGCTCTTCGGCTTGCTGGCCTACGTCAGCCTGGGTATCGGCTTGGTGGCGATTGTCATACCGGGTTTGCCCACCACCGAATTCATCCTGCTGGCCGCCTGGGCTGCGACTAAAAGCTCGCCGCGCCTGAGCGCCTGGCTGGAAAACCACCGGCTGTTCGGACCGATTCTGTTCAACTGGCGCAATGGCAAGATCATCGCGCGCCGCGCCAAAGTCAGCGCCACCGTGAGCATGCTGATCTGCGCTGTGTTGATGTTGGTGATGCTCGATCACGGCTGGCCGATCTACCTGGCGATTGCCGGGATGAGCCTGGGCAACCTGTGGATCTGGTCACGCCCCGAGCGGCTTGCAGCCCCCGTATAACGCGGCGCGTAGTCCTTTTCCTACCGCTCATCGCCTTTACCTCATGAAACCTCTCGTTACGCCGATGTTCCGGACATAGCGCCGAATGGACTTGGCTCGCCCTGCTTGCATTTCAACAAGTCCTATCGCGAGTGAACCTATGTTCGACACCCTCTCCATCCGCTTGAAAATCGTGCTGCTGTCGGGCCTTTGCCTGCTGGGGGTGATAGCGCTGATCATCAGTATCAACCTGTACGAGACCGATCAGAATGACCATTTGATCAGCGACTCAAGCTCGAGAATGCTCACCCAAAGCGTCCAAAACCTGCTGCAAGCCAAGGCCGCCGAACAAGCGGTGCAGTTACAGAAAACCTTTGGTGAAAACCTCGTGGTGGTCACCGCGCTGGCCGATCACGTCAAAGACCTGCGTGCCCTCGCCAACAAGCGAGCGCTGGAACCCGGCGCATTGCGAGAAGAGCTCAACCAGAGTGTCAAAACCGCCTTTGAGCGCAACAGCAAGGTGCTGGGCATCTGGCTGTCATTCGAACCCAATGGCCTGGATGGCAAAGACAGCGACTTCGTCAACGACAAAACCCGCGTCTCGAATGAAAAAGGCCGTTTCTCCAGTTACTGGAGCCGCGCTGGCGGCGAAGGCCTGAACACCGTGATGGTCGAGGATGACCTGACCAAAACGACTCTCAACCTCAGCGGCACGCCCTACAACATCTGGTACACCTGCCCACGAGACACGCGCACGGTGTGCCTGCTCGATCCGTATTCCGATGAAGTGGCCGGCAAACAGGTGCTGATGACCACTATTTCGCTGCCGCTGATCGTCGACGGCAAAGTCATCGGCGTGGTCGGTATCGACCTGGCGCTCAATACGCTGCAGGCGATGACGGACGCGGCGCAAAAAGAACTGTTCGACGGCGCGGCGCACCTGGAGATTCTGTCCAGCACCGGTTTGATTGCGGCCTACAGCGGCCAGCCGGACAAAGTCGGCAAGAACCTGATCGACACCATCGGCGGGGAAGGTAAGGAAATCGTGCAACTGCTGGCCAACGATACGCGCACGATCCGTGAGCAAGATGACACGATCCGCGCCGTGTACCCGGTCAAGCCGATTGCCGACGCCAAGGCCTGGGGCATCGTGATCAAACTGCCCAAGAACGTGATGCTGGCCGACACCTTGAAACTGCAAGACGTGCTCGACAAAGCCCAGGCCTCGGGCACGCTCAAGGCCCTGCTGGTCGGCGCCGCCGCTGCCCTGCTCGGCCTGCTGCTGATCTGGCTGACCGCCACCGGCGTGACCCGCCCGATCAACACCGTGGCGGCGATGCTCAAAAACATCGCCAGCGGCGAAGGCGACCTCACCCAGCGCCTGGCCTACGCCAAGAAGGACGAACTGGGCGAGTTGGCGAACTGGTTCAACCGCTTCCTCGACAAGCTGCAACCGACCATTGCGCAGATCAAGCAGAGCATCACTGAAGCACGTGGCACGGCAGACCAGTCCTCAGCCATCGCCCGCCAGACCAGCGAAGGCATGCAGGTGCAGTTCCGCGAGATCGACCAGGTCGCCACCGCCTCCAACGAGATGAGCGCCACCGCCCATGATGTGGCCAACAGCGCCTCCAACGCTGCCAGCGCCGCACGCGGTGCGGACCAGTCGGCGCGTGACGGCATGTCGATCATTGAGCAGAGCACCCGCGACATCACCACCTTGGCCGAAGAAGTCAGCAAGGCCGTGACCGAAGTTGAAGCGCTGGCGGTCAATAGCGAGCAGATCGGCTCGGTGCTGGAGGTGATCCGCAGCATTGCCGAGCAAACCAACCTGCTGGCGCTGAACGCCGCCATCGAAGCGGCACGCGCCGGCGAAAGCGGGCGCGGGTTTGCGGTGGTGGCCGACGAGGTGCGCAACCTGGCCAAACGGACTCAGGACTCGGTGGAGGAAATTCGCCTGGTGATCGAGCGCATCCAGAGCGGCACCCGTGGCGTGGTGGCGACCATGCATTCCAGCCAACAGCAGGCCCAGAGCAATGCCGGGCAAATCCATCAAGCGGTGCAGGCGCTGGGCAAGATCAGCGATGCGGTGACGGTGATCAGCGACATGAACCTGCAGATCGCCAGCGCCGCCGAACAACAGAGCGCCGTGGCCGAAGAGGTCAACCGCAACGTCTCGGCGATCCGCACCGTGACCGAAACCCTCACCGGTCAGGCCACCGAATCAGCGGCCATCAGCAGCCAACTGAATGCGCTGGCGACCCAGCAGATGAAGTTGATGGATCAGTTCAAGGTATAGAAAACCATGCGATCCCTGTGGGAGCGGACTTGTCGAATCGTCGCACCGCTGCGATGGCATCAACTCGGTATGCCAGATACACCGAGGTGTCTGCATCGCAGGCAAGCCAGCTCCCACAGAAAAGCAGATCTTCAGTGCATGCAAATCCGCTAAGAATGTAAGGGCCAGAGCAACAGCCAACCTGATATCCAAAGCTGCACGCGGTCAACTGTGGGAGCGGGCTTGCTCGCGAATACGGTGGGTCAGTTACAGATGAATTGACTGACCCACCGCATTCGCGAGCAAGCCCGCTCCCACATTTAGACCCCGTTGCATCAGGTAGACAGGCTGTTGCTTTGCACTTGATCTGGCTTTTGATTCAACCACTCAGGTCGGCTTTCAGGCCGCCGTGCTGTAGATCTTGATCTGAGGCGCCCCGTTAACCACGATGGCCGGAGTGCGGGCATGCCGAGCCTAAGCGAGGCACCGAGTGGTGGGGCGAGGACTTTTTGGTTACCTTTTTGGTCCTTCAAAAAGTGACCCGCCGTCAGGGCGGAACCCAAAGCCGCTGTTACCGCAGCAACGGATATGTACACCGACAAACCGCAAGGCAAACCACAAAGAGCACACCCACGCCAACTCAGAGGCCAGTCCAGGCCTGAACAAACGCCGCCAGATCTTCTTTAGCCGCTGTACGCGGCGGGTTCTGCGGCGTGCCCAGGTAGAGAAAACCTATCACCTCCTCATCCGCCGTCAGCCCCAAGCCTTTAGCCACATGGGCAGAGTAGGACAACTCACCGGTGCGCCACACCGCACCAATCCCCTGGGCATAAGCCGCCAGCAAAATACCGTGGGCCGCACACGCAGCCGCCAGCAACTGCTCGGATTTAGGCACTTTAAAATGCTCTTGCAACCGCGCAATCACCACCACCACCAACGGCGCACGCAACGGCCCATTTTGAGCTTTGTCGATAGCGGCTTGCGGCGCTTCGGCGTCCTGCAGGCGTGCAGCTTCGGCCAGTAGCTTACCCATCTGCTCACGGGCGGCGCCTTCTACGGTGAGGAACCGCCATGGGCGCAGTTGGCCGTGGTCCGGCGCGCGCATGGCCGCGGCGAACAGCACATCGCGCTGCTCCTGGGTCGGCGCCGGTTCCAGCAAACGCGGCACGGAAACACGGTTGAGCAAAGCGTCGAGAGCCTGCATTGGCCACCTCCAGAAAAATGTGCGGACATTCTAGCGGGTATTAATCATATACCACCAAACGATAATTGCTCTTATTCAATCCGCCCTGCCCTGTTAGACTTTGCGACCCTATTTTTCGCCTTAGCCGCAGGAAACTCGATGTTCCGTTCGCCTCTTCGTCTGTGTGCAGCATTGATGGCCTTGAGCCTGGCTGCCTGCGATGACGCCCCCAGGTTTACCAAGGCCGAGCCAGGTGAATCACGGGCGGGCGGCGCGACGACGGTGAACAAGCGCGACCAGAACGCGTTTTCCCTGCCCTCGGCCAACCTGGCACCCACCCGCCGCCTGGATTTCAGCGTCGGCAACAGCTTTTTTCGCAGCCCTTGGGTGATTGCGCCGTCCACCACCACCGCGCGTGATGGCCTGGGCCCGCTGTTCAACACCAATGCTTGCCAGAACTGCCATATCAAGGATGGCCGTGGCCATCCGCCGCTGCCTGACGCACCGAATGCGGTGTCGATGCTGGTGCGCCTGTCGATCCCGCCTGCGCCTATCGATGCCAGGCTCATCGAGCAGATCGGCGTGGTGCCCGAGCCGGTCTACGGCGGGCAACTGCAGGACATGGCCGTGCCGGGCGTGGCGCCCGAAGGCAAAGTGCGGGTCGACTACACGCCGGTCAACGTGACCTTCAAGGACGGCACCGTGGTCGAGCTGCGCAAGCCAAACCTGCAAATCACCCAGCTGGGCTACGGGCCGATGCACCCCAAAACACTTTTCTCGGCGCGGATTGCGCCACCGATGATCGGCCTGGGCCTGCTCGAAGCGATCAGCGACGCTGACATTCTGCGCAACACCGAGGCGAAAACCGCCGACAAGGAAGCCCTCGTCGGGCGTGCCAATTGGGTCTGGGATGACGCGCAGCACCAAACCGTACTCGGGCGTTTTGGCTGGAAAGCCGGGCAACCCAATCTCAATCAACAAAATGTTCACGCGTTTTCTGGTGATATGGGCCTCACCACGTCCCTGAGACCCTTTGATGACTGCACCGACGCCCAAGTCGCCTGCAAACAGGCGCCCAATGGCAATGGCCCCGATGGCGAGCCGGAAGTCAGCGATAACATCCTGCGCCTGGTGCTGTTCTACACCCGCAACCTCGCCGTGCCGGTGCGCCGTGGCGTCAACACGCCGCAGGTGCTGGCCGGCAAAAACCTGTTCTACCAGGCCGGTTGCCAGGGTTGCCATAAGCCGACGTTCACCACGGCCGCCGCAGCCGCCGAACCCGAATTGGCCAACCAGGTTATTCGCCCTTACAGCGATCTGTTGTTGCACGACATGGGCGAAGGCCTGGCCGACCACCGCAGCGAGTTCAAGGCCGGCGGCCGCGACTGGCGCACGCCGCCGTTGTGGGGCATTGGCCTGACGCAGGCGGTAAGTGGTCATACCCAGTTTTTGCATGACGGCCGCGCCCGCAACCTGCTCGAAGCCGTGCTCTGGCATGGCGGTGAAGCACAAGCGGCGCAGCAGCATGTGTTGTCCTTTAATGCCGAGCAGCGCGCTGCGTTGCTGGCGTTCCTGAATTCCTTATAAGCATTGCCACACTGACAGAAGGGAGCTCGACATGTTCCGTCCCAAGTTGCTGTTCACCAGCCTTGCCGCCCTCGCCCTCGGCGCCTGCTCGCCCCAGGACCCGCAAGCGGTGACCTCGGCGGCCATCGCCAAGCAAGTGATCCTGCCCACCTACAGCCGCTGGGTTGAAGCCGACCGCCAACTGGCCGTCAGCGCCCTCGCCTACTGCCAGGGCAAGGAAAGCCTGGAGACGGCCCGCGCCGACTTCCTGCACGCACAAAAAGCCTGGGCTGAGCTGCAACCGCTGCTGATCGGCCCGCTGGCCGAAGGCAACCGTTCGTGGCAAGTGCAGTTCTGGCCGGACAAGAAAAACCTGGTGGGCCGCCAGGTCGAACAACTGGTCAGCGCCCAGCCGCAGATCGACGGCGCCGCCCTGGCCAAGTCCAGCGTGGTGGTGCAAGGCCTGTCGGCCTATGAATACATCCTCTACGACGCCAAGCCCGACGTCGCCGATGAAGCCCAGAAAGCCCGTTACTGCCCGCTGCTGGTGGCCATTGGCGAGCGCCAGAAAACCCTGGCCGAAGAGATCCTGGCAAGCTGGAACAGCACTGACGGCATGCTCGCGCAGATGACCAAGTTCCCTAACCAGCGCTACGCCGATTCCCACGAAGCCATCGCTGATCTGCTGCGCGTGCAAGTCACCGCGCTGGATACCTTGAAGAAAAAACTCGGCACGCCAATGGGCCGCCAGACCAAGGGTATTGCGCAGCCGTTCCAGGCCGATGCCTGGCGCAGCCAGTCGTCCCTGCAAAGCCTGCAAGCCAGCCTGGCGGCGGCCCAGACTGTGTGGGTGGGTGTCGACAACAAAGGCCTGCGCGGCCTGTTGCCGTCCGAGCAGAAGCCATTGGCCGACAAGATCGACGCCGCTTACGCCGCCTCGCTCAAGCTGTTCGCCAGCAACCAGCGTACGCTCAACGAACTGTTGGCCGACGACGCCGGGCGCCAGCAACTCAATGATATCTACGACAGCCTCAACGTCGTCCACCGCCTGCACGAAGGTGATTTGGCCAAGGCGCTGGGCATCCAACTGGGCTTTAACGCCAACGACGGTGACTGATGATGCTCAGGCGACAGGCTTTGGCGGTGGGCAGTGTGCTGCTCAGTGCACTCACGTTGGGTGGCTGGACGCTGTTCAAACAAAAAAAGCAGGGGCCGCTGCTGCTGTCGGCCCGCGATGATGCGGACGGCAAGCACTATGCCGTGGGTTTTCGCCTGGACGGCACGCAAGTGTTTGCCACCCAGGTCGGCCAGCGCTGCCATGACATCATCAACCACCCGACACGGCCGATTGCGCTGTTCGTCGCCCGTCGCCCGGGCACCGAGAGTTACCTGATCGACCTGCGTAATGGCACGCTGCTGCAAACCATCACGTCCAACGCCAATCGCCATTTCTATGGCCACGCAGTCATCCACAAAAGCGGCGACTGGCTGTACGCCACCGAGAACGACACCTCCGACCCCGGCCGTGGCCTGCTCGGTGTGTACAAGTTCGAGGGCGAGCGGCTGGTGCACAGCGGCGAAATCTCCACCCATGGCATCGGCCCGCACCAGGTTTCATGGATGCCCGACGGCGAAACCCTGGTGGTGGCCAACGGTGGCATTCGCACCGAAGCCGAAAGCCGTGTGGAGATGAACCTCAACGCCATGGAACCGAGCCTGGTGCTGATGCACCGCGACGGCAGCCTGATCAGCAAGGAAACCCTGGGCCAACAGATGAACAGCGTGCGGCATATGGGGATTGCCAGCGATGGCACCATCCTCACCGGGCAGCAGTTCATGGGCCCGTCCCAGGAGCGCTCCGAGTTGCTCGCGATCAAGCGCCCAGGGCAGCCATTCGTGGCGTTCCCGGTGGCCGATGAGCAACTGCAGGCCATGGGGCATTACACCGCCAGTGTCGCCGTGCACAGCGAACTGCGCCTGGTCGCGCTGACAGCGCCTCGGGGTAATCGGTTTTTTATCTGGGACATGGACAGCGGTGCACTGCGCCTGGACGGGCCGTTGCCCGACTGCGCCGGTGTAGGCGCGGTGGCGGATGGCTTTGTCGTCACCTCAGGCCAGGGGCGTTGCCGCTTCTACGATTGCCGCCAGCCGCAGCTGGTCGCCACGCCGCTGCAATTGCCGGCCGGGCTTTGGGATAACCATCTGCACCTGATCTGATCGCGCTCACGTATAGGGCCACGCATGGCCCTATAACGCGGCAGCCACGTAGTTACTTCTTGCTGACAGCTTCTACGTTCACGCCAGTGGCCAGGTTCTTGATGGAGAACCCTGAGCAGGCGGTGGTGCTGTCGATGTCAAAACGCACATTGACGACCTGCTCTGTGGTCGGCCAACCCGGCGCACCGGAGATATCAACGGACGTGACGCCTTGGTTGATAAAGAACCGGGCGCTGTTGCTTTCCTTGAACCCTTCAGTCGGCGTAGACCAGAAAATCTGCACCGGTGTGCGTTTTTCGGCGGGATTGAAACATTGCGCGTCGAACGTCAACTGATGGGATTTCGTACCTGTTGCCAGCGGTGCCATGCTGAACACGATGAAAGGGTCCGGGCCGGTAATGTCGTAGCGCCCAGCCGTTTTCGTCGGTTTTACGTCGTTGGTCAGCGAAACCGTGCCCTTGGCGGAAGGCACAAACTCATCGGTATTGAACGACATCGCATAGAGTTCAGGTGGCGAAACGAACAAGCCGATCCGCGACCCACGCTCAACCACGGAGTACACAACGTAGTCAGGTTTGAAGCGCTCAACCAACTTGATCAGGCCGTCACTGTCGAGGGCTTCGTGGTGGACCTGAAGCACATTGGAAAAGGTCGCAGCCATGTACGGCGACATCGCGATACCGTACGAATCCCTGAGCCACAGTACCTTCTTGTCATTCAGAGCGTCCTTGGAAACCAACAGCTGAGCATGATGAGGAGGCTCTGACGGCAGGTTCTGGTTGGTGCTCAGCAATGTGCCGGAATCGTAGTCGTAGCGATCGACCGTGATATTGAATTTATGGTGGAAAGCCAGGGCAATGTTCTGGTCACGCGTCGAGTCTTGTACACGCTGGAACTTGGCCAGGTCGCCGCCGCCCTGCGGGAGGATGTCGGTTACCTTGCCGTAGGCAGGGTCCGGCCAAACCAGCTTCGGATCAGCGTCGCGCAGGCTATCGCCCAACGCGGTAAAGGCAATCCAGGCACCCAGGTTATTCCAGTGAGTGTCGGTCTTGTAATACATCGGTGGGTTCTTGTCTTTCGCCGCCAGCAGTGGCGTAAACGCGTCGACATACACGCCCGGCGGAGCAGTTTTAAGCAACTGCGCGGTCACGGGATCGGCCGAATGAGCTGCCCAGCGAGGCAGGAATTCCGGGTAAATGGAATCCTTATCGGGGCCAATCAATACGCGATACTGTTTAACGCCGTGGTGTTTGTACCATTTGTCCCACTTCGCCTGCGTGTCGGCGACTTTCGCGACGGTGCTGGTTTCCTGCGGCGTCATGCCATTTCGCTTCACCGAAATGGACTTCACGTAATCATCGCCCAGGAACATCCAACCGTCTTTGCCCAGGATCACTTCACCCGGGTCAAGGGACACCCCGATCATGCTGTAAAGGCTGCCCAACAACGGCATGGCAAAATCAACGTTATACAGAAACGAAAGTTCCCACCATTTCACATTTTCATCGGTATGGCCGGGCAACCGCGTCGCCAGGTTGAAGACCGGCGAGACCATCAGGATCAGAAATGTAGAAATGAAAAAGACTGCTATTTTATTTTTCATCACGACACCGATCAAAAGTTGAAATACAAGAAGACGGTGCTGGTCGTCTTCAGGGTGGAATACATGGCAATCGCAAACACCAGTGTCATCCAGATGGTTTTCTTCCAACCAAAGGTGCCTTCAACGGTCAGCGTGAACGAGTTCTTCATTGGCGTGATGATGAAGCCAATCAAAATCATCGCGAAGCAAATCGCGTTCACGGCGATGCCGTTTGGAAGCAGGCTCAACAAGTGATCCGACAACACGCCGCCCCATGCCAGGCTGGCGGTCGGTATGGCGCTGACAGGCGTACCGCTGATGGAGCTGAAATCAAACATTTTGAAAATGATGTTGTTCGCGTCCTGCATCGAGGTCGCGCGGAAAAACACCCAGGTGATATTGATAAACAGGAACGTAACCAGCCAGGCCAGCGGGTTGGGCATACTCATGCCCAGTTGCTTCCAGATGCGATGGATAACCAGTGCGCCGCCGTGCAATGCACCCCACATCACAAACATCCAGCTGGCACCGTGCCAGAGGCCGCCGAGAATGAAGGTCAGCATCAGGTTCATGTAGATACGCGGCGAAGAGCAACGGTTGCCACCCAGCGGGATATACAGGTAGTCGCGCAGGTAGCGGCTCAGGGTCATGTGCCAGCGGCGCCAGAAGTCCTGGATATCGAGGGATTTGTACGGCGAGTTGAAGTTGATCGGCAGCCAGATATTGAATAACAACGCGGCGCCGATCGCCATGTCGCAGTAGCCACTGAAGTCAAAATACAATTGGAACGTATAGGACAGGCTGGTGGCCCAGGCACTGTAGAAATCATGCTGAACGCCGGGTGCATAGCCTGCATCCGCCCACACCGAGAAGGTGTCGGCCAGAATGACCTTCTTGAACAAACCGACACTGAAAATGAAGATCCCCATCAGGATGTTCTTGTGCCGAACAAACAAGGTCCAACGCGACTCGAACTGCGACATCATTTCTTTGTGATGGAGAATCGGGCCGGCAATCAGGTGGGGGAAGAAGGTGACAAACAACGCATAGTTGATGAAGTCATATTCTTTCGCTTCGCCACGGTAACTATCAACCAGGAAGGCAATTTGGGTAAAGGTGTAGAAGCTGATACCCAGCGGCAAGATAATCTGCTCAAACCCGACATGACCACCGGCCAGCGCGTTAAAGTTATCAATCAGGAAGTTGGTGTATTTAAAATAGGCGAGTAACGAAAGGTTGATCGCAATCGCCCCGGCCAGCGCCCATTTTTTGGTACGCGCCGTGTGCAGGGCCGTTGTATAAGGTGAAACCAGCCAGCCGCTCGCATAGTTAAACACAATCGAGCCCAGCAGCAAGGGCAGGTACGCCACACTCCAGTAGCCATAAAAAAACAAACTGGCCAATACCAGCCATATCTTCCCGGCCGACACCAGCCGGGCTTTATTTAAAATAAAGTAAACCGCAAACACTATTGGCAAATACACCAATATGAATATAGAAGAACTAAAAATCATCGACCCACCTCAAAAAAACAAAACGCGCAGCTAAAGCTCATTGCACTCGCACACTTAAACTCATCATGAGTCACAGCGGCTTATTTTAATTTCTTACAACTGCAATCGTTTATCTTGAGTTATTAACTTTCATCAGCACCCACCCGTTCCCTACGCCACCGATATTCGGTCGATTATCCTTTCTCCCTTCTGCAATACGCCAAGCGCAGAGAGAAGCCCAGCTGCAGGAAAAAAGGTGAGGGAAGATACCATAGCGCGTAAGATTTTTCGTAGCCCGAATAAGAATCTTCTTATATTGGTACAGGAAATTTCTCATTGATCTGGGCGCTGGATGGTTCTCACGACGCGGATGCTCCGTCAGGAAAACGCACGCATGCAGGCGCTTGCGTGTAAGTGCCGCAACGCAAAAGGCCCCGCAATGCGGGGCCTTTACGTGGGTTTCGACGTCATCAACTCTGCGGCCTCATCCCTTGGGACATGCCGAACATGAACAACAGCAACTCATGATCCGGCTTGGCCGCCATACTGGCCTTGGCAACGCGTGGCAGCAGGCATTGCCCGCTGCCCTGCACCGCACTGAGCACTTGTGTGCGAGGTTGTTCCCACGCAGCCAGCGCCAGAGCTGCAATGCCCAACGCGCCGACCAGGAACACACCTCGTGCTATTTCTAGCTTCATCTACTTAAACCCTTGATAGCGCTGCCAAACGCCGTCTCGTAAAAGTAGCTGAGTTTTTCCCAATCGGCACTGCTCCACGACGAATGGCGACGCAGTTGCAGCATGTCATGGGAGGCGGCCCGATAAGCGGTCAAGCGCTGACGGCACTTCTCGAAATCCAGCAGCGCCACTTCCACGTTGGCCGAGTCGCCTTCGCCGGTCACACGTACAAAAATGTGCTTGATGTACAGGCAACCATGTTGCCAGCGGCCCTTGTGCATGCGCGCCAGGGTGCCCGCCAATTCCTTGAGCATGCGCTCATGAACCAACTCGCCGTACTGCTCACGACCGCCGGCGGCGTACCAGTTTTCAATCTCGTCGAAACCGTCGAGGGACGCCGTCACCAACAAGGCTTTCCACTGGTGCTCGGGATCCCGGCGTGCGCCGCAGAACACCAGTTCCGGTACGCGTACATCCAGCGAACGCAGGCCTTTGAGGGCGTCACGTTCGCGCAACACGGTCGGGCGTCCAAACGGGTGAAGCCAACTGCGGTAGATATGCCCGGTCTGGCGCTTGCTATAGAGCAAGCGGCCATTGGGGCTGACCACCCGCTGTACACCGCTTTCACCACCGCGCCGGCGGTTGGGTTCCTCGACCCACTCGCCCTGCTGGCGCCAGAAAAAATCAAATCGTTCTTCGGGAGCTACGTGACTGCCTGATACGCACTCAACTGCCATCCTGTTACCTCTTACGCAATACATAGACTCGCCACATGGCGTAGAGCGGCATGAAATCCAGGGATTCCTGAACTCGGAAACCGGCTTGCTCAAATTCTGCCTCGACAGTAGCAGCCGGTAACACAAACCGGTTTTGGTAACCTTCCTGCTCACCTTTCTTACGACGTTTGACTTCGGCGCGCTTGCGTTTCCAAGCCTTGAAATTGCCATCCACCCACAACGAAATAATCACGCTGTCGCGGGTAACCCGCTGAAATTCTTTCAGTATTGCCAGCCTGTGCGCCGGATCACCAATGTGGTGCATCAAGCGCATGCAAAAAATACTGTCGACCGAATTATCGGGTAAATCGATATCAAAGGCAGATGTCTGCAAAGCCCGTACCCGCTTCACCACCTCCGCCGGTTGAGCGAGGGTGGCGACCTTCAACATAGAGGCCGAATTGTCGGCCCCGATAATCACACGGTTGGGCTTCTCCGCCAACAATGGCCAGAACCGCCCGGCACCGCAAGGCAGGTCCAGCACCAGGCCCGGCTCGCCAGCCATGGCCAACGCGCCGCGCGCCAATTGCTCGTCGCGTTTGTGGGACAGCCGGCGAGCCAGATTGTCCTGATGCTTGAGCAAATAATTCTGCGCGTGCTGATCGTCGTACTTTTCGGAAAAATCGAGCTTGATCGGGGTAGACATCAACGGATCTCCAGTAGCTGATGCCTACAACCTTAAGCAGCAAACTGTGATCAACAGGTCAACCCGTTGTGAAAAACTTGTCCTGTCCAATCCCATACATTTCAAGACTTTACAGATACAAGCAATAGCATGGGGCCATCTTCGCCGATTTAGCGGGCTCTCTGGCAGGATAACGGCCAGGTTCACCCTCAGGGTTTGACCTGGCTCAACTCGACATGAAACCGGCAGCCATTGGGTTCCATGGTGCTCAGGCTGACGCTCCAACCCTGGCTCTCGCAGATGCGTTGCACCAGCGACAAGCCCAGGCCGAGGCCTTCTCCGCGCTTCTCGCTGCCGCGCACAAACGGCTCGAACATCGCCTCACGCTTGTCTTCGGGAATGCCGACCCCGGTGTCCTCTACCACGAAACCGCTGGGTTCGAGCGTGAGGCGGATAAAGCCCTGTTCGGTGTAGTGCAGCGCATTGCGCAGCAAGTTGCCCATCACCGCATGCAAGAAGGTGGTGTTGTAGCGAGTGTCCAGAGGGTTTCCTGGGCTGTAGATCAGTTCAAGGCCTTTTTGCTCGATGGGCCCGCGCCAGATCCCGAGCAGATCTTCGGCCACCTGGGTCAGGTTGACTTGGGCCGACATGCCGGAATCATCGTGTTGGGCACGCGCCAGCATCAGGAAGGTCTGCACCAGTTCGCGCATTTCTTCACACGCGCGGGCGATTCGCAGCACCTGGTTGCGACCACGCTGGTCAATGGCCGGGTTTTCCAGCAGCAGTTCGCAGGAGCTGGCCAATACCATCAAGGGCGTGCGCAGTTCGTGGCTGACGTCACTGGTAAACAATTGCTCACGGGACAACGCCGCGCGCAGGCGGCCCAAAGTGGCGTCGAAGGCTACGGCCAACTCGCCGACTTCATCGGCGGCGTAGTCCGGCGCCAGCGGCGGCGCCAAGCCCAGCAATTGGTCACGATGGCGCACCTGGCGGGCCAGGCGCACCACCGGCGCCATCACCTTGCGGGCCAGCACCCAGCCCAGGAACACCGCCAGGGCCAGGCTAAGCACAAAGCCCACCAGCACCACGGCAAACAACACGCGCTCGCGCTCTTCGAAATCGCTTTGGTCTTGCAGCAACACATAGCGCCGGCCATCCACCACTTCAACCATGGCGTGGTACGACAGCGCTTCGCGGAATACTTCGTGAAACCCCGGCTCCAAGTGCCGCAGGTCTTTGGGCAGCTCGAAATCCCCAGGGCCGCCGCTGAAGTAAAACAGTTGGTCGGGCTCGGGCCGGTGGCTCCAGTCCTCAACGCTGTCCATCAGCAACAGGCGCTGCAGGTCGCCACCCAGGCCGGCCGAAATCAGTTTTTCTTCCACCAGGTGCACGGTCGCAACGATGCCCATGGCGAAGGCGCCTGCCACCAACGCACTCATCAACGCAAAGGCGATGATGATCCGCTGGGCAAGGCTTTGCTTAAACTCCATCACGGCCCTCGGCCAGGCGATAACCCACACCGTGCACCGTTTGCAGCAGCGGTTTGGCGAAGGGTTTATCGATTACCTGGCGCAATTGGTGAACGTGGCTGCGCAGGCTGTCGCTGTCCGGGCAGTCGTCACCCCACAGGGCTTCTTCGAGGATTTCCCGGCGCAGTACGTGCGGGCTTTTCTGCATCAGCACCGCGAGCAGTTTGAGGCCCACCGGGTTGAGCTTGAGCAGGCGCCCTTCACGGGTCACTTCCAGGGTATCAAGGTCGTAGCTCAAATCACCGACTTGCAGGGCACGGCGCCCACCGCCCTGGGCACGGCGCAGCACGGCTTCGATGCGCGCGGCCAGCTCGGACAAGGCAAACGGTTTGAGCAGGTAGTCATCGGCGCCGGACTTGAAGCCCTGCAGCCGGTCATCCAATTGATCGCGGGCGGTGAGCATGATCACCGGCGTGTCGCGGCGGGCGTCTTCGCGCAGGCGTTTGCACAGCGTGTAGCCATCGATACCAGGCAGCATGATGTCGAGCACGATCAGGTCGTAATGCTCGGTGGCGGCCAGGTGCAGGCCCGACAAGCCGTCCTGCGCGCAGTCCACGGTGTAGCCTTTTAGCCCCAGGTAATCGGCCAGGTTGGCCAGAATATCGCGGTTGTCTTCAACCAATAGAATTCGCATGGGCAGTGTCTCCGAACGCGGTAACGGCCTTGTTGGCTCGCGCAGCTTAAGGCCAAGTGTGGCTCAGGGATAGACCTTGAGGCCACGTCGATACAGGTTTTCAACCAATCATATATTCCAACAAGTTTTTCACTATAGCTTCACAAACTAACTACAGTGTCAGGTCGAACATCGCGCCCATCGATATAAGGAATATGGACATGGGGTTTTTCAAAACAGCGCCGATGCGCTTTCTGCTGCTCGTCACCGCCACCTGGCTGGTGATTTTCCTGCTGACCCGCAGCATTCTGCTGATCACCCATCTGGATGAAGTCGGTGGCAATTTGCTGCCGGTGTTTGGCGTGGGCTTGCTCTATGACCTGAGCTTTCTGGTATACGCCGCCTTGCCACTGGGCCTGTACCTGCTGCTGTGCCCGCCCGCGCTGTGGCGCCGTCGCGGCCATCGCTGGTTCCTGCAAGCGGTGCTCACCGCAAGCGTCTTCGCCATGCTGTTCACTGCGGTCGCTGAATGGTTGTTCTGGGATGAATTCGGTGTGCGCTTCAACTTTATCGCCGTCGATTACCTGGTGTATTCCAAGGAGGTGTTGAACAACCTGCTGGAGTCCTACCCGATCGGCAAGCTGCTCAGTTTGTTAGCGATGCTGGCGATAGTCGTGAGCCTGGCCCTGCGCAAGCCGTTCAATGCAGCGATGAACGCCCCGCTCCCACCCATGCGCGGCCGCTTGCTGAATGCCCTGTGCCTGTTGGTAGCCGTCGGTCTCAGTTTGCAATTGATCAGCCAGAACAGCCCGCGTGCCCAAGGCGGCAATGCCTATATGAACGAATTGGCGAGCAACGGCCCCTACCAATTTTTTGCCGCCTTTCGCAATAACGAACTCGATTACACGCAGTTCTACAAAAGCCTGCCAACCGATGTTGTCGCCAAACAGTTGCGCGCAGAACTCAGCGAACCCAATGCGCGCTTTATTGGCACAGACCCGTTGGATATCCGCCGCACTATCGACAACCCAGGCACCTTGCGTAAACCCAACATCGTGCTGGTGACCATCGAAAGCTTCAGCGCCAAATACATGGGCAGCAATGGCGATGAGAACAACCTGACGCCCAACCTCGATGCGCTGCGTAAACAAAGCCTGTACTTCAATAACTTCTATGCCACCGGCACCCGCACTGACCGTGGGCTGGAAGCGATCACATTGGCGATTCCACCCACGCCCGGCCGCTCGATCGTCAAGCGCATTGGCCGTGAAAGCGGTTTCGCAAGCCTTGGCCAACAACTCGGTGCTGTCGGTTACGACAGCGTGTTTGTGTATGGCGGGCGCGGTTACTTCGACAATATGAACGCGTTTTTCAGCGGCAACGGTTATCGGGTCGTCGACCAGAGCAGTGTGCCTGAAGCGGAAATTTCGTTTAAGAACGCCTGGGGCATGGCTGATGAAGACCTCTACCGGCAAACCCTGAAACTCGCCGACGCCGACTACGCCAAGCAACAGCCCTTCCTGCTGCAACTGATGACCACGTCCAACCACCGCCCCTACACTTACCCGGACGGGCGCATTGATATCAAGTCCGGTAAAGGCCGTGACGGCGCCGTCAAATACACCGACCACGCTATTGGCGAGTTCCTCGAAGCGGCACGCCAGAAACCCTGGTTCGATAACACGATTTTCGTGTTCGTCGCCGACCACACCGCCGGCAGCGCAGGCAAAGAAGACCTGCCGATCACCAACTACCAGATCCCGCTATTCATCTATGCCCCCAAGCTGATCGAAGCCCGGGAAACCGCACAACTGGCCAGCCAGATCGACCTTGCGCCGACCTTGCTGGGCCTGATCAACCTGAGCTACGAGTCGACCTTCTTCGGCCGCAACCTGTTGCAGGACAACCCGTTGCCACCGCGCGTGGTGGTCGGCAACTACCAGTATCTGGGGCTGTTTGACGGCAAGGACCTGGCCATTTTAAGCCCACGCCAGGGCCTGCGTCGTCACGATCAAGCCCTGGGCGAAAGCCAGGAGTTACGCGTAGGCAGTGATGATCCGTTGATCCAACGCGCAATCACCTACTACCAAGCGGCCAGCTATGGCTACACACAACAATTGCTGAACTGGAAGGCGCCGAAGCAAGTGCCCCCTGCGATCAGCGTACGCTGACAGCTGCGCTCTGGCCCTTGCCTACCACAGGGCAAGGGCGTGACACTTGCGCCATCCTCCGGCGATGGCGCCCCTGCATGTCCGACTCCCTGTTGCTGATCGAAGATGACCGCCCATTAGCCGCGCTGACGGCCGAGTTCCTGCGCGCCGAAGGTTTTACCGTTGCCGTGGAGCACCGTGGTGATCGCGCCGCACAGCGCATTCTTGAGGAAAAACCGGCGCTGTTGATCCTCGATGTCATGTTGCCGGGCATCGACGGGTTTACCCTGTGCCGCCAGATTCGCGACAGCTACCCTGGGCTGATCCTGATGATGACCGCGCTGGATGAAAATGCCGAGCAATTGACCGGTTTCCACGTGGGTGCCGACGATTACGTGGTCAAACCGGTCGACCCGCTGCTGTTGCTGGCCAGGGTGCGCTCATTACTTCGCCGTCACCGCCAGGCGCCCAATGCGTCTTATCAGTGGGGCGCATTTCGGTTGGACCTCAACAGTCATTTCGCCTGGCTCGACGGCACGCCGTTGCAGTTCTCGGTGGCCGAGTTCGAACTGCTGGCGATTTTCGCCCGCCACAGTGGCGTGTTGCTGACCCGCGAGAAACTCCTGCAAAGCTTGCGCGGCCTGGAATACGACGGGCTTAACCGCTCGATTGATATGCGTGTGTCGCGCCTGCGCAAAAAGCTGATGAGCCTGGCCTGCCCGGTGACCATCCAGACCATCACGGCCCAAGGCTACCTGTTTGTCGAAATCCCCCAGCAGGCCCAGCATGTCTAAGCTGCGCCCCTGGATGGTGGCCGTGGCGGGCGCGGGCTGGACCAGCTTGACCCTTTATCTGGTGTGGCTGTGTACCAACGCCTCGGTGTTTGTCGGCGAAGACAGCTTTTTGCGCTTGATGGCCGGCCCAGGCTACCTGGTGGCCGAGCAGCTCAAAGGCTTGCCCTCCGAGAAACGTGAAGCGCGCATGGACATCCTGCGCGCGCACTTCCAGTACCCGGTAGAGCTGATCCCGTATGACGACGTCGAATTGCCGCCCGAGGCCATGGTCATGCTCGAACACCAGCAGCCGGCGCTGAACAGCGACGAAGACATCAGCTACTTCCCGCTGGACGACGATACCGTGATCCGCTTCGGCCCCATGTGGGGCAGTGCCGAGGTCAAGGACCTGTTGAAATTCCCGATTTTCTGGATCACTGCCTGCGTCGCCGGCTTGCCGGTTTTACTGCTGCTCGGCATCGGTTTGCGCGTGCACCGGCGGCGTAATAAAGACCTGGATGCACTCAACACCTGCCTGGGCACGCTGGCACGCACGCCAAACGTGATGCTGCCCGCCCTGGCGAAGGAGTGGACGCCGCTGCTGCTGACCTTGCAACAGCATGCACGGGATATCAGCGCCATGAGCGAACGCCATCGCGAAGTCTCCCAGGCGGTGTCCCACGAACTGCGCACGCCGCTGGCGCGCATGCGTTTCGCCCTGACGTTGCTGAGCAAAAGCGAAGACCCGCCGACCCGCGCACGCCTGCAAGAGCGCTTGCAAACCGATGTTGAAGAACTCGAAGCCCTGGTTCGCGCCAGCCTGGCCTTTGCGCGGATGGCCGGCGCACCGACGGATTTGCAGCATGAGCCGATCAACCTGCGTGACTGGCTGCACCAGGAGTTCGCGTTGTTGGATGGGCACCATCGTCAGTTGAGCCTGGAAACCGAGCCTGCACAGCTTGAACTGATCGGCGACCGCGCCCTGCTGCACCTGATCGTGCGCAACCTCTTGAGCAACGCCATCACCTATGCGCGTGATCGAGTGTGCGTGAGCGCCACTTACCATGGTGAGCAGCATGTGGTGTTGCATGTAGACGATGACGGCCCCGGCGTCTTGGCCGAGAACCGCGAAAAGATCTTCGAGCCGTTCGTGCGGCTTGCCATGGGCGGCGACGAACCCGGCGGCTTCGGCCTCGGCCTGGCACTGGCCAAACGTGCGACCCAGTGGCACAACGGGCAATTATCAGTCACCCGCAGCCCGTTGGGCGGCGCCCGTATGAGCCTGATCCTGCCGTTGCGGCCCGAATAGAAGGCCTGTTACAGCCTGTGACAGCGAAGCCTGCACATCGCCCGTAACCTCACCAACTGAATCCCCCGGTTGGAGAGCCCGTTCATGCGTCCCCGTAAGAAGCATTTGCCCACTTTGATGCTGTCGCTGTGCATCGTTACCGGCGCGTTCGTGCCGGGTAATGCGTCGGCCTCGCGCCTGGCGGTTACGGACAAGCCATCACCACGGATGGAAGACAAGCACGCCGGCGATCACACCGCCAATACGGCCCCTCGGCCAACGGCGCAGGATGCGCTCCTCACCCCACCACCCCGGAGGTGGCCCCGAGCCGCCGGCGCTGAGAAACTCACGCACCTGCCTGGCCCTGGCCCATTCAACCAAGCTGCTGCACCGCAACCCGTGGCACTTGTGCCGGCTGCCCAAGTAACCCTGGCGCGGGGCATGACCTTCAGGAAGCTGTTGCGGCGCCGCACCTTGGGTTGAGATCCACATTGGATCTCCTGCATTTTTTAATACTGCACAAAAAAGCCCCGCCTGCATTACTGCAGACGGGGCTTTTTAATGGCCGGGTAAGGCTGGCTTACATCATGCCGCCCATGCCACCCATGCCGCCCATATCTGGCATACCGCCACCGCCTGCGCCTTCAGCCTTTGGCTTGTCGGCGATTGCAGCTTCGGTAGTCAGGATCAGGCTACCGATCGAGGCTGCTGCTTGCAGCGCGGAACGAGTCACCTTGGTAGGGTCCAGGATGCCCATTTCGATCATGTCGCCGTATTCGCCAGTCGCAGCGTTGTAACCGTAGTTACCTTTGCCGTTCTTGACTTCGTTGACCACAACGCTTGGCTCGTCGCCGGAGTTGGCAGCGATCTGACGCAGCGGTGCTTCAACGGCGCGACGCAGAACAGCGATACCGACGTTCTGGTCAGCGTTGTCGCCGGTCAGATCAGCCAGGGCTTCCAGAGCGCGGATCAGCGCAACGCCACCGCCAGGTACCACGCCTTCTTCAACGGCTGCACGGGTTGCGTGCAGGGCGTCTTCAACGCGGGCTTTCTTCTCTTTCATTTCAACTTCGGAACCGGCGCCAACCTTGATCACTGCAACGCCGCCAGACAGCTTGGCCAGACGCTCTTGCAGTTTTTCACGGTCGTAGTCGGACGACGTTTCGGCAACCTGGGCACGGATCTGAGTGATGCGAGCCTGGATGTCCTGCTCAACGCCAGCACCGTCAACGATGATGGTGTTTTCTTTGGAGATGGTCACACGCTTGGCGCTACCCAGGTTTTCCAGGGTGGCGCTTTCCAGGCTCAGGCCGATCTCTTCGGAGATAACGGTACCGCCGGTCAGAACGGCGATGTCCTGCAGCATGGCCTTGCGACGATCGCCGAAGCCTGGCGCCTTGACGGCGGCGACTTTAACGATGCCACGCATGTTGTTCACAACCAGAGTCGCCAGGGCTTCGCCTTCAACGTCTTCGGAAACGATCAGCAGTGGGCGGCCGGCTTTGGCAACGGCTTCCAGCACTGGCAGCATTTCGCGGATGTTCGAGATTTTTTTGTCGACCAGCAGGATCAGCGGGCTGTCCAGCTCGGCAACCATGGTCTCAGGCTTGTTGACGAAGTACGGGGACAGGTAGCCACGGTCGAACTGCATGCCTTCTACAACCGACAGTTCGTTTTCCAGGCCAGTGCCTTCTTCAACGGTGATCACGCCTTCTTTACCGACTTTTTCCATGGCTTCGGCAATGATGTCGCCGATGGAGTTGTCGGAGTTGGCGGAGATGGTGCCTACCTGAGCGATAGCCTTGGTGTCGGCGCATGGCTTGGACAGCTTTTTCAGCTCAGCAACGATGGCGATGGTCGCCTTGTCGATACCGCGCTTGAGGTCCATCGGGTTCATGCCCGCAGCGACGGCCTTGTAGCCTTCGTTGACGATGGCCTGAGCCAGTACGGTAGCGGTGGTGGTGCCGTCGCCTGCGTCATCGTTGGCACGGGAGGCAACGTCTTTGACCAGCTGCGCGCCCATGTTTTCGAAACGGTCTTCCAGTTCGATTTCTTTGGCTACCGAAACGCCGTCCTTGGTGATGGTCGGAGCGCCGAAGCTCTTCTCGATAACCACGTTACGGCCTTTAGGGCCCAGGGTCGCTTTTACCGCGTCAGCCAGGATGTTGATGCCGGTGAGCATTTTCTTGCGGGCGGAATCGCCGAATTTAACTTCTTTAGCAGCCATGATCGATATTCCTTAAATACTTTGTAGTAACGGGAAAATGAGCGGGGAATCAGTCTTCCAGAACGGCGAGAATCTCGTTCTCAGCCATGACCAGCAGGTCTTCGCCGTCGACTTTCACAGTGTTGCTGCCGGAGTAAGGGCCGAAAACAACCTTGTCACCCACTTTTACGGCCAGCTCACGTACTTGACCGTTTTCCAGCGTCTTGCCCGGGCCTGCAGCGAGAATCACACCGTGGTTGGCTTTTTCAGCAGCCGAACCTGGCAGAACGATACCGCCAGCGGTTTTCTTTTCTTCTTCGCTGCGACGGATTACGACGCGGTCGTGCAGAGGACGAAGCTTGCTCATTGTCGATCTCTCCTAATTGTGTTTTTCATCGGCCGGTATCGATACCGGCAAGTTGTATTCCGGCGGTGCCGGTCGCGCCTCGCCAAGCAAGACGCGGAAGTCTGTCTGGTGTCGCCACCAGAAACCTTGCGGTGACCGTTACATAAGGGCGCATAAGCTTATTACAAGAGGCCGCGACGGAAATTTTTTTACGAATGCCGGGCGGCAAAAGCAGCACGGCACCCAAAGGCGCCGTGCAGGTCATGCGGTTATTTGCTGTCGCGGTGTTCGAACTCGCCTTCGATCACATCGCCTTCACGCCCTAACGGCTGGCGCGGAGCCGGGCCACCACGGGGTTGCAGGTCATCGGCAAACGCACGCTGGCGGATCGCCGCTTCTTCGGCACGCTGGCGCATCTTGCCGGCCAGCAGCTTGCGGGTGAACGGCAGCAGCATGACCAGGCCGACCACATCGCTGATAAAGCCCGGCAAGATCAACAGGCCACCAGCCAAAGCCATCATCAGGCCTTCAAGCATGGTCTGTGCAGGCAGTTCGCCGCGATTCAGGCTTTCACGCGCTCGCAGCGCCGTGGCCAGGCCGGCGACGCGCAGCACCAGAACGCCGAGCATCGAGCCGAGAATGATCAACAGCAGCGCCGGGAAAAACCCGATGGCACTGCTGACTTGAACGAATACGAACAGCTCCAACACCGGGAACAGCAGAAAGAGCAATAAAAAAGGGCGCATCAAATGGTTCCTCAACGCAAGAATGCCTTGCCAGTCCACCTTAGATGACGTCGCCGTTTCGTGAATTCAAGCGCTGACGGCTTCTTTTTTCGGCCAGACTTCGGCGTGAGCCAATGAAACCAGGGCTTCGCGCACTTGTGTCGGCGTGTTGCAAGGCTCGGCAAACGGCAGCCAATACAAGGACTGGCCGATACGCAGGTGCATGCCTTCGCTGTCGATGCCGGCCAATTGCGCAGGCTCGGTGGTCGGCAGGCCGGTCAGCTCGACATAGTGGGCGATGGCCTTGGTGTGGTCGCTGTTCATGTGCTCGATCATGCTGCGCTCGGCTTTGCCCGCAAACGGGTTGGCCAAGGTGAGCTGGTCGACCCAGTGAATCGCGCCAAAACCGCCGATATAACGGTGACGCACCGGCTTGAGCACCCAAAAATCGAAATCGTGGGCTTTGTGGTAGTTGGCCGAATCCGGGAAGTAGCGGTAATAGCGTTCGGCGGCGGCTTCAATCGCTGCCTCATCCTCGAGCTTTTCAGCTTCGGCCAGGTAGGTCAGGCGCCCTACCGCTTGCACGTCATCGGCTTCGCGTTCACCCACCAGCAGCGAGCACTTGGGGTCTTTCTGCAGGTTGTGGGTGTGCTGGGCGATACGGCTGATCAGGATAATCGGCTGGCCCTGCGCGTCGAGGCAGTACGGCACCACTGAGCCGAAGGGAAAACCCGGCATGGCTTTGGACAATGTGGAGAGCGCTCCACGGTATTCCTTGAGCAACAGCTCTCGGGCGTTCTTGGCAACCTGCGTGCTCACGGTATGACTCCTCGGGTGTTCAGCCGCCCACAGCCTATGGCGTCTATGGGAATGAATCTCAACACAAGGTAATCAATATCCGCGAAGGTTGCCAGAGTGCCCGATGCAGGATTTACCAGGCTATATTACCAAGCCACGCCGAAGCCTGCGGTGTAGCGGGTCTTGTCCAAGCTGCTCTGCGAATCGCCATTAATGAGGTCACGCTCGGCCTTGAGGTTGAGCGACGCCCACTCGGTGACTTTGTAGCGCAGGCCCATTTCCGCATCCAGGGAGTAATCGGACGGCCCAGCCAGCGGCTTGCCCAATTCACCGTTGGTGAAGAACTCCACGGTCTTGCCCACCAGGTAGCGGTTGTAGCTCCACTTCATGGCCAGGGAATAGAAGTTGCTCTTGCGGTCGTCGGAATATTGGTAATCGGTACGGTTGACCAGCGAGCCGAGGGAGAACGCGCCCAGCTCATCGTCCCAGAACTGGTAGCCAGGGCCGGTACCGACGGTGCGCTGGCGAGACAAGTCTTCAACCTTGTCACGCTTGTAGGTCAGGCGCCCCTGCCAGAACCAGTGCTCGGTGATGAAGCGGTCCAGGTCATACTCCAGCGCCCAGTTATCGGTGGTGGTCACGTCATCCTGGAACTCGCGGTTGTATTCGCCCTGGGCAGTGTGCCGCCATTGGCCGTGACGCGCGGTGGTCTTGAAGTCGATGTCGTAGTCGTTGGTGTCTTTGTCGGCGCGTTTGTAGTCCAGCGCCAGGTCGACATTGCCCTTCCACACCAGGTCTTCGATCACAGGCTTGGGCTTGATGATCTGCTGGATGCTGGCCAACTCCACGGTTTTCGGCGCTTCGCCATTGGCCAGGGTGACCTTGCCATCCTCCGCCGCTTTCAGGGATTTGGCCTTTTCACCGGTGTAAGCGTCCTGCTTGACCAGCAGTTCCTGGTCGCTTTCCAGGGTCTTGACCTGTTTCCAGTCCACCGGGATGGCCCCTGCGTAGCTGGTCTGAATCAGCAATTTGCCACCGTCGAAGACTTTAATCTTGCCGGTCAGGCGGTCACCGTTCTTCAACCACACGGTGTCGGCGAGCAGGGGCGTGGAGGCGCTGAAAACAGCGAGGCAGAGCAGGGTTCTGGACAACATAAGCGAATTCGAGGCTCGAAATTGGCGAAAAAGGGGCGTTATCGTGTTAGATAGCTTGGACTGACTCAAGGATTTATATTGAGTTCAATTCTCAACGGCATGATTACAGACGTTTCTTACAAAAACACCTCTTTATAAAGACACGGCGATGCCCACACCCCACTCACCCGAAGACGCCCCCCAAAGCCCCGCAGAAATGCGCCGTACGGCCTTGTACCTGACTCTGGCGCAAGTGCCCGAAGGCTGCGTGGTGAGTTACGGCGAGTTGGCGCACCTGGCCGGGCTGGGCCGCGCCGCTCGCTGGGTCGGGCGTACCTTGAGCCAGCTTCCCGAGGACACCCGCCTGCCCTGGCACCGGGTGTTGGCTGCCGGTGGTCGGATAAGTCTGCCGGTGGGCAGTGCTTCAGGCGACGAACAACGTGCGCGTTTGCGCAGTGAAGGCGTCAGTATCATGAATAATCGCGTTGATATTCAGCGTCATGGCTGGCGCCCGGTAGAGCACAGCGGTTAGAGTGCGCGCTTTGTTTCCGCAAATCTGAGGCAGACTCCAGCCCATGCCCCGTAAAACCTGGCGCGCCGCGCTCGCCGCCTATGCCAGCCCTTCGACGTTAGTCCTGTTGTTGCTCGGCTTCGCCGCCGGCTTGCCTTACATGTTGGTGTTTTCGACGCTTTCTGTGTGGTTGCGCGAGGCCGGTGTGGCCCGCGAGACCATCGGCTATGCGAGCCTGATCGGCCTGGCCTATGCGTTTAAATGGGTCTGGTCGCCGCTGCTCGACCAATGGCGCCTGCCGCTGCTCGGTAAACTGGGACGACGTCGCTCCTGGCTGGTGCTTGCCCAGACGCTGGTGATCCTCGGGTTGATCGGCATGGGCTTTTGCGACCCGCAAAAGCACTTGTCCTGGCTGATCGCCATTGCCGTCATCGTCGCCTTTGCCTCTGCCACCCAAGACATCGCGGTAGACGCCTATCGCCTGGAAATCGCCGACGACAGCCGCCAGGCTGCGCTGGCTGCCAGCTACATGTCCGGCTACCGCATCGCCGCACTGCTGGCCACCGCCGGCGCGCTGTTCTTTGCCGAAGGCTTCGGTTCCACCGGCTTCAACTATAAGCACTCGGCCTGGACCGGCACTTACGTGCTGTTCGGCGTGCTGATGATCCCGGCGCTGCTGACCACCTTCTTCATGCGTGAACCCGATGTGCCACTGCGCACCCAATTGCAGGCCGGGCGCTACAGCTTTGCGCATCAGCTTGTCTCTGTATTTGTGCTGATCGTGCTGCTGGTGTCGGTCCCGGCGATGTTCACCCAGCTGTACAACACCGATTTCGCCAGCGTGCTGTTCCACGGCGTGAGCCTGTGGGAGCTGTTGATGGAAGACCGCGCGTTCCTGCGCGCCATCCTGTACATCATCCTCACCACTCTATGCCTCTCGGCCATGGGCCGCCGTGGCCTGGCGCCGGTGCTCACGCCGGTCAACGACTTTATCCTGCGCTACCGCTGGCAGGCGCTGCTGCTGCTCGGGCTGATTGCGACCTATCGCATGTCCGACACGGTGATGGGCGTGATGGCCAACGTGTTCTACATCGACCAGGGCTTTACCAAGGACCAGATCGCCGGGGTCAGCAAGATCTTCGGCCTGATCATGACCCTGCTCGGCGCCGGTATGGGCGGCCTGTTGATCGTGCGGTTCGGCATCTTGCCGATCCTGTTTATCGGCGGCATTGCCTCGGCGGCCACCAACCTGCTGTTCGTGATGCTCGCCGACATGGGCCCCGACCTGCAGATGCTGATCTTCACCATCTCCCTGGATAACTTCAGCTCAGGCCTGGCCACCTCGGCGTTTGTCGCCTACCTGTCGAGCCTGACCAACCTCAAGTTCTCCGCCACCCAATACGCGCTGCTCAGCTCGATCATGCTGTTGCTGCCGCGCCTTATTGGTGGTTACTCGGGCGTGATGGTGGAGAAGTTCGGTTACCACAACTTCTTCATCATTACCTGCCTGCTGGGTGTGCCGACGCTGTTCCTGATTGCACTGCACTGGTTCCAGGAAAGCCGACGGGCACGCTTGAATCCTCCCGCAGAAGACTGACACACCTCGGTCAATGTGGGAGCTGGCTTGCCTGCGATACAGACGACGCGGTGTATCTGTTACACCGCAGCGATGCTATCGCAGGCAAGCCAGCTCCCACACAGAGCAGCGCGCAACCTCACGCCTGTACTCCGGCGACAACCGCCCGTACAATCCCAAGTCATTTCAAGTCCAAGCAACCGACAACGGCCTACCATGCGTACCAGTCAATATTTGCTCGCCACACAGAAAGAAACGCCTTCCGACGCGGTTGTGATCAGCCATCAGCTGATGCTGCGCGCCGGTATGATCCGCAAACTGGCCTCCGGCCTGTACACCTGGCTGCCCATGGGCTTGAAGGTGATGCGCAAGGTCGAAGCCATCGTTCGCGAAGAAATGAACGCCGCCGGCTCTCTGGAAGTGTTGATGCCGAGCACCCAACCGGCTGAGCTGTGGCAGGAATCCGGGCGCTGGGAAGAGTACGGCCCTGAGTTGCTGCGCTTCAAGGACCGTCATGGCCGCGACTTCTGCGCCGGCCCGACCCATGAAGAAGTGATCACCGACCTGATGCGCAACGAGCTGAGCAGCTATAAGCAGCTGCCGCTGAACCTGTATCAGATCCAGACCAAGTTCCGTGACGAAATCCGCCCACGCTTCGGCTTGATGCGCGGCCGCGAATTCATCATGAAGGACGCGTATTCGTTCCACGCTGACCAGGCGTCCTTGCAGGCCACTTATGACCGCATGCATACCGCCTACTGCAACGTGTTCACGCGCCTGGGCCTGAAATTCCGCCCGGTTGAAGCGGACAACGGCTCCATCGGCGGCGCCGGCTCCCACGAGTTCCACGTGCTGGCCGAGTCCGGCGAAGACGATATCGTGTTCAGCAACGGCTCCGACTACGCGGCGAATATCGAAAAAGCCGAAGCCGTGCCTCGGGAAACGTCCCGCGCCGCGCCGGCTGAAGAACTGCGCCTGGTGGACACGCCAGAGACCAAGACCATCGCGGCCCTGGTGGAAAAATTCAATCTGCCGATTGAAAAGACCATCAAGACCCTGATCGTGCGCGCCGAAGAAGAAGGCAAGCTGATCGCCCTGGTGATCCGTGGCGACCACGAACTCAATGAAATCAAGGCTGCCCAGCAGCCAGGCGTGGCCAGCCCGCTGGTTATGGCCACCGATGCCGAACTGCGCGACGCCATTGGCGCCGGTGCCGGTTCGCTCGGCCCGCTGAACCTGCCGCTGCCGATCATCATCGACCGTTCGGTCGAGCTGATGAGCGACTTCGGTATCGGCGCCAACATCGACGACAAGCACTACTTCGGCGTGAACTGGGAGCGTGATCTGCCGGTTCCGACCGTGGCCGACCTGCGTAACGTGGTGGCCGGTGACCCAAGCCCGGATGGCAAGGGCACTTTGGAAATCAAGCGCGGCATCGAAGTCGGGCACATCTTCCAGCTGGGCAACAAGTACAGCAAGGCGATGAAGTGCGAAGTGCTGGGCGAGAACGGCAAGCCGATCACCCTGGACATGGGTTGTTACGGCATTGGCGTATCGCGCGTGGTTGCCGCTGCCATCGAGCAGAACAACGACGAGAAAGGCATCATCTGGAGCGACGCCCTGGCACCGTTCCAGATCGCCCTGGTACCGCTGCGCTACGACAACGAGCAAGTACGCGAAGCCACCGACACACTGTATGCCGAACTGACGGCTGCCGGTTTTGAAGTGCTGCTCGATGACCGGGACAAGAAAACCAGCCCGGGCATCAAGTTCGCCGACATGGAACTGATTGGCATCCCGCACCGTATCGTGGTCAGTGACCGCGGCCTGGCCGATGGCAATCTGGAATACAAGAGCCGGACCGAAGCCGAAGCCCAACCGTTGCCGGTGGCTGACGTGCTGTCTTTCCTTCAGGCGCGTATTCGTCGCTGAAAACCAGATCAAGAGAAGTCATGTTCAAGCGAAACACCAGAGCCCTGGGGGGCGCCGCCTTGTGCGGCGCCCTGCTGGTCGGCGGCTGCGCCAATCAAATGTCGCAACGCAGTGAGCACGAGGAGCGGGTCGAGCGAAAGCTGCTCGATCACAGCCTGCAAATCGATGTAGGCGAACCCAAAGTGCTGGAACTGCCGCAACGCCGGGTTCGCATTCACGAGCAAAAGACCTTTGAGGTCACCGAGTTCGAAGTTACCCGCCGTTACGATCGCTACACCCCCTACCAACCCTGGCGCAAACTCTATGAGATGCCTTTGGGTGCCGTTGCACTGGTAGCGGGTGCGGGCGCCAACGTGGTGAATGTCTTCGCCCTCGGCAACCTGCCCACCAGCATGACGCGTGACTGGCTGAGCTACGGCGTGGACGGCATCAACCCGTTCATGAACGTGCAATCCCACGGCCGTGCGCAACAGAACCTGGCCGGCATCGATGAAGTCCAGCGCGACAAGCGCACGGAGTATTCGAGCCTGCCCTGGAGCGAACGCCCGGTGCAGGTCACCGCTGGCAAGCAGACCCATGAGTTGACCACCGATCGCGACGGCGTACTGCGCCTGAACCTGTTGGACAGCCCGTTTGCCGAGCAAGACCTGAACCGCGTCAGCACCTTGAAGATCAGCGTTGAAGATGGCCAGGACGATGTGCATTCCGACTCGACCCTGGCGGTCAGCAACACCCTGCGCAGCAAGCTGCTCGAAGCCCATGGGCTGATCTACGACGACCTGGAAGATGACGAAGTGAGCCAATGGGTCCACCGGGTCAAACGCCTGTCGGAGCTGGGCCTGGAGGAAGAAGCCAGTGAGTTGGAACAAAGCCTGATCGAACTGACGCGCAATGATCCGGAGTTGCAGCAGGAATTTCTGCAGGCACTGACCAAGGATGCAGGAAGGCTTGTCGCAGATCCAGGCGCACGCTGAGATTTAAGCAACACTGAAACACAACTGTGGGAGCTGGCTTGCCTGCGATAGCGGTATATCAGTTAAAGCATCAATGACTGACACACCGCTATCGCAGGCAAGCCAGCTCCCACATTTTTTGATCCGGTTTTTACCAAGGGAATTGAAGCTGCTCGTTACCGCTGCTCAAGTCCAGCAACCGCACCCCAATCCCCAACAACCGCACCGGCTTCCCGCCCCGGTTAAAGGCCTGGGTCATCAGCTGTTGATAACTCTCCAGATCCCGCCCTGCCCCGGCCTGCTCCAGCGTCGTCTGGGTAAAGTCATGAAACTTCACCTTAACGAACGGCTTGCCCGCGCGATAACTGCTGTCGATACGCGCCATGCGCCCCGCCAGCGTTTCCATCAGCTCAGGCAGTTTCGCCAGGCAGCTTGAAAGATCCGGCAGGTCTACGTCGTAGGTATTTTCCACACTGATGGATTGTCGACGGCTGTCGTTCTGCACCACACGGTCATCAATCCCACGGGCGAGGCCCCAAAGCCGCTCGCCAAAACTGCCGAATTCACGCACCAGCGCCAGCTTGTTCCACTCGCGCAGTTGCAGGCAGTCTTCAATGCCCAGGCGCGCCAGCTTATCGGCGGTGACCTTGCCGACACCGTGCAGCTTTTTCACCGGCAACTGCGATACAAAGTCTTCGACCTGATCCGGGGTGATCACAAACAGACCGTTGGGCTTTTTCCAATCGCTGGCGATCTTGGCCAGAAACTTGTTCGGCGCCACGCCGGCCGACACGGTGATGTGCAACTGGCTGGAGACGCGCCGCCGTATGTCCTGGGCGATACGCGTGGCACTGCCGCCAAAATGCGGGCTGTCGGACACATCCAAATAGGCTTCGTCCAGCGACAACGGCTCGATCAGGTCGGTGTAGTCGCGAAAGATCGTCTGGATTTCTTTCGAGGCTTCTTTATAGGCATCCATGCGCGGCTTGACGATGGTCAGGTCCGGGCACAGCTTCAAGGCGTGGCGCGAGGACATGGCCGACCGCACGCCATAGGCCCGCGCCTCATAGTTGCAGGTGGCAATCACCCCGCGCCTGTCTGCCGAGCCGCCGACCGCCAGGGGCTTTTGCGCCAGGCTCGGGTCGTCGCGCATCTCGATGGCGGCGTAGAAGCAATCACAGTCGACGTGGATGATTTTGCGCTGCGTCATATAAACAGAGGGTGTAATCCAACGGGCGGCCAGTATCGCACTCACTCCTGTATATAGCACCAGTAGTTTGAATCTGCCGTTTGAGCGGTAGGAAATTTCCAAGGTGAATTTATTTTCTCAATCGAAATCTACCTGCCAATAGAGCTGAAACCCTCGGCCAGACTGGCCCCGCGGCCGCCTTATGCCCATCTTGGAGAGCTAACCGATTGAACCACAAGCGCTTTTCTTCAATTCACGGGTTGACACACCGGCGTTCCTCTGTAGAATGCCGACACACAGACGCGGGATGGAGCAGTCTGGTAGCTCGTCGGGCTCATAACCCGAAGGTCGTCGGTTCAAATCCGGCTCCCGCAACCAAACATCAAAAAAGGCTACTCGAAAGAGTGGCCTTTTTTGTGCGCGCCTGTTTTAGCCCTGTACGAAAATTGTAAGACAGAAAAAGCGTTGCCCACCGTGCACTTACCGCACAAGGTGGGCGCTGACCGACTAATTTCCACTTATTTGACCCATCAGCCTATTAACGGTTGACACCTCGCCGTTGGGCTGTAGAATGCCGCCCACAGACGCGGGATGGAGCAGTCTGGTAGCTCGTCGGGCTCATAACCCGAAGGTCGTCGGTTCAAATCCGGCTCCCGCAACCAAACATCAAAAAAGGCTACTCGAAAGAGTGGCCTTTTTTGTATCCGGTGAAAAAGTTCTTCTGAAACAATGGCATGGCATCTTTCATGAAACCGTATTCGGTTTGCAGAGTCCATGTCATTGCGAGCTATGCTCAGTACTCACGCACGACCCTCTACGACCAATGGCCGCTGTCGCCGCACCCGGCGATAAGCGTTAATATTTGTAATTATTTTGTCCATAGGGATTGGTAACTTGGCTGGATACCTCCATCCTGTCGCGCACAATCCACGAGGTGATTGATGCGCGCCAACTCGTCTGAACCACAAGACACCGTCACAGCGGAACAACCGATCACTCCCACCCGTTTGCGTTGGCTGGATCTGTTGAGCAAATACCGTCAACCCATTGGGCTGGCCGTCACCCTGTTGCTGTTTGCTATCGCCCTGATTGCCTGCCGACACCTGTTGCTGGAACTGGACCTGTACGCGCTCCACGACTCGATTCTGGAAGTGCCCAAGCCGGCCTTGCTCGGCGCATTTGCCGCCGCAGTCGCCGGTTTCATCATTCTATTGGGCTATGAATTCTCCGGCGCACGTTATGCCGGCGTGAAGCTGCCGGCCAAGACCCTGGCCATGGGCGGCTTCACCGCCTTTGCCATCGGCAATGCCATTGGCCTGTCGATGCTCTCCGGTGGCTCGGTGCGCTACCGTTTATATGCACGCCACGGTATCGGCGCTTCGGAAGTGGCGCACATGACCGTGTTTGCCAGCCTGGCCTTGGGCACTGCCCTGCCGCCGCTGGCGGCATTGGCCACCTTGAGCAACTTGCCGGCGGCCTCGACCTACTTGCACTTGTCCCAAGGGCTGCTCGGTGGCATTGCCGGCGCGGTGCTGCTGCTGTCGGTTGCGCTGTGCATCGGCATTTATCGCCGCCGCCTGCCGGAACAACCGTACCCGGACAATCTGCTGGTCAAGGCAGGGCGCCGCACGCTGCGCTTGCCCGGCCGCCGCCTGACCTTCCTGCAACTGATCATTACCGCACTGGATGTGGCCGCTGCCGCCACCGTCCTTTATATGCTGCTGCCGGAAGCGCCACCGTTCGGCCCGTTCCTGCTGGTGTACCTGCTGGCCCTGGCTGCCGGTGTACTCAGCCATGTGCCGGGTGGCGTGGGCGTGTTCGAGGCAATTCTGCTGGCCGCCTTCGCCGACAAACTCGGCGCCGCGCCATTGGCCGCCGCTCTGCTGTTGTACCGGATGATCTACGTGGTGCTGCCACTGCTGATCGCCTGTATCTTTCTGCTGGTCAATGAAGCCCAGCGCCTGTTCCAGACCCAGCAAAGCCTGCGGGTTGCTTCGGGCCTGGCGGCACCGGTGCTGGCTGTACTGGTTTTTTTGTCCGGCGTGGTCCTGCTGTTTTCCGGCGCCACGCCGGAAATCGACTCACGCCTGGAAAACATCGGCTTCCTGATTCCCCACCGCCTGATTGATGCCTCGCACTTCGGTGCCAGCCTGATCGGCGTGTTGTGCCTGCTGCTCGCCCAAGGCCTGCGTCGACGTTTGTCGGCGGCCTGGATGCTGACCATGGTGCTGCTGCTGACCGGCGCCCTGCTCTCGCTGCTCAAAGGCTTCGACTGGGAAGAAGCCAGCCTGATGATCATGACGGCGGTGCTGCTGGCGATCTTCCGTCGCTCGTTTTACCGCGCCAGCCGCCTGACTGAACTGCCGTTCTCGCCGCTGTACCTGGTGGCCAGCGTCTGCGTGCTGGGCGCCTCGATCTGGCTGCTGCTGTTTGCCTATCAAGACGTGCCCTACAGCCATCAACTGTGGTGGCAGTTCACCCTGGACGCCAACGCCCCGCGCGGCCTGCGTTCGTTGCTGGGTGCGGCGGTGTTGCTGGTCATCGTGTCGTTGACCTGGCTGCTGCGCACTGCGCGCCCGGTTATTCACTTGCCGACGCCGGATGAGCTTGAGCGCGCCACCAAGATCCTGATGGCCTCCTCGCAACCCGACGGCGGCCTGGCGCTGACCGGCGACAAGGCGTTGCTGTTCCATCCCAACGATGAAGCCTTCCTGATGTACGCTCGTCGAGGGCGCAGCCTGGTGGCCTTGTACGACCCGATCGGCCCGACCCAACCACGCGCCGAGATGATCTGGCAGTTCCGTGACCTGTGCGACATCCATCACGCGCGCCCAGTGTTCTACCAGGTGCGCGCCGAGAACCTGCCGTATTACATGGACATCGGCCTCACCGCGATCAAGCTGGGCGAAGAAGCCCGCGTCGACCTCAAACGCTTTGACCTGGAAGCCAAGGGCAAAGAGATGAAGGACCTGCGCTACACCTGGAACCGTGGCACCCGGGACGGCCTGTCCCTGGAGATCTGCGACCCGGGCCAGGCGCCGATGGATGAGCTTAAAGTCATCTCCGATGCCTGGCTGACCGGCAAGAACGTGCGGGAAAAGGGCTTCTCCCTCGGACGTTTCAGCGACGACTACCTCAAGCACTTTCGCATCGCGATCATTCGCTTCGAAGGGCGCCCGGTAGCCTTCGCCAACCTGCTCGAGACCTACAACCATGACCTGGCCAGTCTCGACCTGATGCGTGCGCACCCGGACGCGCCGAAGCTGACCATGGAATTCATGATGGTTGGCCTGATTCAACATTATAAGAACCATGATTACGCCCGCTTCAGCCTCGGCATGGTGCCGTTGTCGGGCCTGCAACCGCGCCGTGGTGCGCCGCTGACCCAACGCCTGGGCTCGATGGTGTTCCGCCGTGGCGAGCAGTTGTATAACTTCCAAGGTTTGCGCCGCTTCAAAGACAAGTTCCAGCCTGACTGGGAACCCCGTTATATGGCCGTGCCCGCAGGACTTGATCCGCTGGTGGCACTGGCCGATACCGCCGCCCTGATTGCGGGCGGCTTGACTGGATTGGTGAAACGCTGATGATTCGACGCTCCTGGCGGTATGTATTGGCCTTAGTAGTGCTGCTCGCGCTGATCGCGGCGGGTGGCTTTTGGTACTGGAACCGCCCTGCCCCGCAACCGACCCTGGAACAACTGCCCCAGGCCGACGGTTCGGTGATGACCCGTGTGACGCCTAACGGCTCGGCAAAAGCCCGCGTGGCCGTGGCCGTAATGGCCGACGAAACCTTGAGCGACAGCCAGCTGATTGCCCTGAGCCAGGGCGGCTCTGCGCAGATCGTGCAAGTGATCCTGCCAAAAGATGACTGCAAGCTGCAGGAACAAGCCCTGCAAAGCGCCCTGGCCCAGCTTAAAGGCCCGGCGACGCTGGTCAGCGGCATCGGCCCTGGCGCCGCGCTCGCCTGGCGCTGGCTGGCCACACAGAACGACGACAAGGCCAATGCCATCTCCGTCGGCTTCGCCCTGGTGCAGGAAGGCTGCAAAGACCCACTGCCAAAGACCTCCGCCCATGGCAACTGGCTGGTGGCGTGGAACGATAACCCTGACGATGAGAGCGCCAGTTTCGTACGCGATACACCGCGCGCGACGACCAGCATCAGCGACTACGACATTCACTACCCGCAAGTGCTGAACAACGAACTGCGCAAGCAATTGGTCGGTTCGGACAACGGCGGCCTGGCGATTCCCGTGGTCGAAGTACCGGCTGGCCAAGCCAAGGACACCGTCACCCTGTTCCTCTCCGGTGACGGCGGCTGGCGTGACCTGGACCGCGATGTGGCCGGTGAAATGGCCAAGATCGGCTACCCGGTGGTCGGCATCGACACCCTGCGCTACTACTGGCAGCACAAGACCCCGGAACAAAGCGCCAAAGACCTCACCGAGCTGATGCAGCACTACCGCCAGAAGTGGGGCACCAAGCGCTTCGTGCTGACCGGTTATTCGTTCGGCGCCGACGTACTGCCAGCCATCTACAACCGCATGCCGGAAAGCGAACAGCAGCGTGTCGACGCGATTATCCTGCTCGCATTCGCACGCACCGGCAGCTTTGAAATCGAAGTGGAAGGCTGGTTGGGCAATGCTGGCAAAGAAGCCGCCACCGGCCCGGAAATGGCCAAGCTGCCGGCGGACAAAGTGGTGTGCATCTACGGTGCTGAAGAGGTCAACGAGAGCGGCTGCACCGACACTACTGCGGTGGGCGAGGCGGTGAAGCTGCCGGGCGGGCATCACTTTGATGAGAACTACCCGGCGCTGGCTCAGCGCTTGGTGGATATCATTGTGAAGCACCAGGCTAAAGACAAGGCCGAGTAATACCGAGCTGTACGCGGATTAAAAATGTGGGAGCCAGCTCCCACAGTTGTTTTGTGGTGGTGCTGAAATTCAGCGCGGTTCGATATGCGCAATCATCAACTGCACCGTCTCATTGCCACGAAACTCGTTCACATCCAGCTTGTAGGCCAACTCCACCCAACGCACTGTCGGGTTCGGCCACACCTCTCGGTCCACGCCAAACGCAATGCCGTCGAGCTTCACTGACCCGCATTCGCTCTTGAGCACCACTTTAAGGTGCCGCTCGCCGACCACGCGCTGTTCCACCAGTTGAAACACCCCGTGAAACAACGGCTCGGGAAAGTGCTGGCCCCATGGCCCGGCATGTCGCAGGGCACGTGCCAGTTCCAGGTGAAACTCTTCCACCGCCAACGTGCCGTCGGTCAGCAGGCGACCGGTGAGGTCTTCTTCACGCAGTTGCCGGCGCACTTCGGCGTCAAAGGCTTGGGCAAACAGTGGGAAGTTTTCCTCGCGCAAGGTCAGGCCGGCCGCCATGGCGTGGCCGCCGTACTTGGCGATCAGGTTGGGATGCTGGCTGGCGACCACCGCCAGGGCATCTCGGATGTGAAAACCCTGCACAGAGCGCCCTGAGCCCTTGAGCAGGCCATCACCGGCGTCGGCGAAGGCGATGGTCGGGCGGAAGTACCGCTCTTTCATGCGCGAGGCCAGAATACCGATCACACCTTGGTGCCATTCCGGGTCGAACAGGCACAAGCCGTAAGGCATCGACTCCACCGGCAAGTCCTTGAGCTGGGCCAGGGCCTCGCGCTGCATGCCTTGTTCGATGGATTTGCGGTCCTGGTTCATGCCGTCCAGTTGCGCGGCCATTTCCCGTGCCGCCGCCACGTCGCTGGTGAGCAGGCATTCAATGCCCAGGCTCATATCATCCAGGCGCCCCGCCGCATTGAGGCGTGGCCCGAGGATAAAACCGAGATCGGTGGAGGTGATACGCGCCGCATCACGCTTGGCCACTTCGAGAATCGCCTTGATCCCCGGCCGCGCACGCCCGGCACGAATACGCTCCAGGCCTTGGTGCACCAGGATGCGGTTGTTGGCATCCAGCGGCACCACGTCAGCGACGCTGCCCAAGGCGACCAGATCGAGCAGCTCACCGATGTTCGGCTGCGGTTTGTTGGCGTACCAGCCCAGGCTGCGCAGCCGCGCGCGCAGGGCCATCAGCACGTAGAAGATCACACCGACGCCGGCCAACGCCTTGCTCGGAAACTCGCAGCCAGGCTGGTTCGGGTTGACGATGGCATCCGCCGCCGGCAATTCATCGCCGGGCAAGTGGTGGTCGGTGACCAGTACCTGCAAACCGGCTGCCTTCGCCGCCGCCACGCCTTCAACGCTGGAGATGCCGTTGTCCACGGTGATCAGCAACTGCGGCTCGCGTTGCAACGCCACAGCGACGATTTCCGGGGTCAGGCCGTAGCCGTATTCGAAGCGGTTGGGCACCAGGTAATCGACATGCGCCGCACCCAGCAAACGCAGGCCCAAGGTGCCCACGGTACTGGCCGTGGCGCCATCGGCGTCGAAGTCACCGACGATGAGGATACGCTGGCGCTGCTCCAGGGCCGTCACCAGCAGGTCTACCGCCGCGTCGATGCCCTTGAGTTGCTGGTAGGGAATCAACCGCGCCAGGCTCTTGTCCAGCTCAGCCTCCGACTGCACCCCGCGTGCGGCGTAGAGACGGGTCAACAGCGGTGGCAATTCACCGAGGAATGGCAGGACGGCGGGCAACGGGCGAGGATCAATACGCATGGGACGAAGGGGAATTCTCTGTAGTGGATATTAGTAATGAGCTGCAAGATTCAAGCTTGCCGCTTGAAGCTGCACCTCTTCAGCCGCGTTCGCCAACCAGCCATTGCAATTGCACTTCATGCTGGCCACGGTCGTCAGTCACGAAAATAGTGCCTTCGCTGATCATCACATCCCACTTGATCACGCGCGGCATGTCCTTGGCCAGGGTCTCGAGGACTTCCTGCGGCACGGCGGCGATGTGGACGTTCTTGAGGTTATTGGCCACCGGCACCACCTTGCCCTCCCATACGCGCAGGCTGCCATAAGCCAGCAGGCTGGTGCGTTCGGTGCGACGTGAGCACCAGGTCAGGCGGTCGGCGTCGGGCTGGCCGACTTCAATCCAGTGCAGAACCCGATCATCCAGGCTTTTTTCCCACAGGGCTGGCTCGTCTACATCTGACAGGCCACGCCCGAACGCCAACTGCTCGTTGTACCAAAGGGCGTAGGCCAGCAGCCGCACAGTCATGCGCTCTTCGGTTTCCGAAGGGTGGCGGGCGATGGTCTGCTTGACGCTCTCGTACACCGAGCGATCGAGGTCGGTGAGGTTCAGTTCAAATTTGTAGGTCGTGGACGGCTGGGCCATGAACGGGCTTCTAAAGACAGGGAAAGGTCGCCAGTCTAACCGATGGGGCAGCCATTGAACGAATACTGCGCTGCATCATGCTTATCCCTGGGCCGCTCGCCTATGTTAAAAGGCATGACACCACCGCCCCTGCTCGCTAAGGATCCTCATGTCGTTTAATGCCAAACCGCTCGCCGGCCTGAAAGTCATCGAACTGGGCACCCTGATCGCCGGCCCGTTTGCCTCACGTATCTGCGCCGAATTCGGTGCCGACGTGGTCAAGGTCGAATCCCCCGACGGCGGCGACCCGCTGCGCAAGTGGCGCAAGCTGTACGAAGGCACGTCGTTGTGGTGGTTTGTGCAGGCGCGCAATAAAAAGTCGCTGACCCTGAACCTCAAACACCCGGACGGCCTGGCGATTCTTAAGCAGCTGCTGGCGGACGCCGACATCCTGATCGAAAACTTCCGCCCCGGCGTGCTGGAAAAACTCGGCTTGAGCTGGGAAACCCTGCACGCGCTGAACCCCAAGCTGGTGATGGTGCGTCTCTCCGGTTTCGGCCAGACCGGGCCGATGAAAGACCAGCCGGGCTTTGGCGCGGTGGGCGAGTCCATGGGCGGTTTGCGTTATATCACCGGCTTCGAAGACCGCCCGCCGGTGCGCACCGGGATTTCCATCGGCGACTCCATCGCGGCCCTGTGGGCGGTGATCGGCGCGCTGATGGCCTTGCGTCATCGCGAGGTCAACGGCGGGCTCGGCCAAGTGGTGGATGTGGCGCTGTACGAAGCCATTTTCGCGATGATGGAAAGCATGATCCCGGAGTTCGACGTGTTCGGGTTTATCCGCGAGCGCACCGGCAACATCATGCCCGGCATCACGCCTTCATCGATCCATACCAGTGCCGACGGCAAACATGTGCAGATCGGCGCCAATGGCGACGCGATCTTCAAGCGCTTCATGAGCGCCATCGGCCGCGACGACCTGGCCAATGACCCGGCCCTGGCCAGCAATGACGGGCGTGACAGCCGCCGTGACGAGCTTTACGGGGTGATTGATCGGTGGGTCAACTCGCTGCCGCTGGAGCAAGTGATTGAGCAACTGAACAAGGCCGAGGTGCCCGCCAGCCGTATCTACAGTGCCGAAGACATGCTCGGCGACCCGCAGTTTCTGGCCCGGGAAATGTTCCTCAAGGCGCAGTTGCCAGGTGGCAAGGACTTCAAGATGCCAGGCATCGTACCCAAGCTCTCCGAGACGCCGGGCAGTTGTGAATGGGTTGGGCCGCAATTGGGTGAGCACAACAGCACAGTGCTCAGTGAGCTGGGTTACGACGCCGACGCCATCGCCTGTTTGCGTGAGGATGGCGCAATCTGATGGTTTGCCCGTACATCCGATTGCTGCTTGTAAGCACGCTGCTCGGCAGTTGGTCGCTGCCGGCACAGGCCGAGGACACGCTGACCTGGCTGCTGCGCGACCTGCCGCCATTGACCATCTTCGAAGGCCCGCAAAAAAACCAGGGCGCACTCGACCAACTGCTGCCGCTGCTCAGGGAGCGCCTGCCGGACTATCGGCATCAAGTGATGCACGTCAACCGCGCGCGCGGCATTCAAATGCTGCGCGCTCAAACCCTGACCTGTGACCCATCGCTGCTGTGGACGCCGGAGCGTGCCCAGTACGTGGTGTTTTCCGCCCAGGCATTTGTGGTGGTCAGCAATGGGGTGACGATCCAGCGCAGCCAACAGGCGGCCATGGCGCCCTATATCGTCGAGGGTCAGTTTGACCTGCAAGCCTTTCTCACAGCCCATAAGGCCCGCATCGGCGCCACGGCCGAACGCAGCTACGGCCCAGTCGTGGATGAACAGCTAAAGCACGCCCACCCGCACACCGTGGCCCTGCATTATGGCAATGATGCCCTTGGCAGCCTGCTGCAAATGCAGCGCCTGGGGCGGCTGGAGGCAGTGCTGGGCTACCCGCCGGAAGTCCGCTATCACGCCCAGCAACAGGGGATTGCAGCCCAGGACCTGCTGTTCTTGCCCATCAAGGATTCAGCGCCTTATCAGCGCACGCATATCGGCTGCTCCAATACGCCGCAAGGTCGCCAGGCCATACAGCGAATCGATCAGGCGCTGAGCGAGATCCCACAGGAGCAGGTGCAACAGTCCTACGCCTCGTGGTTAGACCCGGTAATGCGTGAACAGTATTTGTTGGATAACTCGAGCTTTTTCCTGGACTCACCCGAGCCTTGAGCCTGTGCTGGGCAAATCCCAGGCAAAAAGAAACCCCGAAGAGTGGGGAGACACTTCGGGGTTAAACGTGGCCTACAAAGACCAGTACAACAAGCCACAAACACCGGAGCACAATGTTTGCTCTTGCTGTTAAAAAATCTGACCGGGCATGACGTAGGAAGTTTCGCCAATTAAACATTTCTTCATGCGATGACGCTGCCGCGAGTCTGTGCGGCGTTGCGCAAGGCAGCGATAACCGAGGGTTCCAGGCGCCCTTCAGCGATTTTCAGGTCGCGCAGCAGGCAATCGACCACATCCACCAGCACGCGCTTATCGGTCAATTGCGCGCGATCGACTTCCCGCTCGACGACAATCGCGCCAGCCGGATTCTTCACGGTCACCAGGCACTCGCCCTGCACACCCGAGGTGGTCAACGTAACCTGATAAGGGCTCAGTGCTTCTTCGAGCAATAGGCTGATACTTTCCATCTCGATCACCACTCAATCATTCGAAAAGGTTCGAAAAACAAAAATGTCACTAAGGTGCTGACATTCAAGTGACCCGTGCCCGCAGCAGAAAGTTCGACCTTTTGTGTGGTCGCCTGCCCGAGTCAACCGAGCATGCACGGCAAAGATGACAGAGAGAAAACAACCCCCAACAGGCTGGAATCCCAGGATTAACCTGGGAGCCAGCCTTGAAAGCCGCGTCTGGAGCGCCACTGCGCACCTTAATGCCAGAATGAAAAAGCCCGTCACGAAGACGGGCCTTTTCTGCCGCGCAACCACTGATGAATCAGAGTGGCTTACCGCGATTGCCATGCTGGCTGACAAACGCCTGCACCGCTTTCAGGTCATTGGCCAGCACGGTGCAGCGCTCTTCACGCTCGAACAGGTCCGCCAAGTGCTGCGGCAGTTCCAGCGCCTTGCCAACGCCAGCCTTCTCCACCGCTTCCGGGAATTTGACCGGGTGGGCGGTGCCCAAAATCACCATCGGGATGTCCAGGCTGCGACGGCATTCACGTGCGGCCTTCACACCGATGGCGGTGTGCGGGTCGAGCAGCTCGCCGGTCTGCGCATAGACTTCGGCGATGGTTTCGCAGGTTTGCGCATCGTCCACGGCCAGCGAGTCGAACAGCTTGCGGGTTTCGGTCCAGCGCTCTTCGTCAACGCTGAAACCGCCACCGCTCTTGAAGGTGTCCATCAAACCGGCAATGGCTGCGCCGTTGCGACCGTGCATGTCGAACAGCAGGCGTTCGAAGTTCGACGAGACCATGATGTCCATCGACGGCGACAGCGTGGCGTGCAGGGTTTCCTTGACGTACTGGTTGCCGCTCATGAAGCGGTGCAGGATGTCGTTGCGGTTGGTGGCGACGATCAACTGGTTGATCGGCAGGCCCATGTTGCGCGCCAGGTAACCGGCGAAGATGTCGCCAAAGTTGCCGGTCGGCACCGAGAACGACACCGAACGCGCCGGGCCGCCCAACTGCAGGGAGGCGTGGAAGTAGTAGACGATCTGGGCCATGATCCGCGCCCAGTTGATCGAGTTCACCGCCACCAGACGCGTACCTTTGAGGAAGCTCTGGTCAGCGAAGCTGTTCTTGACCATTTCCTGGCAGTCATCGAAGTTGCCTTCGATAGCGATGTTGTGGATGTTCTGACCAAAGATGGTGGTCATCTGGCGACGCTGCACCTCCGACACGCGCTTGTGCGGGTGCAGGATGAAGATGTCGACGTTCTCGCAGTGCTTGCAACCTTCGATGGCCGCCGAGCCGGTATCACCGGAGGTGGCACCGATGATCACCACGCGCTCGCCACGCTTCTCCAGCACGTAATCGAGCAGGCGACCGAGCAGTTGCAGGGCGAAGTCCTTGAATGCCAGGGTCGGGCCGTGGAACAGCTCCAGTACCCACTCGTTGCCGTTCAGCTGACGCAGTGGCGCGATGGCGTTGTGGGAAAACACGCCATAGGTTTCTTCCAGAATCTTTTTAAAGTCTGCATCCGGAATGCTGCCGGTAACAAACGGGCGCATCACCCGGAACGCCAGTTCGTGGTACGGCAGGCCGGCCCACGAGGCGATTTCTTCCTGGGTGAAACGTGGCAGGTTTTCCGGCACGTACAGGCCGCCATCAGTGGCAAGACCGGCGAGCAAAACGTCTTCGAAGTTCAGGGCCGGTGCCTGGCCGCGGGTGCTGATATAACGCATGACTGGCTCCTCTAGAGCATTCTGAACAAGGGCCGCCGAACCTGTGGGGCCCTTGCCGCTAAACGATTAGTTCAGGTGTTCAACACGGATGCGCACCACCGGCCCAACCACGCCCTGCAACGCTTCAAGCGCGGCGATGGCATCGTTGATGTGCTGCTCGAGCACGCGGTGGGTCAGCAGGATCATCGGCACCAGGCCGTCTTGCTCCTCGACTTCCTTCTGCATGATCGACTCGATGTTGATGCCGCGCTCCGAGAGGATGCTGGCCACCTGGGCCAACACGCCTGGATGGTCCTTGGCCTGGATGCGCAGGTAGTAGGCGCTTTCGCAGGCTTCGATCGGCAGGATCGGGTGCGCCGACAGCGAGTCCGGCTGGAAGGCCAGGTGCGGCACGCGGTTTTCCGGGTCGCTGGTCATGGCGCGAACCACGTCCACCAGGTCGGCGATTACCGACGAAGCGGTCGGCTCCATGCCGGCGCCGGCGCCGTAGAACAGGGTGGAACCGGCGGCGTCACCGTTGACCATCACGGCGTTCATCACGCCATTGACGTTGGCGATCAGGCGGTCGGCCGGGATCAGCGTCGGGTGTACACGCAACTCGATACCGGCCGGGGTGCTGCGCGCCACACCAAGGTGCTTGATGCGGTAGCCCAGGGCTTCGGCGTAGTTCACGTCGGCGGTGGTCAGCTTGGTGATGCCTTCGGTGTAGGCCTTGTCGAACTGCAGCGGGATACCAAAGGCGATGGACGCCAAAATGGTCAGCTTGTGCGCTGCGTCGATGCCTTCCACGTCGAAGGTCGGGTCGGCTTCGGCGTAACCCAGGGCCTGGGCTTCGGCCAGCACGTCCTCGAAGGTGCGGCCCTTCTCGCGCATTTCGGTGAGGATGAAGTTGCCGGTGCCGTTGATGATGCCGGCCACCCAGTTGATACGGTTGGCGGACAGGCCTTCACGGATCGCCTTGATCACCGGAATGCCACCGGCCACGGCGGCTTCGAACGCGACGATCACGCCCTTTTCACGCGCCTTGGCAAAGATCTCGTTGCCGTGCACGGCGATCAGCGCCTTGTTGGCGGTGACCACGTGCTTGCCATTCTCGATGGCCAGCAGCACCAGGTCGCGGGCCACGGTATAGCCGCCGACCAGCTCGATGACGATATCGATTTCAGGGTTGGTGGCCACGGCGAAGACATCGTTGGTAATCGCAATACCGGTCGTTTGGAACTGAGGCTTTGGCGTACGCGTGGCAATTTGCGCCACTTCAATCCCACGCCCTGCACGGCGGGAAATTTCTTCAGCATTACGCTGAAGTACGTTGAAGGTGCCGCCACCGACGGTCCCTAACCCACAGATGCCTACTTTGACCGGTTTCACTGAAGAACTCCCCATGAAACGGCCGACGCTAGGTCGGCCGTGGAAAACAGCCGCACAACTGCGGCTTTCAATTTGATGGCCCGTCGATCGGTCGGCGGGCCATGATCGTCAAAGGTTCGACGATGCTGGTTTACTTGGCACTGAGCGCCAGTTTGGCAACTTGTGGCGCCGGCTGGTAGCCCGGAATCACTTGGCCGTCAGCCAAAACGATGGCCGGTGTACCGTTCACGCCAATCGACTGGCCGAGGGCGAACTGCTTGGAAACCGGGTTGGCACATTTGGCCGCCTTGATTTCCTTGCCATCGACCATTTTGTCCATGGCCGCTTTCTTGTCGGTCGAGCACCACACGGCTTGCAGCTGCTCGTCACCCGGCGAACCCAGGCCCTGGCGCGGGAACGCGACGTAGCGCACTTCGATACCGGCCTTGTTCAGCGCAGGCACTTCGGCGTGCAGCTTGTGGCAGTACGGGCACGTGGTGTCGGTGAACACCGTGATGTGGGTCTTGGTCTCGCCAATGGCCGGGTACACCACGGTTTCAGCCACCGGGATACCGTTGATCAGCTTGGACACGCCCAGGCGCTCGGCCTTCTCGGTCAGGTTGACCGGCTTGCCGTCTTTTAGCTGGAACAGGTAGCCCTGAACGATGTACTGGCCATCGGCGCTGGCGTACAGCACACGGCTGCCCTTGAGTTTGACTTCGTACAGGCCGGCCATAGGGCTGGCACTGATGCTTTCGATCGGGGTGTCGAGCTTCAGGTCCGCCAAACTCTTGCGAATGGTTTGCTCGGCGGCGTCATCGGCGACAACAAAGGTGGAAACCAACGCAATCGCTGCGGCGGCAATAATCTGGGTCAAGCGCATGGGAACTCCTGAAGGCAGATGCAGGGACGGCAGTGGAACACCGCTTGGAAACGCGGGCAGTGGCCGTCCCCTTTGCTAACCGGCAAAGCCTACCACAGTTGGGCGCCAGGGCAGCCCGTGGCGGCACAAATTGGCGGCTTTCAACCGCGCGGGTGATGCTTGGCGTGCATCTCCTGCAAGCGCGCGCGGGCCACATGGGTATAGATCTGAGTAGTGGACAAGTCGCTGTGCCCCAGCAGCATTTGCACCACGCGTAAATCCGCGCCGTGGTTGAGCAAATGCGTGGCAAACGCATGGCGCAAGGTATGCGGCGACAACGCCTTGCCGATCCCGGCGACCTTGGCCTGGTGCTTGATACGGTGCCAGAAGGTCTGGCGGGTCATCTGCTCGCCGCGCAGGCTGGGGAACAGCACATCACTGGGCCGCCCGCCGAGCAGCTCGTTGCGGGCGTCACGCATATAGCGCTCCACCCACACAATCGCCTCCTCGCCCATCGGCACCAGCCGCTCCTTGCTGCCCTTACCCATCACACGCAGCACGCCCTGGCGCAGGTTGACTTGCTCCAGGGTCAGGCTGATCAGCTCGGTCACGCGCAGGCCGCAGGCATACAAGACTTCCAGCATGGCGCGGTCGCGCTGGCCGATGGCCTCGCTCAGATCGGGCGCGGCGAGCAAGGCGTCTACGTCAGCTTCCGACAAGGATTTAGGCAATGGCCTACCGAGCTGGGGCATATCGATCTGCAGGGTAGGGTCGAGAGCAATCAGTTTTTCCCGCAGCAAATAGCGATAAAACCCACGCACACCCGAGAGAAATCGCGCCGTGGAACGCGGTTTGTAGTTCTGCTCCAGGCGCCAGGCCAGGTGATCGAGGATCAACTCACGGCCGGCATTGATCAGTTCGAGGTTTTTCTCCTGCAACCAGCCGTTGAACAGGGCCAAGTCGCTGCGATAGGCCTGGCGGGTGTTATCCGACAGGCCTTTTTCCAGCCACAGGGCGTCGAGGAAGCGGTCGATCAGGGGGTGGTCAATGGCGGGCATGGGCACTCAAGCAGCGCAGCACAGGGCTTTGCGCAAATTATTTAGTGAACTGTGACAACGGCCACTAGTCTTTCATAGCCCGCTATTTCACGGAACAGGAAGCTTCAATGAGCGAACAACAGATTCTGCTGGCATTTGGTGGCATTGGTGTGGCCGCGCTGGCCTGCCAATGGCTGGCATGGCGCCTGAAACTTCCCGCCATTCTGTTTCTGTTGGTCAGCGGAATCCTGGCAGGGCCAGTGCTGGGCTGGCTGAATCCTCAGGAAATGTTCGGCCCGCTGCTGATGCCATTGGTATCTCTGGCCGTGGCACTGATCCTGTTTGAAGGCAGCCTCACGCTGCACCTTTCGGAATGGAAGGAGATCGGCAGCGTCGTGCATCGCCTCGTCACGGTCGGCGCCCTGTCGACATGGGCCGTCATTACCCTGGCTACCCACTGGCTGCTGGGTTTTGACTGGATGCTCGCCCTGCTTTTCGGCACCTTGACACTGGTGACCGGGCCTACCGTGATTGTGCCCATGTTACGTGTCGTGCGACCAAAAGCCTCGATCGCCAATATCTTACGCTGGGAAGGCATTGTCATTGACCCGATCGGTGCGCTGCTCGCCGTGGTGGTCTACAGCTTTATCATCGCCCGCGCGTCAGGCGACGGCTTGAGTCACAGCCTGCTGACCTTTGGCGGCGTGATCCTGTGCGGCAGCCTGTTCGGAGTCGTCGGTGGTTGGGTATTGGGGCAGATCATGCGCCGGCAGTGGCTGCCGGAATACCTGCATAACCTGGCTACGCTGGCTGGCGTTCTGGGAATCTTCATCGCCTCCAACGAGGTGATGCATGAGTCCGGCCTGCTGGCCGTGACGTTGATGGGCATGTGGATGGCCAATATGAAGGGCGTTGACGTACGCCACATCCTGCACTTCAAGGAAAACCTCAGCGTCCTGCTGATTTCCGGGTTATTCATTCTGCTGGCCGCGCGCCTGGACCTGAACGCCCTGATTGCCTTGGGGCCGTTCGTACTGATCCTGTTACTGATTATTCAATTTATTGCGCGACCTTTGAACGTCGCGCTTTCGACCTTCGGTTCCGGCCTGAACTGGCGTGAACGTGCCCTGCTGTCGTGGATCGCACCACGGGGGATCGTGGCCGCAGCCGTGTCGGCGATTTTCGCCATTCGCCTGGATGAGGCCGGTCATGAAGGCGCACTGTTGCTGGTGCCGCTGACATTCGCGGTGATTATCGGCACCGTTGTCCTGCAAAGCGCCACTGCCCGCCCACTGGCACGCCTGCTGAAAGTCGCCGAGCCTGCGCCCAGCGGCTTCCTGATCGTCGGCGCGAACGGCCCGGCGCGCATCCTGGGCAAAGCGTTGCAACAACTGGGCAGTCGAGTGCTGCTGACCGACTCCAGCTGGGAAAACATCCGCGCCAGCCGAATGGAAGGGCTGCCCACCTACTTCGGCAACCCGGCATCACAGCATGCCGAATCGCATCTGGATCTGGTCGGCCTCGGGCATTTGCTGGCGCTCTCACCTTCGGGCGAGCTGAACACCCTGGCCGCCATGCGCTTTCGCCACGATTTTGGGCATCGTCTGTTCGCCCTGGCCAGCAGCCAGGAAAACCGTCGCACCGATAAACACCGAGCCAGCCACGAGCACCGTGGCCATTTGCTGGGCAGCCAACCCCTGAGTTACACCAAACTTGCGAGCCTGCTGGGCCAAGGTGCAGAGCTATATAGCACCAACCTGACTGAAGGCTTCAGTTGGGAACAGTACCAGGCACTCCATGGTGACCGCGCGACGCTGCTGTTTGCCCGCGACACCGGCGGCTGGGTACACGTGGTGACCCCGGACAGCAGCTTGAAGCCCGTAGCTGGCTGGACCTTGCTGGCCGTGATTCAACCAGCAAACAACACAGCCGAATAAGTCAGTCGGCATAACCCGGTAATACCGGCACAGGGCGTTTGTCAGCATCAATCGCAACAAAGCTGAACACGCCCTGGATCGCCTTTTCACGACCATCGGCACTCATGCTCTCGACGAATACTTCAACCTCGACCTTGAGGCTGGTATTACCCACTTTGATTACGCGGCCGATCAGCTCGACGATGGAGCCGGCCGGGATCGCGTGGTTGAAGTCGATACGGTCGGTGGACACGGTCACCAGTGGTAAGCGGCAAAAGCGTGTGGCGGTGATGAACGACACTTCATCCATCCACGCCAGCGCAGTACCGCCGAACAGCGTGTTGTGGTGGTTGGTGGTCGGCGGGAACACCGCTTTGGTCACGTGAGTGACGGACAGGTCGGTGCGGCGCTGGATTTCTTCGAGGCGGGTGGTCATGGACAAATACCGGTAATAGACAAATTTCAGGCACAAAAAAGCAGCCCGTAGGCTGCTTTTTTCTGCATCGGGAAGCTGGACTTAAGCCAGTTTTTCCTTGATGCGAGCTGCTTTACCGGACAGGTCACGCAGGTAGTACAGCTTGGCTTTACGTACGTCACCGCGACGCTTAACGGCCATGCTGTCGATTTGCGGGCTGTAGGTCTGGAAAGTACGCTCTACGCCAACACCGTTGGAGATTTTACGAACAGTGAAAGCACTGTTCACACCACGGTTACGCTTGGCGATTACCACGCCTTCGAACGCTTGCAGACGCGAACGGTCGCCTTCCTTCACTTTCACCTGAACGACAATAGTGTCGCCCGGGGCAAAGGTAGGGATCTCTTTGGTCATCTGCTCTGCTTCGAGTGCAAGGATGATTTTGTTAGTCATGCTGTGCTCCTAAGGTAAGTCAATGGACCTACCATCGATACGTTGTTAACTATCGTCCCGCGCGAGGATGTATTCCTCGAGCAGCTTCTTCTCTTCTCCAGAAAGCGAGCGGCTTTCCAGAAGATCGGCGCGTCGTTCATAGGTCCGACCAAGGGACTGCTGTAAACGCCAACGCCGGATGTGTGCGTGATTGCCACTTAGCAATACGTCGGGAACACGCTGATCCGCATACACCTCCGGTCGGGTGTAGTGCGGGCAATCCAGCAAACCATCCGTGAAGGAATCTTCCTCCGCGGAGTCCGCATGCCCTAAAGCTCCAGGCAGCAGTCGTGTAACCGCATCTATCAGGACCATCGCCGGCAGCTCGCCGCCAGACAGGACATAGTCCCCAATCGACCACTCTTCATCGACATGCGCTTCAATAAAACGCTCGTCAATGCCTTCATAGCGACCGGCAATCAGGATTAAGGCCTCCTCATTCGCCAGTTCGCGCACGCCAGCCTGTTTCAGCTGACGGCCTTGAGGGGACAGGTAAATTACCTTCGCCTTCTCCCCGGCTGCTGCCTTGGCCTCGACCAACGCATCTTCCAGGGGCTTGATCTTCATCACCATGCCCGGGCCACCGCCAAATGGGCGATCGTCCACAGTGTGATGTCGATCCGTCGTGTAGTCTCGCGGGTTCCAACAGGTAAGCTGCAACAGCCCCTGTTTCACCGCCCGACTGGTGATGCCGTACTCGCTGATGGCGGAGAACATCTCGGGAAACAAACTGATCACTTCAATGCGCAAATTAGCCACGCTTAGAAGTCCGCGTCCCATTCCACCTTCATCTCGCCCACGGCCAGGTCGACGGCCAACACGCATTGCTCGGTATACGGCAACAGGCGTTCACGATCATCCAGGCTGCCAGCGCAAGGCTTGACCACCATTACATCATTGGCGCCGGTTTCCAGAAGGTGATCGATTTTCCCGAGCAATTGCCCCAGTTGATCAATAACCTTCAGACCTTCCAGCTGGTACCAGTAGTACTCGCCGTCGGTCAATTCAGGGAACAGGTTGCGCGGCACGCAGATCTCATAACCGGCCAGAAGACGAGCTTCTTCACGATCATCAAGACCCTTGAGCTTTGCGACCAGGAACTTATCGCTCCCGCGTCCACTGACCAGCTCGACCTGTTTCACACTACCTTCGCGCTTGAGCGTCCAGGTTTTGTACTGCAACAGGTTTTCAGTCGGATCAGTAAAGGAATACACCTTCACTTCGCCGCGAACGCCATGAACAGAGTAAATCTTGCCGATAACGATCAAATCATCAGCAACAGCTGGCGTCGCGTTCATATTGCTCAGGCTGCGGCCTTAGCCGAGTCCTTCAACAGTTTTGCAACGCGCTCGGATGGCTGTGCGCCAACGCTCAGCCAGTAGGCTACGCGCTCTTGGTTCACGGACAGACGAACTTCTTGACCACGAGCAACAGGGTTGAAGAAACCAACCTGTTCCTTGTGCGAACCGTCGCGCGGATTGCGGCTGTCGGTTACGGTCAAGTGGTAAAACGGGCGCTTTTTGGAGCCGCCAAGGGCAAGACGGATTGTTAGCATGTGAACATCGTTCCTGTAGTCGGTGCTGCAAATCTAAATGCACAGCGGGCATAGGTGCCCGAAAGGCCGCATATTCTAAGGAATATCCGGACTTTTGCAAATGTCTTTTTCTGGCGCCTATCAGCGTGCCACTCAGATCTGCTATAGAGCCGTCGGTTAAAACGGCGAGTCAGCTCCCGCTAACCGCGGGTTTGCTGGAGATCCCACGTCCTTGTGGGTCGGAGCGCAAGCAAGACTTGCGCTCGAATACTTTACATTTTCGGCATGCCGCCGCCGGGCAACATACCGCCCATGCCGCGCATCATCTTGGCCATGCCGCCTTTGGCGGAGAATTTCTTCATCATCTTCTGCATCTGCTTGTGCTGCTTGATCAAGCGACCGATGTCCTGCACCTGAGTGCCGGAGCCCATGGCGATCCGACGTTTGCGCGAACCGCTGATCAGCTCAGGGTCGCGGCGCTCGGCCGGGGTCATGGAGTTGATGATGGCTTCCATCTGCTTGAACTGCTTCTCTGCCGCGCCCTGGGCATTGCCCATTTGCGCCAGGTTCACACCGCCGATGTTCGGCAGCTTGTCCATCAGGCCGCCAAGGCCGCCCATGTTCTTCATCTGTTGCAGCTGATCACGGAAGTCTTCGAGGTCGAAGCCCTTGCCCTTCTTCAGCTTTTTGGCCAGCTTGTCGGCCTTGTCTTTGTCGAGCGTGGCTTCGGCCTGCTCGATCAGGCTGAGCACGTCGCCCATGCCGAGAATGCGTGAGGCGATACGCTCAGGGTGGAACGGCTCGAGCGCTTCGCTCTTCTCGCCCATACCGATGAACTTGATCGGCTTACCGGTGATGGCGCGTACCGACAGCGCGGCACCGCCACGGGCGTCACCGTCGACCTTGGTCAGGATCACGCCAGTCAGCGGCAATGCGTCGCCGAAGGCCTTGGCGGTGTTGGCCGCATCCTGGCCGGTCATGGCGTCGACCACGAACAGCGTCTCGACCGGGTTGATCGCGGCATGCAGCGCCTTGATCTCGCCCATCATCTCTTCGTCGATGTGCAGGCGACCGGCGGTATCGACGATAACCACGTCGATGAATTTGAGCTTGGCTTCTTTAATAGCCGCGTTGGCAATGTCGACCGGCTTCTGGCTCAGGTCGGACGGGAAGAAGGTCACACCCACTTCGCCCGCGAGCATTTCCAGCTGCTTGATCGCGGCCGGACGGTACACGTCAGCCGATACCACCATTACCGACTTCTTCTTGCGCTCTTTAAGGAAGCGCGCCAGCTTGCCGGCGGTGGTGGTTTTACCCGCACCCTGCAGACCGGCCATCAGCACGACGGCCGGTGGCACGGCGCTGAGGTTCAAATCTTCGTTGGCGGCGCCCATCAGGCTTTCGAGTTCGACCTGGACGATCTTCACAAAAGCCTGGCCCGGCGTCAGGCTGCGGGACACTTCGGTGCCCACTGCGCGCTCTTTGACCGAGTTGACGAAGTCCTTGACCACAGGCAAGGCCACGTCGGCTTCCAGCAACGCCATGCGCACTTCACGCAGGGTGTCTTTAATATTGTCCTCGGTCAGCTTGGCCTTGCCGGTGACATGGCGCAGCGTCTGCGAGAGACGGTCAGTCAAGTTTTCAAACATGCGCGATCCTTTCAGGCCCTATTCATCGAAATGCAGTGGTGACCGAGGTAATGGCGGCCCAGGCTGCGGTAAATCGCTATTAAAAACAGCGCTCAGCAAGCCTGCGGCGTGGGCAGGTCGCGGATTATAGCGAAGACTGCGCCGCTGCACACGCGCTGTCTGGCCCGGGAGTCTTTCGTGCAGCGCAGGTGTGTGCCAAACTCAGCGCCTTTCGGGCTTGTCTATCAGGATTTATGGTCCCCTTGTCACCCAGTTTGCTACCCAGCCTCGCCGCCGCCCTTTTATATGCCGCTGCGACTCTCTATCAGGGCACTCGTCTGGCCCAAGGCACTAAAGCGGACAAACGTCTGCTGGTTGGCCTGGGCGTCGTCGCCCTGCTGGCCCACGCTGCGAGCCTGTTCACCCACCTGATGACCCCGGTCGGCCTGGGCCTGGACTTTTTCAGCGCCGCCAGCCTGATCGCCGCTGCCGTCATCGCGCTGACCCTGCTGGCCTGCTACCGCATCCCGGTCGAAAACCTGTTGGTGCTGCTATTCCCGCTGGGAATGCTCACCGTGCTGCTGGCGCAATTCACGCCGACCGGCACCGTACAGGTGATTGACGAAGAGCCAGGCATCCTTGCGCACATCCTGTTGTCGATCCTGGCCTACGGCATGTTCACCATCGCGGTGTTCCAGGCCTTGCTCCTGCTGCTGCAGGATCACCAGCTTAAGAACAAGCACCCGTCCGGGCTGATCAAGAACTTCCCGCCGCTGCAAACCATGGAAAGCCTGCTGTTTGGGTTCCTCTGGGCCGGCTGGACGCTGCTGTCGCTGTCGCTGATCTCCGGCTGGCTGTTCGTCGAGAACCTGTTCGCCCAGCACCTGGTGCACAAAACCCTGCTGGCGTGCCTGGCCTGGGTGGTGTTCAGCGTGCTGCTGTGGGGGCGTAACCGTCTCGGCTGGCGTGGGCACAAGGCGATCCGCTGGACCCTGGCCGGTTTCTGCCTGCTGATGCTGGCCTACTTCGGCAGCAAGCTGGTTCGCGAATACATCCTGCATATCTGACGGGCAGCCATAATGGACAACTTGCCCCTTGGGCCGATGCTCGCGGTAATCGCCCTGCTGATTTTATGGGCGGCGCTGTTTACCGCCATTGAAGCTGCACAACAGCACCTGCTGGCCATACGCCCCGGCACACGCCAAGGCGACAAGGCCGCCGCCCGCCTGAACTTCCCGCGTAACAGCCTGATCCTGTGTAACAGCTTGTGCCGCGCGGCCGTGGTGATCCTGTGCACGTTGCTGGCGATTTATGCCTGGGCGCAAAACGGCCCGTGGCTCGGCTGGTTGATCTCCTGCGCGATGCTGCTGGTGCTCGCCGACTACCTGCCCCGCGCCCTCGCCGTCCGTCACCCCCACACCATACTGGGCTTTGGCAACACGCTGCTGGGCGTACCGCTGAAAATCCTCGCGCCGCTGGCCTGGCTGCTCAATGGCATCAGCCTGTTGTTGTTGCGCCCGTTTGCACGTAAACCCGGCGTGGTAAAGAAAAGCGACGAGCCGCTGCCCGAGCATGACGACGAACCGGAGCCCGAGGCCAACGACAATCGCACGCCCGGCCTGCCCGGCATCCACGCCCTGGACAACATCACGGTCAACGACATCCTGGTGCCGCGCAGTGAAGTGGACGGCATCAACCTGGATGACTCGGTCGAAGCCATCATCGAGCAACTGCGCACGTCCCAGCGCACGCGCCTGCCGGTGTTTCACAGCGACATCAACCAGGTCGAAGCGGTGCTCAACACTCGCCAGATCCAGCACTTGCTGCCCGATGCCAGCCTGACCAAAGAAGCCTTGCTCGCCGCCTGCCACGAACCCTACTTCGTGCCGGAAAGCACGCCGCTGCAATTGCAGTTGCTGAACTTCCATAAACAGCAACGGCGCCTGGGCATGGTGGTGGACGAATACGGCGAAGTGCTGGGCATCGTCACCCTGGAAGATATCCTCGAAGAAATTGTCGGCGAATTCGAAAGCGACCAGGCTGTGGATAACCCCCACATCGAAGCCCAACCCGATGGCCGCTACATCATCGACGGCGCCGCCTCGATCCGCGAACTGAACAAAAGCCTGGGCTGGCACCTGCCCAGCGACGGCCCCAAGACCCTCAACGGCCTGGTCACCGAGGCGCTGGAGACTATTCCGGACTGCGCGGTGTGCCTGAAAATCGGCCGCTACCGCCTGGAAATCCTCGAGACCGAGGACAACCGCGTGAGTAAAGTGCTGATCTGGCATACCAGCCGCGTGCCGGTGGCTGCGTAACCTCCCCTGACAACACTCGGTCCAATGTGGGAGCTGGCTTGCCTGCGATGCAGGCGCCTCGATCATTCAGTTAAACCGAGTTGATGCCATCGCAGGCAAGCCAGCTCCCACACAAGCCCGCCCCCACATTTCGATTTGCAGCGTGTCAGCCCCCTTGTTGTATATTCAAACCCCTTCCTATAATCGGCTCGGCTTACCCAAGCCCCGCCCGACCGCGTGCTACCCGCACTCAGCGCGTCCAGGCAGCGCTTTACCGTGTCTGACCGGTGTTTGCTCCCATCCCGAGCCGCCCCGTTTATAACCCTGATCCATGGGTGTTCGACCAATAAAAATCCGCGTAAGAACGCGCAATGACCGTCAGGGATACCTCAATGAGCACCACCTACAACGAGGCCGCCACCGCCGCCCCGCTCAACTCGACCGCACGGGTCGCCACGGCGAGCATCGTCGGCACCGCCATCGAGTTCTACGATTTCTATATATACGCCACCGCTGCGGCACTGGTGATTGGCCCGGTGTTCTTCCCGCAGACCTCCGGCACCGCGCAGATGCTGGCGTCGTTCCTGACCTTCGGCATCGCCTTTATTGCCCGCCCGCTGGGTTCGGCGCTGTTCGGCCACTTTGGCGACCGCATCGGGCGCAAATCCACGCTGGTGGCCTCGCTGCTGCTGATGGGCGTATGTACCACGCTGATCGGCTTGCTGCCGGGCTATGACAGCATCGGTGCCTGGGCGCCGATCCTGTTGTGCGTGCTGCGCTTTGGCCAGGGCCTGGGGCTTGGCGGCGAATGGGGCGGCGCGGCGTTGCTGGCCACCGAAAACGCACCAAAGGGCAAGCGCGCCTGGTTTGGCATGTTCCCGCAACTCGGCCCATCAATCGGCTTTTTGGCGGCCAACGGCCTGTTCCTGATCCTGGCCATGAGCCTCAACGACGAACAGTTCCGCAGCTGGGGCTGGCGCATCCCGTTCATCCTCAGCGCAGCGCTGGTGATGGTCGGCCTGTATGCGCGGCTTAAGCTGCATGAAACGCCGGTGTTCGCCAACGCCGTGGCCAAAGAGGCGCCGGTAAAAGTGCCGTTGGTAGAGCTGTTCAGCCAGCACTGGCTGCCGGTACTGCTGGGCGCCGCGTCGATGGTGGTGTGCTATGCGCTGTTTTACATCACCACCGCATTTTCCCTGAGCTACGGGGTTTCGACCCTGGGCTACAGCCGTGAGATGTTCCTCGGCTTGCTGTGCTTTGCGGTGCTGTTCATGGGCCTGGCCACGCCGTTGGCGGCCTTGGCCAGCGATCGTTACGGGCGCAAGCCGGTGCTGATCGTCGGCGCGGTGCTGGCGATTTTGTCGGGTTTCACCATGGAGCCCTTGCTGACCCACGGTTCAACCTGGGCCGTGGCGTTGTTCCTGGCGCTGGAGCTGTTTCTGATGGGCGTGACCTTCGCGCCGATGGGCGCCATGCTGCCGGAACTGTTCCCGACCCGCGTGCGTTATACCGGCGCTTCGGCGGCGTATAACCTCGGTGGGATTGTCGGCGCATCGGCCGCACCGTTTTTCGCAACCAAGCTGGTGGCGATGGGTGGGCTGAGTTATGTCGGCGGGTATGTGTCGGCGGCAGCGTTGCTCAGCTTGATTGCTGTGCTGTGCCTGAAAGAGACGCGGGATAATGATTTGAACAAGGTCGCCTGATAGACCGCTTTCGCGAGCAAGCCCGCTCCCACATGGAAATGCATTCCAAATGTGGGAGCGGGCTTGCTCGCGAAGGGCGCGACGCGGTTACAGCTCTACAACAACAGCCTTGGAGGCACGGGTTGCTTTAGCCCGAGCCGCTTCAATCGACTCATCCCGCGCCAACGCCACGCCCATGCGGCGCTGGCCATTCACTTGCGGCTTGCCAAACAAACGCAGCGCCGTGTCCGGCTCGCTCAAGGCCGCACCGAGGTTGGCGAACGCCGTCTGGGTCGACTGCCCTTCCACCAGAATCACCGCCGAAGCCGAAGGCCCGAACTGGCGGATCAACGGAATCGGCAGGCCCAGGATGGCGCGCGCATGCAGCGCGAACTGCGACAAGTCCTGGGAGATCAGGGTCACCAAACCGGTGTCATGCGGGCGCGGCGACACTTCGCTGAACCACACCTGATCGCCCTTGATGAACAACTCCACGCCAAACAGGCCACGGCCACCCAACGCTTCAGTCACGGCTTTGGCAACGCGCTCGGATTCGGCCAGGGCAATCGGGCTCATGGCTTGCGGCTGCCAGGATTCCTGATAATCGCCCTTCTCCTGACGGTGGCCGACCGGCGCGCAGAAGGTGGTGCCGCCAATGTGACGCACGGTCAGCAGGGTGATTTCGTAGTCGAAGTCGATAAAGCCTTCGATGATCACGCGGCCTTTGCCGGCACGTCCACCTTCTTGGGCGTAATCCCAGGCTTTTTGGACATCATCGGTGCTGCGCAGCAGGCTCTGGCCCTTGCCCGACGAACTCATCACCGGCTTGACCACACACGGGAAGCCCAGGTCTTGCACGGCCTTGCTGTAGTCTTCGAAGGTGTCGGCGAAGTGGTACGGCGAGGTCGGCAGGTCCAGCTCCTCGGCGGCCAGGCGACGGATGCCTTCGCGGTTCATGGTCAGCGAGGTGGCGCGCGCGGTCGGGATCACGGTGAAGCCTTCGGCCTCCAGTTCCACCAGCGTGGCAGTAGCGATGGCTTCGATTTCCGGCACGATAAAGTGCGGCTTCTCGGCCTCGATCACCGCACGCAGGGCGGCACCGTCGAGCATGTTGATCACGTGGCTACGGTGAGCCACCTGCATGGCCGGCGCGTTGGCGTAGCGATCCACGGCAATCACTTCAACGCCCAGGCGTTGCAGTTCGATTACCACTTCCTTGCCCAGCTCACCGCAGCCACACAGCAAAACGCGGGTCGCGGTTGGCGACAATGGAGTTCCGATTCGGGTCATCTCAGGTCCTCAGGGGAGCGGATCATGGGGAGAAAGGCCGGCATTTTACATGAACTGTAAAAATTGGCCTCAGTTGACGACAGCCCGTTTGCGCATGCGCCAGGCCATGATCAGCCACACCACCGTGACCCCGGCAAATTTCGACACCAGCGCGGTGCCGGCCACTGCCGGTGTGAGCGCGCCGATCAAGCCGAAGAAAATAAAGGTATCGAGGGGAATGCTCAGCGCCGAACTTATCCACAGGCGGTCGTGCAGCGGGCGCTTGGTGATGCTGAACACCAGCCAGTCGATGCACTCGGACACCGCAAACGCCGTGGCGCTGGCCAGGGCGATGGATGGGTCGGAGGTGATATACGACAGCACCAGCGCCGCCAGCATGGCGATGATCGCGCCATGGCCGAAGCGGGTTTGCACCATGTCGCGCAGGATAAACACCAGGCCACCCCAGGCGGACCAGATGACATCCAGGTGCGGGGCGGTGGAGAAAGCGAAGTTGATCAGCACGACGCTGCTGATGTAGGCGATCAGGAAGAGCATGGGGGATGGACCTGTGAACAATCGACACAGGTTACTTCACATTTGGAAATATGTCGTCTGGGCTTGCCTGCGATAGCGGTCGCTCAGGCCCCAGATTTGCCGGGCATCATCCACACCAACCCACTCGCCATCGCCCGCTCATGGCACAACCCCAACACCACCCGGCGCTCGGCATTGTCCATGCGGCTCCAGCGCGTAATCTCATCCACCGTACGCTGGCAGCCGGTGCAAATGTCGTCATCGTCCAGCGCACAAATGCTCACGCAGGGCGAGGCGACGGGGCGTTCAACAGGGTTCATTGTTCCTGCTCAACCAGGTCACGCGCATAGCGCTGCGCGTTATGCACATAGTGCGCGGCGCTGGCTTCGAGCATGCGCTTCTGCGCCTCGGTCAGCTCACGCACCACCTTGCCCGGCGAGCCCATCACCAACGAGCCATCGGGGATTTCCTTGCCTTCGCCAATCAGCGAGTTGGCGCCGATGATGCAATGTTTGCCGATCTTGGCGCCGTTGAGGATCACCGCGTTGATGCCGATCAGGCTGTAGTCATCGACGGTGCAGCCGTGCAGCATGGCGTTATGGCCGATGGTCACGCCGGTGCCCAGGGTCAGCGGGTAGCCCATGTCGGTGTGCATCACACTGCCGTCCTGCACATTGCTGTTCTTGCCGATCAGGATCAGTTCGTTGTCGCCACGCAACACCGCGTTAAACCAGACGTTGGCGCCCTCTTCCAGCTTGACCTTGCCAACCAGTGTGGCATTCGGTGCCACCCAGCTTTGCGGATGCGTCTCTACGCGGGCGTCGCCCAGGCGGTATTTCATGGTTTGTCCTCACGGCAGGCCATTCAAGCGATGGCTTAGATATTGATAAAGCTTTTAGGCGGCTGGTGCAGGCTGATCTTGGCGTCGTCATAGAGCAGGTTAATCAGCTCCACGATCATGATTGCCGTCAGCCCCCAGATCTTGTATTCGCCAAATCGGTAGCTGGGCACATACCAACTGCGGCCCTGGTAATCGATGCGGTGGGTGTGTTCGCGCGGGTCCTGGCGGAAAAACTCCAGCGGCACGCTGAACACGGCGGCGATCTCGGCATCGTTGGCCAGGTATTCGACGTAATCGGGGATCACACCGACATAGGGCGTTACACGAATGCCGTGCAGAGAAATCAGCGGGCTTAACGGGCCGATCACTTCCACCAGGCCGGGTGGCAGGCCGATTTCTTCTTCGGCTTCGCGCAGCGCAGTAAAGATCAGGTCCGGGTCTTCGGGGTCACGCCGCCCTCCGGGAAACGCCACTTCGCCGCCGTGGGTCGACAGGCCGCTGGCGCGCAGGGTCAGGATCAGTTCGGGTTCGTCGCTGCGGGTAACCGGCACCAACACCGCGGCCTCGGGGAAACGCCCGTCAGTTTCCAAGGTGTGGGGGGTGTGATTGCTTACCCGGCGAAGTAGCTCGTCCAGCATGAGTCATCTCGGTCTGTTGGCTACCTTGCATCATGCACCAAAGCTGGCAGGCGCCCAACCCCAAAACCACCGGTGTGTCGCTAAACGACAACTTGCAGCGCCCTGCCCGCCACGCCAAGATAGACGCACTTTCCAGGAACCCCAGCATGAATTTCTGCAGCCAGTGCGGTAAACCGGTTACCCAACGCATTCCCGAAGGCGACGGCCGCCTGCGCTACGTGTGTGATCACTGCTCGACCATTCATTACCAGAACCCCAATATCGTTGCCGGCACCGTGCCAGTGTGGGGCGATAAAGTGCTGCTGTGCCGCCGCGCCATCGAACCGCGCCTGGGTTACTGGACCCTGCCCGCAGGCTTTATGGAAAACGGCGAAACCGTAGAGCAGGCCGCCGCCCGCGAAACCCTGGAAGAAGCCTGCGCCCGCGTGCGCAACCTGAGCATCTATACGCTGATCGATGTGCCGCATATCAGCCAGGTGCATATCTTCTACCGCGCCGAACTGGTCGACCTGGACTTCGCCGCAGGCCCCGAAAGCCTTGAAGTGAAGCTGTTTGATGAAGCCGACATCCCTTGGTCCGAGCTGGCTTTTCGCACGGTCGGGCGTACCTTAGAATGCTTCTTCGCTGACCGCAGGCAACAGCTGTTCCCGGTGCGCAGCGAGTCGGTGCCGCCGATGACGCGGCCAGCCAAATAACAATTCCAGGCAGCACCTTCTACAAGGGAAACCGTTTTAATGCGTTGGTTGCTCGCTCTGATCTGCCTGTCGTTCGCTACCCTGTCCTCGGCCTCCACGCTGGAAACCCTCGGCGGCAAACCGGTCGAGAAAATCCTGGTGCTCAAGTCCGCCCATCAGTTGCAACTGATTAACGACGGCAAACCGCTGAAGACCTATCGCATCTCGCTCGGTAAAAACCCCAAGGGCACCAAACTGATGGAAGGCGACCGTCGCACGCCAGAGGGCTTCTACTGGATCGACTGGCGCAAGACCAGCGACCGCTTCAACCTGGCCATGCACATCTCCTACCCCAATATCAGTGACTCGGCCCGCGCGCGCCGCGAAGGCGTGAAACCCGGCAGTATGATCATGATCCACGGCACCCCCGACACCGAGGAATACCCGGAACAGTGGTTTCACACCCTGGACTGGACCGACGGTTGCATCGGCATGCGCAACGTGGACATGCGCGAAGTCTGGAACCTGGTCAAAGACGGCACGATGATCGAGATTCGTCCGTAATCGCGTACCGCTCGTAAAATAAGTCAAAAATAATTCAAAAAAAATCCTGCCCAGGATAGCGCCTGCCGGTGAATACCAGTTCACTGCGCGGGCTGCGCAATTCTGCGCGCACTAAAGACCTCTCTAATACCACTTGATACCAGGCACCATAACTGCGCGTTAAAACAGGCGTCGGCACTGTTTTGGCTGCATTGACATGGTATTTAAGTGGTATTAATTTTCGCTCAATACCGGGCGACAACACTCCAATAACGCATCGGAAACCTGACAGATGAATCCCATACTGGCGCTGCGCCCCGACGACAAACAGTCCACGCCGCTGTACCTGCAATTGGCCCGCAAGCTCGAAGCAGCGATCCATGCCGGCGAGTGGAAATCCGAGCAGGCCTTGCCGTCGGAACGGGTCCTTAGTGAGCAACTGAGTATTTCCCGGGTCACCGCGCGTAAAGCCCTGGAAGTGCTGTTTGCCCAAGGTTTGATTCGCCGCAGCCAGGGTTCCGGGACCTTTATCACCCCGCGCCTGGAACAACCGCTGTCGCGCCTGTCGGGGTTCAGCGAGATGTTGCGCCTCAAAGGCTTTGTGCCCACGTCCCAGTGGCTGGAGCGCGACATCACCCCGCCGACCCACGAAGAACTGATCCGCCTGGCCCTGTCGCCCACCGACAAAGTGGCGCGCCTCAAGCGTCTGCGTAAAGCCGATGACACCGTGATGGCGATTGAAATGACCGCCATGCCCGCCTCGGTGCTGCCAAACCCGCAAGCCATCGGCAATTCGCTGTACGAATACCTGGAAAGTATCGGCAAACCGGTGGTGCGCGCGCTGCAACATATCCAGGCGATCAATGCCTCCGATGAGTTCGCCAAGCTGGTGGGCATTGCCCCCGGCACCGCCATGCTGCTGATGACCCGTGTGGGCTACACCGCCGACAACACGCCGATTGAAATCACCGACACCTATTGCCGCAACGACTACTACGACTTCGTCGCAGAGCTGCGCCGCAATGATTACTCCGCTGAACTGCGAGTTTAGAGAACTGCCCATGTCCGAAGACAACATCCTCACGCCCCACGGCTGGATTCGCGGCCGCCTGGTGCACGAACACGGCAAGGTGGTCGCCATCGACGGCACACCGTGCGACCCGACCGACAATGACCTGCCCTACCTGCTGCCGGGCTTTATCGACCTGCACGTTCACGGCGGTGGCGGCAAAGACATCATGGAAGGCACCGACGCCTTCGAGACCATCACCCGCACCCACGTGCGCTTTGGCACGACGTCGCTGCTGGCCACAACCATGACAGCACCGGTGGATGAAATCTCCCGCGTGCTCGGCGAGCTCGGCACGTTCTGCGAGCAGCGTCCTACAGGCAGCGCCCGGGTTCTCGGCGTGCACCTGGAAGGGCCCTACATCAATCCGGGAAAACTCGGCGCGCAGCCCAACTTTGCCCACACCGCATTGATGGCCGAAGTGGAAGCCTACCTGCGCCTGGCGCCGATCCGGGTGATCACCATTGCTCCGGAAATCGCCGGCCACGATGCCTTGATCCGCGCCCTCAGCGAACGCGGCGTGCGCATGCAGATCGGCCACACCCTGGGCAGCTACGAAGAAGGCGTCGCCGCCCTCGCCGCCGGAGCCACCAGCTTCACGCATTTGTATAACGCCATGAGCCCGCTGCATCACCGCGAGCCGGGGATCGTCGGCGCCGCATTGGCCCACGCCCAGTACGCCGAATTGATCCCGGATTTGCTGCACGTGCATCCCGGCGCCATGCGTGTGGCGCTGCGCTCGATCCCATGCCTGTACTGCGTCACCGACTCCACCGCCGCCGCCGGCATGCCCGACGGCGAATACAAGCTGGGCAGCCACACCGTGACCAAATGCCTGGGCGGCGTGCGCCTGGCCGACGGCACCTTGGCCGGCAGCACCCTGACCATGGATCAGGCGCTGCGTAACCTGGTGAAAATCGGCCTGCCGATCAGCGAAGCCTCACAACGCCTGTCGCAATTTCCTGCGGACTACCTGGGCCTGGAAGAACGCGGGCGCCTGCAACCCGGCAGCTTTGCCGACTGCGTGCGCCTGGACCGCTCCCTGACACTCACCGACGTAATGGTCGAAGGAGAAACCATTGACTTCAAAAATGCTTGAAGAGGCCCTGGCCTCCTGTCACGCCGTCGAGGCCCAACTGCAGCGCCTCAACCCGATGCTGGAGGAAGTTGCCGGGCGCCTGCGCCGTCAGCCGCCACAAGTGGCGATGACCATCGCCCGTGGCAGTTCGGACCACGCCGCCAGCTACTTTGCCTATCTGGCCATGCAGCATGTGGGCATACCGGTGGCGTCGTTGCCGATGTCGGTGGTGACCTTGCTGCAAGCGCCGTTGAAGGTCAGCGGCCAGGTGGCGTTCGGTTTCTCCCAGTCTGGGCAAAGCCCGGATTTGGTCAACAGCCTGCGCCTGCTGCGTAAACGCGGGGCCTTGAGCATTTCGATGGTCAACGCCGAAGACTCGCCACTGGAAGCCGCGTGTGAATTCCATGTGCCGTTGTGCGCCGGCCCGGAGCAGAGTGTCGCCGCAACCAAGAGCTTTATCGCCACCTTAAGCGCCAGCGCGCAGTTGATCGGCCACTGGAACCAGGACCTGTTGCTGCTGCAAGCCTGCCAGGCGTTGCCCGACGGTTTGCGCGAAGCCGCCACCCAGGATTGGACGCCAGCCATCGAGGCGCTACGCAGCAGCCAGCGCCTGATTGTGATCGGCCGTGGCGCCGGTTTTGCCATCGCCCAGGAAGCTGCGCTCAAGCTCAAGGAAACCTCGGCGATCCAGGCCGAAGCCTTCAGCAGCGCCGAAGTGCGCCACGGGCCGATGGCCTTGATCGATGAAAACTACCCACTGCTGGTGTTCGCCCCACGCGGCGCCGAGCAGGCCGGCCTGCTGAGCCTGGCCGCCGATATGCGTCAACGCGGCGCCCGCGTCTTGCTGGCCGCGCCGGACGATATCGTTGAACGCGACCTGACCCTGAGCCGCGCCGAACACCCGAGCCTGGACCCGATCCTGGCGATCCAAAGTTTCTACGTGATGGCCGCCGGCCTGGCGGAGGCCCGCGGCATGGACCCGGACCAGCCGCGCCACCTGAGCAAAGTTACCCGCACTCACTGAGTCGCGTTTTCCTGATGAGTACCGTGCCCATGTCCTACAACAATAATGAATTAACCCTAAGCGCCCCACTCAGTGGCCCGGTGCTGACCCTGGGCAACGTTCCCGATGAAGTGTTCGCCAGTGGTGCCATGGGCGACGGTATTGCCATCGACCCGCTGAACGACTGCCTGCACGCGCCCTGTGATGGCGTGATCATCCACGTTGCGCGCACCGGGCATGCACTGACGATTCGTGCCGACAACGGCGCCGAATTATTGATGCACGTAGGCATCGACACCGTGGAATTGAACGGCGAAGGCTTTGCCCTGCTGGTCAAGGAAGGCGCACGGGTGAGCCAGGGCCAGGCGCTGGTGCAGTTTGATCTGGACCGCATTGCGCGCCAGTGCAAAAGCCTGGTCAGCCTGATCATCCTCACCAATGGCGAGGGTTTTGAGCTACGGCCGGTGGCAGGAAAAATCGTCAAGGTCGGTGAGCCGTTACTGCACATTGTGGCGCGCTCGGCAGTCCCATTGCAGACGGCTGTGGATAACTCGGTCACCGAAGTGCGCGCCAGCGTGCGCATTACCCACCGTGGCGGTTTGCATGCACGCCCCGCCGCACTGGTGCGCAAGACCGCGCAAGGGTTCAGCAGCCATGCTGAGTTGCACTTCGCTGGTAAGTCGGCGCCGTGCGACAGCCTGATTGGCTTGATGGGGCTGGGTATTGGTGAAGGTGATGAAGTACGCATCACCTGTCGCGGCAAGGATTGCGAGGCGGCGTTGCAGGCGTTGGTGGCCGCACTCTCGGTTGCCGTCAGTGAAGAACACCACGCGCCGGTAGCCGTGGCTGCGCGTCGGGCGAATACCGAAGCCGGTGTGTTGCAAGGCGTGTGCGCCGCGCCCGGCTTGGTCTGCGGGCCACTGTTTCGCCTCACCGGTATCGAACTGCCGCAAGACACGGGCAAGCATGTCGCCGACGAACAACTGCAGCGCCTGGACACCGCGCTGGAGCAAGTGCGCGGCGAAATCCGCAGCACCCTTGAGCATGCACGCCAACGCAAGAACGTCGAAGAAGAAGACATCTTCGCCGCCCACCTGGCGCTGCTGGAAGACCCCACGCTGCTGGACGCCGCCACCGGTGCCATCGAGCAAGGCAGCGCCGCCACTCACGCCTGGCGCGATGCGATCCAGGCGCAATGCGCGGTGTTGCTGGCCTTGGGCAAACCGCTGTTTGCCGAGCGCGCCAACGACCTGCGCGACCTGCAACAACGGGTACTGCGTGCGCTGTTGGGCGAAACCTGGCACTTCGAATTGCCGGCCGGCGCGATTGTCAGCGCCCATGAACTGACCCCCTCCGACCTGCTGCAACTGAGCGCACAAAACGCCGTGGGTATTTGCATGGCCGAAGGTGGCGCAACGTCCCACGTCGCGATTCTGGCCCGAGGCAAAGGCTTGCCCTGTGTGGTCGCGCTGGGCGCCGACGTGCTCGACGTACCCCAAGGCCAACGCGTGGTGCTGGACGCGGCCAACGGTCGCCTGGAACTGGCACCCAGCGACGCGCGCCACGCCGAAGTGCACCAGATTCGCGATGCGCAGAAACTGCGCCGTCAGCAACAACAGGCCCAAGCCCAGCAAGCGGCGCACACCCGCGATGGCGTGAGTATTGAAGTGGCGGCCAATGTCGCCTCCAGTGCCGAGGCGCAAGTGGCGTTTGAAAACGGCGCCGATGGCGTGGGCTTGCTGCGCACCGAATTCCTGTTTGTCGACCGTCGCACCGCGCCGGATGAGCAAGAGCAACGCCAGGCCTACCAGGCCGTGCTGGATGCCATGGGCGACAAGTCGGTGATCATCCGCACCATCGACGTGGGCGGCGACAAACAACTCGACTACCTGCCGTTGCCGGTTGAGGCCAACCCGGTGCTGGGCTTGCGCGGCATTCGCCTGGCCCAGGTGCGCCCGGACGTGCTCGACCAGCAACTGCGTGCGCTGCTGCAGGTGTCGCCGCTGGCGCGTTGCCGCATCCTGCTGCCGATGGTCAGCGAGGTGGATGAATTGCTGCAAATCCGCCAGCGCCTGGATGAACTCTGCGCCGAACTGGAACTGACCCAGCGCCCGGAACTGGGCGTAATGATCGAAGTGCCCGCCGCCGCACTGATGGCCGAGCAGCTTGCGCGGCATGCAGACTTTCTATCCATCGGCACCAATGACCTGTCCCAGTACACCCTGGCCATGGACCGCGACCACGCGGGCCTCGCCGCACGGGTGGATGCCTTACACCCCGCGCTGCTGCGCTTGATCGCGCAAACCTGCGCCGGCGCCGCCAAGCATGGGCGTTGGGTAGGTGTGTGCGGCGCCCTGGCGTCCGACCCGCTGGCCACGCCGGTGCTGGTTGGCCTGGGTGTGAGTGAGCTGTCAGTAAGCCCGCCGCAAATCGGAGAAATCAAGGACCGCGTCCGCCACCTGGACGCGGCGCAATGCCGGCAACTGAGCCAAGGCCTGCTCGACCTGAGCAGTGCCAAGGCCGTTCGCCAAGCCTGTCAACACCACTGGCCGCTGAGCTGAAAACAACAAAAATAGGGAGACACGCCATGTACCAACACTTTATCGAAGGCCTGCAACGCCTCGGCCGCGCGCTGATGCTGCCGATCGCGATTCTGCCGATCGCCGGCCTGTTGCTGCGCCTGGGCGACACCGACCTTTTGAACATCGCGGTGATGCACGATGCCGGGCAAGCAATTTTCGCCAACCTCGCGCTGATCTTCGCCATCGGTATCGCCGTGGGTTTTGCCCGCGACAATAACGGCACGGCCGGTTTGGCCGGGGCGATTGGTTACCTGGTGATGATCTCCACACTCAAGGTGATGGACACCACCATCAACATGGGCATGCTCGCCGGTATCGCCAGCGGTTTGATGGCCGGTGGGCTGTATAACCGCTTCAAGGACATCAAGCTGCCGGAGTATTTGGCCTTCTTTGGTGGGCGACGGTTTGTGCCGATTGTCACCGGGTTTTCGGCGGTCGCCCTGGGGGTGATCTTTGGCCTGATCTGGCCGCCGATCCAGCACGGCATCAACAGTTTTGGCGTGCTGCTGATGGAAAGCGGCAGCTTTGGCGCGTTCGTGTTTGGCGTGTTCAACCGCCTGCTGATCGTCACCGGCCTGCACCATATCCTCAACAACATGGCGTGGTTTGTGTTCGGCAGCTTTACCGACCCGACCACCGGCGCCATCGTCACTGGCGACCTGACCCGCTATTTTGCCGGCGACCCGAAAGGCGGCCAGTTCATGACCGGTATGTTCCCGGTCATGCTGTTCGGCCTGCCCGCTGCGTGCCTGGCGATGTACCGCAATGCACTGCCGGAACGCCGCAAGGTCATGGGCGGGATTTTCCTGTCGATGGCACTGACCTCGTTTCTCACGGGCGTGACCGAGCCGATTGAATTCGCGTTTATGTTCCTCGCGCCATTTTTGTACCTGATTCACGCGCTACTCACCGGCCTTTCGATGGCCGTGACCAATATGCTGAATATCCACCTCGGGTTTACCTTCTCCGGTGGCTTTATCGACATGGTGCTCGGTTGGGGCAAGTCCACCAATGGCTGGCTGGTGTTCCCGGTGGGGTTGGCTTACGCGGTGATCTACTACAGCGTGTTCAACTACTGCATTCGCCGGTTCAACCTGAAAACGCCGGGGCGTGAAGATATTCAAGTGGTGCAGGCTGAGGTGATGACCGATAACCAGCGGGCCAGTGCCTATATTCGTGCGCTGGGGGGTGCAGCGAATCTGCTGAGCGTGGGTGCGTGCACGACGCGTCTGCGCCTGGACATGGTGGATCGCAACAAAGCGGTGGATGCGGAGTTGAAAGCACTGGGCGCCATGGCCGTGGTGCGGCCGGGTAACGGTGGGAGTTTGCAGGTGGTGGTTGGGCCGATGGCCGACAGCATTGCCGATGAGATTCGCCTGGCGATGCCATCGTTTGTTGCCAGTGCGCCAGTGGCCGCCCAGCCTATGGATAAACCGGTTGCGGTGAATGTGCAGGAAGCCGAGAAGTGGCTGAGTGCTTTAGGCGGTCGCGCGAATGTGCGCCAGCTGGAGGCGGTGGCGATGACCCGGTTGCGGGTGGAACTGGGGGATGATTCAGTGCTGTCTGAAGCGGACCTGACTGCGCTGGGTTGCCAGGGTGTGAGCCAGCTGGACAGCGGGGTTTGGCATTTGTTGATTGGTGACAAGGCCACTGGATTGGGCGAGGTACTGGAGCGGTTGGTCAATGGGCGTGAGGTCGGCGCCCGGGTTTAGAAGTGTGGTGACTGTTTTGGCCTATTCGCGAGCAAGCCCGCTCCCACATTTTGAATGTGTTCACAGATCAAAATGTGGGAGCGGGCTTGCTCGCGAATGGGTTTAACTGACGCCGGATGATTTGAATTCGGGCACTTCATTCAAATCCAACACCCGGTCCACCATCAACTGGATACCTTCCAGCATCCGATGAATCCCCAGCACCGCATCACGCTGTGGGCCGTCGATGTCGAAAGCCAGATTGCCCGCCAGCGCCTGTACGGAGGCCAGGTCTTGGGAGGCATTGGCGAGCAGGGCTTCGCTGTTCAGGTTGGGGAGTACGGAGAAGATTTGATCGGTTGGTTGATCGCCTGCTAGGTGGGACGCAGCTTTAGGCATGGTTATATCAAGTCGTAAGTTGTCGCTGATCATCGTAAAACTCCATACAGAAATAGGCTCCTGGTGAAATTTTCAGGCTTGCAGTCCCGGTCGCCACATTGGCGGCGACCCGAGAAGACTAGTGCCGCCAGTTCCGAGGGACAACCTGAAAACCCTGTGGGAAAGGTCTGAGGCGCCTGTCACGACGCCATCGCAGGCAAGCCAGCTCCCACATTTTGAAGGTATTCACAGATCGAACTGTGGGAGCTGGCTTGCCTGCGATTGGCCCTTGCAGCCAACAAAAAACCCGCTGACCAAACTGGCCCAGCAGGTTTCTCGTTTCTGCAATCTGCGAATCAAAAATCCGCCAACTGCCACACTTCATAAGCCGGTGTTTCATACGGATGGCTGAGTTTCAAAGCAGCCACAACAGCCACAATCAACTCATCGGCCACCACCAGCTCAACCTTCCATTCTTCCACCACTTCAACCTGGCCCACTTGCCCGAGAAACGGCTGGCTGCCGTCCAACGCGCGGAATTGGCCCTGGCCCAGCACTTGCCAGGCGCAGCTGTCGTAGTTGCCGATGCGCCCGCCACCGGCTGCAAAGACGGCGGTTTTCACCGTCTCCACATGGCTGGCGGGCACGAAGAAGGCGAGCTTGTACACCGTCTTAGTTCACCCACACGCGGGCGTTGCGGAACATGCGCATCCAGGCGCCGTCTTCGCTCCACTCTTCCGGGCGCCACGAGTTCTGCACGGCGCGGAATACACGCTCCGGGTGCGGCATCATGATGGTCACGCGGCCGTCGCGGCTGGTAAGGCCGGTGATCCCGCGCGGCGAGCCGTTCGGGTTGGCCGGGTAGCTTTCGGTGACCTTGCCGTGGTTATCGACGAAGCGCATGGCCACGCAACCGGACAGATCGGCTTCAAGCAAGGCTTCTTCGCTGGAGAATTCCGCGTGGCCTTCACCGTGGGCGATGGCGATCGGCATGCGCGAACCGGCCATGCCTTGCAGGAAGATCGAGTTGGATTCCTGCACCTGCACCATGGCGACACGGGCTTCGAACTGCTCGGAACGGTTACGCACAAAGTGCGGCCAGAACTCGCTGCCCGGGATCAGTTCGCTGAGGTTGGACATCATCTGGCAACCGTTGCACACACCCAGGGTGAAGCTGTCGTTGCGCTCGAAGAAACCCTGGAACGCATCGCGGGCACGGCTGTTGAACAGGGCCGATTTAGCCCAGCCTTCACCGGCACCCAACACGTCACCGTAGGAGAAACCGCCACAAGCGACCAAGCCTTTGAACTCGTTGAGGTCAACGCGACCGGCGAGGATGTCGCTCATGTGCACGTCGATCGCATTAAAGCCGGCACGGTCGAACGCGGCCGCCATTTCCACCTGGCCGTTGACGCCCTGCTCGCGCAATACGGCAACTTGTGGGCGAATGCCTTTCTTGATGTAAGGCGCGGCGATGTCCTGGTTGACGTCGAAGCTGAGCTTGGTGCTCAGGCCCGGGTTGTCTTCTTCCAGGATCACGTCAAATTCCTGCTCGGCGCAGTCGGCGTTATCACGCAGGCGTTGGATCTGGTAGCTGGTCTCGGCCCACTGGCGTTGCAGCAGACGGCGCTGGCCGGCAAACACGGTATCGCCATTGAAGGAGATGTTGATCTCGCCGTTATTGATCGGCTGGCCAATCACGGCTACGCAGTCGTCCAGGCCAGCGGCGCTGAATTGTGCGAGCACGTCCGGGGTGGCGTCCTGGCGAACCTGGATCACGGCGCCCAACTCTTCGTTGAACAGGATGCCGTTGATTTCGGCGGCATCCTCGGCAACGCTGTCGAGCACGATGTTCAGGCCGCAGTGACCGGCAAACGCCATCTCGACAACGCTGGTCAGCAAACCACCGTCGGAACGGTCGTGGTAAGCCAGCAGGTGGCCGTCGGCGTTCAGGCCCTGGATCACGGCGAAGAAGGCTTTGAGGTCTTCGGCGTCATCCACGTCCGGCGCGTGCTTGCCGAGCTTGCCGTGGGTTTGCGCGAGGATCGAGGCGCCCATGCGGTTCTGGCCACGGCCCAGGTCGATCAGGATCAGATCGGTGGTGCCCTTGTCCATGCGCAGTTGCGGGGTGAGGGTCTGGCGGATGTCGGTGACCGGTGCAAAACCGGTAACAATCAACGACAGCGGCGAGGTGACGCTCTTGTCGGTGCCGTCTTCGTTCCAACGGGTGGCCATGGACATGGAGTCCTTGCCCACCGGAATGGTGATACCCAGCTCCGGGCACAGCTCCATGCCGACAGCCTTCACGGTGTCGTACAGGCGCGCATCTTCACCTGGGTGACCGGCAGCGGACATCCAGTTGGCCGACAGTTTAATGTCGGACAGCTTGCCAATGCGCGATGCGGCGATGTTGGTGAGAGTTTCACCAATGGCCATGCGGCCCGACGCCGGGGCGTCCAGCAGGGCCAGCGGCGTACGCTCGCCCATGGCCATGGCTTCACCGGTGTAAACGTCAAAGCTGGTGGCGGTGACGGCAACGTCGGCCACCGGAACCTGCCATGGACCCACCATTTGGTCACGGGCAACCAGGCCGGTGATGGTGCGGTCGCCGATGGTGATCAGGAAGCTTTTGCTCGCCACGGCCGGGTGGTGCAGCACGCGTTCGATGCTGTCGGCCAGTTCCAGCGTGCTTGGGTCGAAGTCATCGCCCAGCTCGGTTTCACGCACGGCCGAACGGTGCATACGCGGGGCTTTGCCCAGCAGCACTTCCAGCGGCATGTCGACCGGGCTGTTGCCGAAATGGCTGTCGGTGACCGTCAGCTGTGGTTCAGCAGTGGCTTCGCCGACCACGGCAAATGGGCAACGCTCACGTTCGCAGATGGCCTGGAAGCGCGCGAAGTCTTCAGGGCCAACGGCCAGTACGTAGCGTTCCTGGGATTCGTTACTCCAGATTTCGTGCGGGGCCATGCCCGGCTCGTCGTTTGGAATGTTGCGCAATTCGAAACGGCCACCACGGTCGCCATCGTTGACCAGTTCCGGGAAGGCGTTGGACAAACCGCCGGCGCCGACGTCGTGGATGAAGCTGATCGGGTTCTTGTCACCCAACTGCCAGCAACGGTCGATAACTTCCTGGCAGCGGCGTTCCATTTCCGGGTTTTCGCGCTGTACCGAAGCAAAATCCAGGTCCGCCGAGCTGGTGCCGGTGGCCATGGAGGAAGCTGCACCGCCGCCCAGGCCGATCAACATCGCCGGGCCGCCGAGCACGATCAGCTTGGAGCCGACCAGAATTTCGCCTTTCTTGACGTGTTCTTCGCGGATGTTGCCCATGCCGCCGGCCAACATGATTGGCTTGTGGTAACCGCGCACTTCATCGCCACGCGGGGTGGTGATGGATTGTTCAAACGTACGGAAGTAGCCGGTAAGTGCCGGGCGCCCGAATTCGTTGTTGAACGCGGCGCCGCCCAGCGGGCCTTCGATCATGATGTCGAGTGCGGTAACGATGCGCTCAGGCTTGCCGTATGGCACTTCCCACGGCTGTTCAAAGCCCGGGATCTGCAGGTTCGACACAGTGAAACCGGTGAGGCCAGCCTTTGGCTTGGCGCCACGGCCGGTGGCGCCTTCGTCACGGATTTCGCCGCCCGAACCTGTGGCTGCGCCCGGGAACGGGGCAATCGCGGTCGGGTGGTTGTGGGTCTCAACCTTCATAAGGATGTGCACCGGCTCCTGCACCGCGCCGTACTGGCGGGTTTCAGGGTCCGGGAAGAAACGACCGGCGACGGAGCCGACGATCACCGAGGCGTTGTCCTTATAAGCAGAAAGAACGCCTTCGCTGTGCATCACGTAGGTGTTCTTGATCATGCCGAACAGGCTTTTTTCCTGGCTTTGGCCGTCGATATCCCAACTGGCGTTGAAGATCTTGTGACGGCAATGCTCGGAGTTGGCCTGGGCAAACATCATCAGTTCGATGTCGTGCGGGTTGCGCTGCAAGCCATTGAAGGCGTCGACCAGGTAGTCGATCTCGTCTTCGGCGAGCGCCAGGCCCAGTTCGGTGTTGGCCTTCTCGAGGGCGGCGCGGCCACCGCCGAGCACGTCAATCGCGGTGAGCGGCTTGGGCTCGGCGTGGCTGAACAGGCCGGCAGCCTGTTCCAGCTGGCTGACGATGATCTGGGTCATGCGGTCGTGCAGGCTGCTGGCGATCAGCTCGGCTTCGGCGTCGCTGAACTGGCCAGCCACGTAGAAGGCGATGCCACGCTCAAGGCGCTGGATGCTCGACAGGCCGCAGTTACGGGCGATGTCGCTGGCCTTGCTCGACCAGGGCGAGATGGTGCCGAACCGCGGCAGAACCAGGAACAAGCGGCCAGTCGGCTCTTGAACGGGAACGCTGGGGCCGTACTTCAGAAGGCGTGCGAGCACTTGCTGTTCGTCGGCGGTCAAGACGCCGGTTACGTCGGCGAAGTGAGCAAATTCAGCATACAGGCCTGTAACAGCTGGAACCTTTTGGCTCAGTTGCTCAAGGAGTTTGCTGTGGCGAAAGGCAGAAAGGGCAGGAGCGCCGCGCAGGATCAACATCTTCGGGACAGCCTCGGGAAGGGGGTGTGCTTTGAGGCCGTGCATTCTAGCGTAAACCTGCGCCAACGGCACCCGAAACGGCACGGCTGGCCGCTGCCGAACGTCAGTTGGCAGGGATTGCACGCTTTCGGGGCGAAATCCTGGGGTTGGCGCGCAGTTATTTTAACCGTCACAAACCCTCGCCAACCCACGTTTCTGCGGGCTGCAGCCAGGTTTTGCGGGTGCTAGCAGACAAGTCCGCTGCTGTCGAGATATGGCGCCGAGGGTCGTTTGCGTATACTGCGCAGATGTTCTCCCCTACTGCTTTACGCCCGCGATGCGCCAAATGGCTGATCGCAACCGGACTCTTCCTGATGCTCAGCGCCTGTGTTGATAAGCCCAGCACGCTCGAGCGAATCAAGGAGGATGGCGTATTGCGGGTGATTACCCGGAACAGCCCGGCCACGTATTTCCAGGACCGCAACGGTGAAACCGGTTTCGAGTACGAACTGGTCAAGCGCTTTGCCGATGACCTGGGCGTGAAGCTGGAAATCGAGACCGCCGACAACCTCGATGATCTGTTCGGCCAACTGGGTAAACCCAATGGTCCGGTTCTGGCGGCCGCAGGTCTGGTCAGCAGCGAGCAGCGCGCCCAGCAGGTGCGTTTCTCCCATCCGTACCTGGAAGTCACGCCGCAGATAATCTACCGCAACGGCCAGTCGCGCCCGACCGGCCCGGCAGATCTGGTGGGCAAGAAGATCATGGTGCTCAAGGGCAGCACCCACGCCGAGCAATTGGCGGCGCTTAAAAAGCAGAACCCTGCAATTGAATACGAAGAGTCCGACGCCGTTGAGGTCGTGGACCTGCTGCGCATGGTGGACGAGGGCCAGATCGACCTGACCCTGGTGGACTCCAACGAAGTGGCAATGAACCAGGTGTACTTCCCCAATGTGCGCGTGGCCTTCGACCTCGGCAATGCCAGCAACCAGAGCTGGGCCGTGGCGCCGGGGGAAGACAACAGCCTGCTCAACGAGATCAACAGCTACCTGGACAAGGTCGAGAAAAACGGCACGTTGCAGCGGCTCAAAGACCGTTATTACGGGCACGTCGATGTACTCGGCTATGTCGGCGCCTACACCTTCGCCCAGCATTTGCAGCAACGCCTGCCCAAGTACGAGAAACACTTTCGCACCTACGCCAAGGAAGAAAAGGTCGACTGGCGCCTACTGGCGGCCATCGGTTATCAGGAGTCGCTGTGGCAGCCAGCCGTCACCTCCAAGACCGGCGTGCGCGGCCTGATGATGCTGACCCAGAACACCGCGCAAGCGATGGGTGTGTCCAACCGCCTGGATGCCAAGCAAAGCATCATGGGCGGCGCCAAGTACCTGGCCAAGATCAAGGATGAGTTGGACGACAGCATTGCCGAGCCGGACCGCACCTGGTTCGCCCTCGCCGCCTATAACGTTGGCACCGGCCACCTGGAAGACGCACGCACGCTGGCCAAGAAAGACGGCCTGAACCCGAACAAGTGGCTGGACGTGAAGAAGATGCTGCCGCGCCTGTCGCAGAAGCAGTGGTACAGCAAGACCCGCTACGGTTATGCGCGCGGCGGTGAGCCGGTGCACTTTGTGGCGAACATCCGGCGGTATTACGACATTCTCACCTGGGTAACCCAACCGCAGCTGGAAGGCAACCAGGTGGTGGAAGGCAACCTGCACGTGCCGGGTATCGACAAGACCAAGCCGGCGGAAGATAACCCGCAGCTGTAAACCCAATATCCCAAATACACTAAGACTCATGTGGGAGCGGGCTTGCTCGCGAAAGCAGTGTGTCAGGTTATACATCTGTCCCTGATACACCGCTTTCGCGAGCAAGCCCGCTCCCACATTTTGATCTGCACCTGGCTTATAGGCCGGTGAGCAGATGCACGACCCCGCCCGTTAACACCATCACACCCGCAACACCCGCCGCCTTCAGCGCCTGCGCATCCAACCGCCCTGCATCCTGCAACTGCACCCGCACCCGCGTCAGCGCCACGCGCTGTTGCGACTTGAGGTTATCCACACCGCCCAATGCGCTCAGCACCTCGGTCGACAACAGGCCCTGCGCAGGCACCACCACGGTTTCGGCAATCAGATCCGGGGTCAGGGCTTTCCAGAACGCCCTTTGCAATTTCTCGAACATGCTCAGTGCTCCACGACAGGTGAGGTTTCAACGGTGGCCGCGTGGTACAGGCGCAAGGCCTCGCGGACTTGGGCGGCTTCTTCCAGGCCGAGCACCTGGCGGGCGATGATCTGGCAGTCGGCCAGGTCGAGCTCGCGCACGGTGGCCTTGATGGTCGGGATCAGCGGTACGCTGACCGACAGTTCATCCACCCCCAGCCCGATCAACACCGGCACCGCCAGTGCTTCAGACGCCAACGCGCCGCACACGCCGACCCACTTGCCATGGGCATGGGCGGCCTTGACCGTGGTGGCAATCAGGCGCAGCACCGACGGGTGAAAGCTGTCGGCCTGGCTGGCCAGTCGCGGGTGGTCGCGGTCCATGGCCAGGGTGTATTGGGTGAGGTCATTGGTGCCAATGGAGAAGAAATCCACATGCGGCGCAAACACATCCGCCATCAGCGCCGCAGACGGTACCTCGATCATGATCCCCAGCTTCGGCAGCTCGGTAAGGCCCAGCGCAGTGGCTTCCTCTGCAAGGATCTTGCGCGCCAGGTGCAGCTCCGACAGCAGGCTGACCATCGGCAGCATGATATGCAGCCGTGCAAAGCCGGCACTCGCCAGGATCGCGCGGAACTGCTCGCGCAGCAATTCAGGGCGCTCCAGGCACAAGCGAATACCACGCAGGCCGAGGAATGGGTTGGTCTCACGCTCCATTGGCACATAGGCCAAGGGTTTGTCGCCGCCCACATCCAGGGTGCGCACCACCAGATTGCGTTCGCGGCCCAAGGCTCGGGCGATGGCGCTGTAGGTGCCGGCTTGCTCCTCTGGGCTGGGCGCGCGATTGCGGTCCAGGTAGAGGAACTCCGAACGCAACAGGCCGACGCCTTCACCGCCCAGGGCCAGAGCTTGTTCGACCTCCTGCAACGAGGCGACATTGGCCGTGACCTCGACATGGTGACCATCGCGCGTGATGCCGGGCAAGGCGGCCTGCGCCACTTCACGCTCACGTCGCAGTATGTGTTGCTTGCGCGTAGCGGCCAGTTGCTCGACAGCCGCCAGGTCGGGCTCCAGGTGCAGCTCGCCTTTGTCGGCATCGAGCAGCACCTGCTTGCCGTTGGTCAGCGCCAGCGCCTGTGCCGGTACACCACACAGCGACGGCAAACCAAGGGCGCGCGCCAGGATCGCCACATGGCTGGTGGCGCCGCCGCCAACGGTGACGAACCCCAGCACTTTGCGCGTATCCAGGCCAGCGGTTTGCGAGGGCGTCAGTTGCTCGGCAATCACGATCGCACGATCCGGCAATTCCCAGGCGCTGTCCTCAATACCGAGAATCAACTTCAGCACACGCTGGCCAACATCGGCCAGATCCGCTGCGCGCTCAGCCAGCAACGCACTGCCCAGGCCGAGAAACAGCTTGGCGGTCGCGGCCGTGGCGCTGTTCCAGGCAAAGGCAGCGCTCTTGCCTTCGGTGAGCAGGCGGTGGGCTTGCTCCAACAGGGTCGGGTCTTCAAGCAGTTCCTGATGGGCACGGAAGATCTCCGCCTGGGCGCTGCCAACCGCTTTGTCTTGCAACACTTGCAGCGCTTCGGTGGCGGCCAGTAAGGCGCGGGTCAGCGCGGCGTGTTCAACGGATTCACCCGCGCCCTGTTCCTCGATGTGCAACTCGGGTTCCGCCACTTGGAACACCTGGCCAAACGCGGAGCCGGGCGAGGCACACACGCCGCGCAACAAGGTCGCCGATGACTCGGGGGCTGGTGTTTCAGCCGGCGCAACAGACTCGTCGACCGCCTCCCCACAACCTTGCGCCAGCAAGGTTACCAACGCCTTGATGGCCGCATCGGCATCCTCTCCCGCCGCACTCACTTGCAAGGTATCGCCCTGCACGGTTTGCAGTGCCATGATCGCCACCAATGACTTGGCGTTGGCGCTCTGGGTTTGTTTGTGCAGGTAAATGCTGGCGTTGAAACCTTTGGCCGTTTGCGCCAGCACGGCCGCAGGACGCGCGTGCAAGCCGTTAGCATTGGGTAACGTCAGCGGCTTGGAGAACAGTGCATCGCCCTCCTCCTCGCCCAGGGTGTCAGTGGCCTCGCCGGGTGAGACTCGCACAAGAGGCTCGCCCACTTCCACCGCGCCGCTGCCCGGCGTCAGCAACACAAACGGCTCGCCGCTGACCACCAGCATCAAGGTCAGCAAGCTGCGCGCATTGAGCGCCACATAGTCGGCATCGAACTCGATCAACGGCTGGCCGACCTCCACCTGCTGGCCTTCCTCGACCAAGCGGGTGAAGCCCTTGCCCGCCAGGTGCACCGTGTCCAGGCCGATATGCATCAGCACCTGCACGCCGTTGTCGCCGGTGACGCTGACCGCGTGCCCGGTGTCCTGGATATTGCTGATCACCCCGGCCAACGGCGCGCACAGGGTCTGCGAGGTGGGATCGATGCACAGGCCGTCGCCGATCATGCGGCTGGCAAACACCGGGTCAGGTACCTGGTCCAGCGCCAGCAGCACCCCGGACAAGGGTGCCAGCAGTTCCAGGGGTTGAGTTGTGGTCATGACTTCACCTGCTGTTTTGTTCTGTAAAAATCATAGGGCGAACGACGGTCCACTGTGGGAGCTGGCTTGCCTGCGATGCCGGCGACTCGGTTTCTCAGTAAGACCGAGGTGTTGCTATCGCAGGCAAGCCAGCTCCCACCTAAAACGCGTTCACTTAAAACCAAGCTATTTCCACCAGTATTCGACTTGCACACCCACATTCGAGCCATGCCGCGCCGTGCCGTAGGCGCCGGTGTCGGACAATGCCGAGCCCGCCGCCAGTTCATTCGCCGCACGCTTGGCCGCTTCGTTCCAGGTTGCATAGGTGTAGTACAACCGCACTTCCGGCCGCGCCCAGAAATCCGGGCCGTTGGGCGACCAGGTCGGTGCGAAGGTGAATTTGCTCAGCTTGCGTGTACCGTCGGCAGCCTCGACTTGATCATGCCCAAGCTCGGTGACCAGTTTGAACTGTTCACTGATGGCATACGCCGGGCGCACACCGATGGACATCCAGGTCTGGTCCTGGCTGCCCGGGCGAATATCCTTTTGATACACCGCCTCGACCTGCCCGCCGAAACGCGGCGTCACCTGCCAGTCGAAAAACTCCACGGCGCGGTAGCTTTTGCTGCTCTTGTCCAAGGCGGTATTGCCGGTATAGCCCAAACCCGTGCCGGGGCCTTCGCCGTACTGCAAGGCGAATTTGTTCTTGCCGCCAAGAAACGGTTTTTGCACATGCTGCGCGGTGATCGCCCAACCGCTGTTGGCCTCACGCCCGCCGGCTTTTTCGATGTAGCTCAAGCCAAATTCCAGCTCGCCGCCGGGGTTGGTCTTGAAGCCCGCCACGTTGAAGTCGTGACGGGTGGCGTATTCCTTCTGGTACAGGTTGTCCTTGCGCGACAGGGCGTAGCTGTATTTGAGGTCGCCGATCTTGACGTCTTCGACACCGCCGCCCGTGGCGCTCTGGTTCCAGTAGTAGAAGTCGGAGATATGGATGTCATTACGCTTGTAGTAACGGCGCCCCGCCCACACCGAGCCGCCATTGAGGCTGGGCAGGTTGGACCACTGCGCATACATCTGCGGCATGCGCGCCGAGCCGTTGTCTTCACCCTGGAATTTCAAGGCTCGGTCATATTTGTTGTACAGCGATGCCATGGCATCGACGCTCAGCACCGAGCCGTCGTCGAGGGTCAGCAGGTCCTGGCGCAACTCAAATTCGGCGTACTGCTCGCATTCGTTACCCAAACGGTACTTGGATTGCGCCCCCGGCAGTTGGAAACACTGTTGCTTGCCACTGCCTGTTGAAGTCCCCGCGCCGCTGCGCAAGTAGCCGGCAAACTCCAGAGCCTGAGCGGCAAAAGGAGCGGTGAAACATGACGCAATGAGGCCCAGCTTTATTGTTGTTTTCATGAAGCACTCCGATATTCTTATTATGTTTTTGGGTGAAGCGCCCCCGCACTCCCATACGGGGGATGCAGCGGGTCTCAGTCCTTGAGGTGCAGCACAAACGATTCATAAGGGCGCAACAGCACCGTGCTCGCACGCACAGGGCAGTCGGGGTAGTTGCTGATCAGCAGGCGTTGCTCGCTCGCCGCGCTGATGACGCCTTCGGGCAGTTGGATTTCGCAGGGCTTGCCATAGAAGTTGTTCAGCACCAGCAAGCGCTCGCCCTGGCCTTCGCGCAGGTACGCCCAGACTTGCAGGTGGTCTTGCAGCAACTGGCGATAAACGCCGTTCTGGATCAGCGGTTCGCTGCGGCGCATGGCGATCAGTGCGCGGTAGTGATGCAGCACCGAATCGGGGTCATCCAGCTGGCTCTCGACGTTGATCTGCGCCGCGTTGTCCGGGATGCCGATCCACGGTTCACCGCTGCTGAAACCGGCATTGGCTTGGGTGTTCCACTGCATCGGCGTGCGGCTGTTGTCGCGAGACTTCTGCATGATCGCCGCCATGCTCGACGCCTCGGACTCACCGGCATCACGCTTGAGGCGGAAGATGTTCAGGGTCTCGACATCGCGGTACTGCTCAATCTTGTTGAAGCCCGGGTTGGTCATGCCCAACTCTTCGCCCTGGTACACATACGGCGTGCCCTGGAGAAAGTGCAGCGCAGTGGCGAGCATCTTGGCGGAGACCACGCGGTACTCGCCGTCGTTACCAAAACGCGAGACCACGCGCGGCTGGTCATGGTTACACCAGAACAACGCGTTCCAGCCGCCACCAGCCTGCATGCCCAGTTGCCAGTCGGAGAAAATCTGCTTGAGTTGCAGGAAGTCGAAGTCGGCCTTCACCCACTTTTGCAGGTTCGGGTAATCGACTTTCAGGTGATGAAAGTTGAAGGTCATCGACAGTTCTTTGGACGCCGGATTCGAATAACGAATGCAGTGCTCAAGGCTGGTGGACGACATCTCGCCGACATTGATCAGGTCGTGCCCTTCGAACACTTCGCGGTGCATTTGCTGCAGGTATTCATGCACGTTCGGGCCGTCGGTATAGAAACGCCGGCCGTCGCTGTTGTCTTCGGGGAAATCGGCAGGCTTGGAGATCAGGTTGATCACGTCCAGGCGGAAACCACCCACGCCTTTGTCGCGCCAGAAGCGCATCAGCTTGAACACCTCGGCGCGCACCTTGGGGTTGTCCCAGTTGAGGTCGGCCTGGGTGTGGTCGAACAGGTGCAGGAAGTACTGGCCGGTTTGCGCTTCGTACTCCCAAGCGGAGCCGCCGAACTTGGATTCCCAGTTGTTCGGCTGGTCGCGCCAGATGTAGAAGTCGCGATACGGGTTGTCGAGGCTGCTGCGCGCCTGCTGGAACCACTCATGCTCGATGGAGGTGTGGTTGACCACAATGTCGAGCATCAGCTTGATGCCGCGCTTGGCCGCTTCGCTGATCAGCAGGTCGCAGTCGGCCATGGTCCCGTAGCTGGGGTCGATGGCGTAGTAGTCGCTGATGTCGTAGCCGTTGTCGCGTTGCGGCGAGCGCAGGAACGGGGTGATCCACAGGCAATCCACGCCCAGCCACTTGAGGTAATCGAGTTTGTCCACGATGCCCAGCAGGTCACCGGTGGCGTTACCCGCGTGGCTGTGGAAGCTTTTGGGGTAGATCTGGTAGATCACCGAGTGTTGCCAGTCTTGCATGGTGGGTTCCTTCAATTGAGTTGTGGGCTGGCTTTGAGGGCCTCATCGCGGGCAAGCCCGGCTCCCACTTTGATGTGTGAACACATTCAAATGTGGGAGCTGGCTTGCCTGCGATAGCGATCGATCAAGCGACGCGATACCCAGGCCGCACGATCTTCATGCTCAACGCGCAGGTCAGAACAAACGGCACGACCATGGCGATGACCATCCCGATCACAAAACTTGGGATGAACTGCGGAATGATCGAAATAAACCCAGGCAAGCCACCGACACCGATGGCCGAGGCCGTCACCTTGTTAAGTGAGAGGAAAATGCTGCCCAGCGCCGAGCCCAGCAGCGCGGCATAGAACGGAAACTTGAAGCGCAGGTTCACACCAAACATCGCCGGTTCCGTAATGCCGAAGTAAGCGGAAATCGCCGAGGTTGAGGCCATGCTTTTGTCCCGCGCGTTGCGGGTCATGTAGAACACGCCAAGTGCCGCGCTGCCCTGGGCCAGGTTGGACATCACAATCATCGGCCAGATAAAGGTGCCGCCCTGGGTGCTGATCAGCTGCAGGTCGACGGCGAGGAACATGTGGTGCATGCCGGTGATCACCAGCGGCGCGTACAACAGGCCGAAAATCGCCCCGCCAAGCATCGGCGCCAGGTCAAACAGGGTGACCACACCTTCGGTAATCAGGATGCCGAGGTGACGGGTCACCGGGCCGATGATGGCAAGCGCCAGCACGCCGGTGACAACGATGGTGGTGATCGGCACCACGAGCAGTTGAATGGCATTAGGTACGCGTGCCCGCAGCCATTTCTCGATCACGCTCATCACATAGGCCGCCATCAGGATCGGCAGGATCTGCCCCTGGTAACCCACCTTCTCAATCTTGAACCAACCGAAAATATCGAAGTACGGCAGGCTCTGGCCATCAAGCCCGGCCACCGCTTTGCCGTAGTTCCAGGCGTTGAGCAGATCCGGGTGCACCAGCATCAGGCCAAGCACGATGCCGAGGATTTCACTGCCGCCAAAACGCTTGGCCGCCGACCAGCCCACCAGCGCCGGCAGGAACACGAATGAGGTGTTGGCCATCAGGTTGATCAGGCTCCACAGGCCATCCAGGTTCGGATACGCCTCCAGCAGCGTCTGGCCCTCGATGAACATGCCCTTGGCGCCCATCAGGTTGTTCACGCCCATCAGCAGGCCGGCGATGATCAGCGCGGGCAGGATCGGCATGAACACGTCGGAAAATACCCGCACCAGACGCTGCATGGCGTTGGTCTTGTCGGCGCCCTTCTGCTTGACGTCGGCAATGGTCGAAGCCGCAAGCCCCGTCTGCTCACGCAGGGCGGCATAGACCTTTTCCACTTCGCCGGGGCCGATCACGACCTGGAACAGGCCGCCGGTGAAGAACGAGCCCTTGACCAGATCGACCTGGTTCAACGCACTGCCGTTGACCAGGCTCGGGTCCTTGAGCGCCAGGCGCAGGCGAGTCACGCAATGGGCAGCTTGCTCAAGGTTGTCGCTGCCCCCGAGGTTCTCGAGAATCTCGCGGGCAATATTCGAATAGTCGTGGCTCATGCTTGGTTTCCACTTTGGTTTTTTTATTTGAGGGCAGTCATTGGCAGCACGCCGTGGCCAAAAGTACTCGTATGTACGAGTTAAATCAACAACTCGTCTGTACGAGTTACATTAAGTTTAAATTTCTGAATTTGAAGTCAGACATTTCCCTAATTCCACGCAGGTCCAATGGACAAAGCCCACCTCTGCCACTAAGGTTCCTGCCTTGAACGCGCCGTTCACCTTCATCAAGCCGGGCACAGAGCCATCCCCATGAGCAAATACAACCAGATCTATACGGATCTGCTTGCCAGCATCACCACTGAACGCCTGCAACGCGGTACGCGCCTTCCCTCTGAAACCGAACTGATGGACGCCTACCAGGCCAGCCGTGGCACGGTGCGTCGCGCCATCGAGCAGTTGCAGGAGCGTGGGTTTGCGCAAAAAATCCACGGCAAGGGCACCTTTGTGTTGTCGCCCAACCCCATCGAGTTCCAATTGGGCGGCATTGTCAGCTTCCACGAAACCCACGCTGACTTAGGCGATGACGTACGCACCGAGGTGGTCGAATTCAGCCAGTTCGCGCTGGAAGGCTCGCTGCTGCAACACATCGAAGCGGCGCCCGGCGCTCTGATTACCCGCATCAAGCGGGTACGGCGCATCGGCGGCAAACGGGTGATCCTGGACATCAACCACTTTGTGGCTGACCTGATCCCGGGCCTGGATCGGGACATCGCCGAGCAGTCGATCTATGCGTTTATCGAGCAAACGCTGGAGCTGCAGATCAGTTACGCGCAACGCACCATCGAAGCACTGCCGCGCAGCAAGGACGACCAGGCGCATCTGGATCTGGATGGGCAAAGCCATGTGATTGTGGTGAGCAACCAGACGTTTTTGCAGGATGGAAGGCAGTTCGAGTACACCGAGTCGCGGCATACGCTGGATAAGTTTTATTTTTCGGATATAGCGCGGCGCTGACCTCCGGGCTAACTATGTAGCGCCCGAAACCCTTGCGCCTTTGGGACTCTCGCCGTTCTTTATCGACGGATGAGTCCCATGAGTACCGCTAATCCCCTGCCCAACGCCGCCGACAAGGCGGCCCTCAAGACCTTGGCCACCGAGGTGGTGCAAGCATGTCCCAGCCTCCAGGACAGCGCCCATGAAACCGCCTGCAGCATCCTGAAAAAGCACGGCGTGACAGACCTGGATCCGGACGATGTTTACTACCATCGATTCAAGTCCGCCCAGAGCAGCACCAAGACCTTTACCGGCTGGGAGCACGTTCTGGAAAAACCCTACGAGTCGACCACCCTGACACAGTTGGTGATTCGGCGCTTTCGCGCCACCGACTTCGACAATGCCGACTTGCTCGACCTCTATGGAGGCTTCTACACCCAAGGCCCGGTGTATGGCGATTTTAACGAAACCAACGAAGTGCGCCTGCATGGCAACGAAGTACTGAATGACTTCTGGGAGATAAAATTCGACCGCCTCTACACCCATCAACTGGATGATTTCTGGCACGCTCATGCAGATGACTTTCGGACCCTGGCCAAATGCAATTTTCTCAGCAAAGCCGTGCAGGCCGTTGACCTCAAGCAATTGACACGAGAGGACTTACAAACCTGCATCAACGCTGTCGCCTCCAATGTGACGTGGCCTATTACCCGCCAGATGCTGCAGACCGAAGTGACGCCCGCCCAAAGCCCGCAGGTCTATGCCATGGACGTGGACGGCCATGTGGCTTTCAACCTGCTGCGCATCGTCGACCCGAATGGCCGGCAGATTCTCTACACCCCCGGTGACACCCCAGCGTTCCAAGTACTCGAAACCCCGGCAGACATGCACTGGTGGGTCTTGGGCAAAATGAACAATGAGCAAAGCCGCAGTGCCTTCCTCTGTCACTTCCCGCTGTCTGACCGCCAGGCCATGCAAGACAACATCACTGAGCTGATGAACCGCTTGGTCGGCACCTGGGGCAAGTCCGACCATCATCTGATCAATCGAAAAAACCAGGCAATTACCAGCGATGCCTTCACCTGGCTGAGGGATCGTACCCGCTGGTCAATGTACGACGAGGCGCAGCAGCTGCTGACCACTCAGGCAGAGCTGCAAAAGAAACTCTGGATAGGCTACCTGAGTGCCGGTTTGAAAGTGTTCGGCCCAATGGCTGCGATCGGCTGGGTGACGGCATTACCTGTATTGGGTGCCAGCATCGCGCTCACGGGCCTGAACATCGATCAGGCCGCCAATGGCCGAACCCGCGCAGAGCGCAAGGCTGGCGTCACGGCGGCCGTGCTTAACGGCATCGCCATGCTGTTCAACGTGGTGGCCCTGACCGGGCCGGGCCCCATCACCGAGGTGGGTGCTGAGGTCGATGCCGCAGAAGCCGCCGAAATGGCCGAGTATAAAGAAGCACTGCAACCTGATCCGGTCGACGAGCCTGCCGTGACAACGCCGAACGAAGAAGCTCCAGCGCTGCCAACCGCCACACCACTTGACCCGGAACCCTCGATACCGGCGTCCTGGGCACGCCAGCAAGGACTGACGGGGGCAACGCCAATGACAGAAGGAGGCCGCTACAGCAATATCTACACCGTCAACGCCAACCCTTCGACCGTCATCACGTTCAAGGATGCCGTCTATTACGTGCGCTACGAAGCCGACGTCAATGGTGATGGGAGCTGGGCGATCATTGACCCGCAAAACCCTCACGCGTTTTACGGCTCACGCCCGGTACAACTCAATGCTGCTGGAGAATGGGAACTTGCCTTGCGCCCATCCGACGCGGTCAGGGGCGGCGCACCTGTCGACACGATCGCGGCAAGCGAGGCTAATCTGGGGGCAGCCGTGCCCGAAGAAGCCATGCCTTCGACCTACGGGCCGCCCAACTGCAATAACCCGCCCTCCAGCCTGAGCTCTCCTTATGACCTCAACAACCTCGGCCAGTATCAGATTGAACTGGCAATGGGCGGCAGGCCCGATCACTTCAAGCGCATCCCAAAGCCTGGAGGCGGCCTTACTGACTTCTTTACGTCCGATTACTTTATCAATCCGATGCGCAGCAAAATCCTTACGGCTGCGCGTAAGTTTTTTTCCCGGCCTTTTTTCATCCATACCCTGCCCGAACGCCCTGCCCTCCCCTCGCTTACACCAGAAATGTCTTCCAGCGAACTGCTAGAAGAGATCATCAAAAACGCGCCAGGCCTGGTGGTCGCTGAAAGCCCCAGCCGCGTCGCCAGCTTGTACATTCTGATCAAAGACATGCCCACCCTGGCGCGACAGGGGCTCAAGACACTTTATCTGAACCGGCTGCTCAACGATCTGCATCAATTGGACCTCGATACGTTCGCCAACACCGGGGAACTGTCCGACGGCCTGAGAACTTATCTTGAGGAAATGGATGCCTTGCTACCTGTGCGTTTTAACACTCAGGCACTGCTCACCACCGCCCGGGCCTACGGGATACGCGTACAGGCCACCGGTTGCCTGGCCAACTATCGATCATTCCCGGTAGCGGTGGATGAGCAAATGGTGAAGAACTTTTTGACCAGCGAAATCATCCGCCTGGACCAGCTCAAGAACGGCGTAGGCAAATGGGTGGCGTTGACCGAGGCGCAAAATACCAACACGTACAGGGGCGTGGCCGGTATCAGTGAAATAAACGGAGGCACCAGCCTGCGCATCGGTGAGGATCTGAATGCCGCCAGCACCCGGGTCAACATACGTCTTGGGCCCAAGGTGATAAATGACGCCGGGGCCACCAACCCGCCCCTGAGCAGCCTGGACACGGACCTTTCCCTCGACGTGCCAATGACGGAACTGGATCTGCCAAAACCCTATGTATTCACAGAACGGCAGATCGAGAATGCACTTAAACTCCCCGGCGATTATCTTCTGGAACAAACCCAGACAACCTTGACCCTGATCCACCGCAATCGGCTGAGCGCATTGGTGCGCAGCACCATCCAAAGCACCGCCAGTAATGGCTACTTTATTGATGCGGTGCAGTTTCCGCGACTCAAGGGCACCGTCTACAGCTCGTTGACCGAACTGCTCCAGGCCCTGAACAACCAGGGTATGAGGCTCACGGGGTTGCCGCTGATCAAGCTGCGGGTTCCGGCGGCAGAGCTCGACGGCACCGCCTTGCCGGCGGCCACAAAACTCCCGGCCTCAGGAGCGGGCATCGTTGCAACGGGCAATCCCGAGACAATAATACCGCCGACCAGTGTTCCTGAAATCCCTGCATCGTGGGAAGCCAATGAGATACTGGAGGGCCAAACGCCGGACATCGCCCCTGGAAGATATCAGGGGATTTACCGTCTTAAATCCGACCCTGCCGACGCGATCATGCACGATGGCAAGCCCTACTACGTGCGCTATGAAACCTATCGGGATGGCACCAGCGGCTGGGCCATCATCAATCCCCATGCCCCTAACGACGCAGCCGACTCGATTGCGGTTCGGCTCAATGCACAAGGGCAGTGGGAAACGCTTACCCGCTAGTCACCGATCACCGCCCTGAAACAACAAAGCCCCGGCAGTGCCGGGGCTTTGTTTATTTACGACTCAAGGCAGGTGCCAGGAATCATTCCCACTCAATCGTCGCCGGCGGCTTGCTCGACACGTCATAAGTAACGCGCGAAATGCCTTCGATCTCATTGATGATCCGGCCGCTGACAGTTTCCAGCAGCTCGTACGGCAGGTGTGCCCAACGCGCGGTCATGAAGTCGATGGTCTCAACGGCACGCAGCGCAACAACCCACGCATAACGACGGCCATCACCGACAACACCCACCGATTTCACCGGCTGGAACACCACGAAGGCCTGGCTGACTTTGTGGTACCAGTCGGCCTTGCGCAGTTCTTCGATGAAGATGTGGTCGGCGCGACGCAGCAGGTCGGCGTACTCCTTCTTCACTTCACCGAGGATACGCACGCCCAGGCCCGGGCCTGGGAACGGGTGGCGGTAGACCATGTCGTACGGCAGGCCGAGCTCCAGGCCCAGACGGCGGACTTCGTCCTTGAACAGTTCGCGCAGCGGTTCTACCAGCTTGAGGTTCATCTCCTCCGGCAGGCCACCCACGTTGTGGTGGGACTTGATCACGTGGGCCTTGCCGCTCTTGGCGCCGGCCGACTCGATCACGTCAGGGTAGATGGTGCCTTGGGCGAGGTACTTGATGTTGTCCAGTTTGTTGGACTGGGCATCGAATACGTCGATGAAGGTGCGGCCGATGATCTTGCGCTTCTTCTCTGGGTCGCTTTCGCCCGCCAGGTTGTTGAGGAACTGGTCCTCGGCGTTGGCGCGGATCACCTTGACGCCCATGTTCTCGGCGAACATGGCCATCACTTGCTCGCCTTCATGCAGGCGCAGCAGGCCGTTGTCGACGAACACGCAGGTCAGCTGGTCGCCGATGGCTTTGTGCAGCAAGGCGGCTACCACGGAGGAGTCAACGCCGCCGGACAGGCCGAGCAATACGTTGTCGGTGCCGACCTGGGCGCGCACGTTGGCGATGGCGTCTTCAGCGATTTTCGACGGGGTCCACAGGGCTTCGCATTGGCAGATGTCGAGGATGAAGCGCGACAGGATGCGCCCGCCTTGCTTGGTGTGGGTCACTTCCGGGTGAAACTGCACGCCGTAGTAGCCGCGCTCGTCGTTGAACATGCCGGCGATCGGGCAGCTCGGGGTGCTGGCCAGGATGTGGAAGTCTTCCGGCATCTTGGTGACCTTGTCACCGTGGCTCATCCACACGTCGAGGCCGAACAGGCCGTCGGCGTCGATGTGGTCTTCGATGCCGTCCAGCAGGCGGCTCTTGCCGACCACATCCACACGGGCATAACCGAATTCACGCAGTTCGGAACCTTCCACCTTGCCGCCCAGTTGCTCGGCCATGGTCTGCATGCCGTAGCAGATACCGAAGACGGGCACGCCGAGGTCGAACACGGCTTGCGGGCAACGCGGGCTGTTGGCTTCGTGCACGGACTCGGGGCCACCGGCGAGGATGACGCCTTTAGGTGCGAATTCGCGGATCGCTTCGTCGTCCATGTCGAACGGGTGCAGTTCGCAGTACACGCCGATTTCACGCACGCGGCGGGCGATCAGCTGGGTGTACTGGGAACCGAAGTCGAGGATCAGGATGCGGTGGGCGTGAATGTCGAGGGCCATGAAGTCAGTCTCGTCTAATGAATCAGAAACAACTCGGGGCTGAAAGAACAGCCCCGGTTACTTAACGTTTTGCTGGAAGCCTCAACCTACGCGGTAGTTCGGCGCTTCCTTGGTGATCTGCACGTCGTGGACATGGGATTCAGCCATGCCGGCGCCGGTGATCCGTACGAACTCTGGCTTGGTGCGCATTTCTTCGATGTCGGCGCTGCCGGTGTAGCCCATCGAGGAACGCAGGCCGCCCATCAGTTGATGGATGATCGCGCTCAGGGTGCCTTTGTACGGCACACGGCCTTCGATGCCTTCCGGTACGAGCTTCTCGGCGCCTGCCGAGGAGTCCTGGAAGTAGCGGTCGGAGGAGCCTTGCGCCTGGGACATGGCGCCCAGCGAACCCATGCCGCGGTAAGCCTTGTACGAACGGCCCTGGAACAGCTCGATTTCGCCCGGCGCTTCTTCGGTACCGGCGAACATCGAGCCCATCATCACGCAGGAAGCACCGGCGACGATGGCCTTGGACAGGTCACCGGAGAAACGGATGCCGCCGTCGGCGATCAACGGAACGCCGGTGCCTTCAAGGGCAGCGGCGACGTTGGCGATGGCGCTGATTTGCGGCACGCCTACACCGGCGACGATACGCGTGGTGCAGATGGAACCAGGGCCGATACCGACCTTGACCGCATCGGCGCCGGCTTCGGCCAGGGCCTTGGCAGCTGCGCCGGTGGCAATGTTGCCGCCGATCACCTGTACGTCAGGGAAATTCTGTTTGACCCAGCGAACGCGATCGATCACGCCTTTGGAGTGACCGTGGGCGGTGTCGACCACTACCACGTCAACACCGGCAGCCACCAGGGCCGAAACGCGGTCACCGGTGTCTTTGCCGGTGCCGACCGCAGCGCCAACACGCAGACGACCTTGATCATCCTTGCTGGCCAACGGGTATGCCTTGGCTTTTTCGATGTCGTTGACGGTCATCATGCCTTTGAGGGCGAATTTGTCGTCGACGATCAGCACGCGCTCGATGCGGTGCTTGTGCAGCAGTTCGCGCACGTCGTTCTTGTCGGCGCCTTCCTTGACAGTGACGAGGCGCTCTTTAGGCGTCATCACTTCACGGACGGTGACTTCAAGGCGGTTCTCGAAACGCACGTCACGGGAAGTGACGATGCCGACCAGGTCGCCATCGTGCAGTACCGGAACGCCGGAGATGTTGTGCAGGCGGGTCAGGTCGAACAGATCACGCACGGTAGCGTCGGCTTCGATGGTGATGGGATCTTTCACCACACCGGCTTCGTAACGCTTGACCTTGCGCACTTCGGCAGCTTGCTGCTCGATGGTCATGTTCTTGTGGATGATGCCAATGCCGCCTTCCTGAGCCATGGCGATTGCCAAACGGGCTTCAGTGACGGTGTCCATGGCAGCGGAAACCAGAGGAATATTCAGCTCGATGCCACGGGTTAGGCGGGTCTTGAGACTGACTTCGTTAGGAAGCACCTCGGAATAACCGGGCACTAGGAGAATGTCGTCGAATGTCAGAGCTTCTTGGCTGATACGCAGCATCGCGGGGGCTCCCGAGCGGGAAAATGGAAGCGCGCCATTATATACATGCACCCTGTCGGGCTCAATGTAAAACTCTGACAAACTTGGTAATACTGATAGATGGATTAAAGCTCGACTTTGACCCAACTCATCTTCTGGTCCAGCCAGTCGGCAAATTCGTCGATAAAGCTCTGCTTGAACCCCGCCTCCGCCCAGTTGTTGAAGATGAAACCCAGGTTGGAAAACCCGCATTCCTGCAGGAACAGAAACCCGTTGATGTCATCTTCATGCCCACACAACGGGCAGGTGAAGTTGTCGGTGTGGCCAGGCATCCACTCTTCCAGGCTTTCGAACAGTGCTTCGCCGACTTCTTTAAGGCATTCCGGGCAGCCGGCTTCTTCGAGAAAGCCCTTGGCGGGTGTGTAGATGCAGCGCTTGTAGATGATCTCCAGGCCATTGACCGGCTCGTTGAACGGCAGCGCCTCGGGGTGCAGCACCACGGCACGGGCGCCATCGGCCAGGGCGTAGGCCATGCGGTTGCCGGTGCGCCCGCAGGTGGTCAGCTCTTCCTTGATGATGTTCTTGCGCACCAGCCAGCGCACGATCGCGCGGGCGCGGGGTTCGTGGACGGGCAAGGTGGAGATTTTGGGGACAAGGATGCTTTGGGAGTTCATGGTGCTTGGGAGCCCTGCGGTGTGGCTACTGGCGCCATCGCGGGCAAGCCCGCTCCCACATTTTGAAAGTGTTCACAATGCCAAATGTGGGAGCGGGCTTGCTCGCGAAGAGGCCCTGAAGGCTGGCAGCTTAATCCCTGAAGAAATCGGGTCAAGTACTCAAATACCGCCCAATCAATGCAATGCCACTGGCCAACACCAACCACGTCACCAAGCGCACAAAGGCTTCGCGGGACATGCGCATCGTCAACCTGCGCCCACACCACAGCCCCAGGGCCATCGCCGGCAATAGACAAACGGCCAACAACAGCAACGGCAGATCCGCATACACCCCGGCGACCAGAAACAGGCTCAGGCGCACCACCGTGCTGCAACTGATCAACGCACTTTGCGTGGCCCGCGCCGCGTCCTTGGGCAAACGGCTGTTGAGGTAGATCGCATATAAAAAGCCGCCACTGCCAAACAAAGCGCCAAACAGCCCGCCGACGGTGCCCATGGGAATCGACCAGCCTTTGGAAAGTTGCGTGGGCCGCGCCTTCACCGACAAGCTGTAGATCGCATAGGCGCTGATAAACAGCCCCATCAGCAGCAACAACAGATCCGAATGCAGGTTGAGCAGAAAGATCACACCCAGCGTGCAACCGATGGCCATGCACGGCAGCAACCGCAGCAGTTCGGGCCTGTTCACGTCTCGCCGCAATTGCAGCAGATTGCCAAAAGCCGCGACAAAATCCAGCAGCACCAGCAACGGGATGATCTTCGACAGCGGCATAAACACAATCAGGATCGGCCCCGCCACCAGCGCCGTGCCAAAACCGGCAATGCCGAACACGATGTAAGCCACCGCCACACCCAGGCCGATGACCAGCCAATCGACACCACTGAACGACCACTGGCTCATCAGCTCAACCGGATTCATGACGTATTCCTTAAAAGAGACAGGCATCACTTTAGCCATCGCCGAGTGTTGCGACTAATATCTTCAAAGCCCTCCACTCATCTCGAAAAGGCATGACGCGTGATATCCACTCGCCAACTGCGCTACTTCGTCGAAATCGCCGACAGCGGCAGCTTCAGCGCCGCCGCCGAGCGTTTGTTTGTGGCGCAATCAGCGCTGAGCCGACAGATCAAAGAGCTGGAAACCCAGCTGCAAACCCCGCTGTTCGAACGCACCGCGCGCCAGCCCCGGCTGACGGCGGCGGGCGAAGCCTTTTACCCAAGGGCGCGCAACCTGCTGACCGATCTGCTCAAGGCCAGTGAGATGGCCACGCAGGTTGGCAATGGACAGCTTGGCACCCTGCGCCTGAGCCATTCGAGCACCGTGCCGATGAGCGGGCCGTTGCTGCACGGCATCAGTACCTGGCTGCAGCGTTGCCCCGGCGTGACGATGGATATCGTCAAGCTGTCTTCCGAAGCGCAGCTTGAAGAAATTGCCGACGGGCGCCTGGACGTCGGCCTCTTGCGTTTACCCGTGCTGCGCCAGCGTGAGGGCGTGCGCGTGGTGCCTTTATACAGCGAACAATTGTTGCTGGCCGTGCCACCCAATCACCCACTGGCCCGCAGTAATAACCCGATCGAACTGGAGCAACTCAAGGACGAAGCGTTTATCTCGATCCCCCACCCCCAGCGCGGCGGCCTGAGTTATCTGTCGGCCGAGCTGTGCATGCGTGCAGGATTTTTCCCCAAAGCGGCGCGAGTGATGTCGCGCAAAACCACGCAGTTGCAACTGATCCAGGCCGGATTCGGTATTGCCCTGTTACCAAAATCCATGCAGGACATAGCGCCGGCCAACCTGCACTTTTTGCCCCTGGCCGACCCGGACTGCTTGAGTACCGTGGCCCTTGCCTGCGCGCAGGCACCGAGCGCACTGGTGGAGCAATTCTGCCAAACCTTGCACGAATGCCTATAAACTGCCGCCATGATTAAAGATCCTTTTGCCCGCTTGGGCCTGGACCGCGAAGTCCTGACTGTCAGCCAGCTCAACGGCCGCGCGCGGGTGTTGCTGGAAGACGTGTTCACCAATATCTGGGTCGAAGGCGAGATCTCCAACCTCGCCCGCCCGGCTTCCGGCCATGTGTATTTCACCCTCAAGGACAGTGGCGCCCAAGTGCGTTGCGCGCTGTTTCGCAACAATGCCGCGCGAGTCCGCCAGGCGTTGAAGGACGGCTTGGCGGTGAAGGTGCGCGGCAAGGTCTCGCTGTTCGAAGGCCGTGGCGACTATCAGTTGATCCTCGATACCGTGGAACCTGCCGGCGACGGCGCGCTGCGCCTGGCCTTTGATGCGCTGAAGGAAAAGCTCAGCGCCGAAGGCCTGTTCAGTGCCGAGCGCAAGGTGCCGCTGCCGGCGCACCCTAGGCGCATCGGGATTATCAGCTCGCCCACCGGCGCGGTGATCCGCGACATCATCAGCGTGTTCCGCCGTCGTGCGCCAAACGTTGAACTGACACTGATTCCCACCGCAGTGCAAGGCCGCGAAGCCATTCCACAGATTGTGCGCGCACTGAAACTGGCCGACGCGCGTGGCTTCGATGCGTTGATCCTGGCCCGTGGCGGCGGTTCGCTGGAAGACCTCTGGTGCTTCAACGAAGAAGCCGTAGCCCGTGCGGTAGATGCTTGCGTAACACCCATCGTCAGCGCCGTCGGCCATGAAACCGATGTGTCGATCTGCGACTTTGTGGCGGACGTGCGCGCCCCCACGCCCTCCGCCGCCGCTGAATTGCTCGCGCCCGACGCCAGCCACCTGGTGCGCCAGGTCGAAAACCTGCACCGCCGCCTGGTGATGCTGATGCGCAACCGCCTCAGCCACGACCGCCTGCGCCTTGAGGGCATGGCCCGCCGCCTGCGCCACCCTGGCGAACGTCTGCGCCAACAGGCCCAACGCCTGGATGACCTGGACATGCGCCTGCGCCGCGCCTTCGAGCGCAGCCTCAACACCCGTCGCGAACGCCTGATCCGTCTGGAAACCCGCCTCGCCGGCCAACACCCCGGCCGCCAGTTGGCCCTGCTGCGCCAGCGCCTGGACAGCCTCGCAGAACGCCTGCCCCGCGCCATGCGCGAAGGCCTCAAGGCACGCCGCCTGCAACTGCAAAGCCAGGTGCAGACCCTGCAGGTGGTCAGCCCGCTGGCGACCCTGGGCCGTGGCTACAGCATCCTGCTGGACGAGCGTGGCCAGGCGATCCGCAACGCCGCGCAAACCCACACTGGCCAGCGCCTGACCGCACGCCTGGGCGAAGGCCAATTGCAGGTGCGGGTGGAAGATAACCACCTGACGCCCGTCACCCTGTCGTTACTGGATTGATCGATGCCACGTTTATTTAGCCTGCTGATATTGTTGTGCCTCACCTTCAACGCCCACGCCGACAGCTACATCACGCGGCTGCTGAACAAGCCAGTGCCGGGTGGCGTGGCGGTGGTCGACCTCGGCACTTCGGCCAGCGCGCCCAAAGCCAGCTACCTGAATCGGCCGGTGCTGGTGGTCAAGGAACAGAACAACTGGCTGGCGATTGTCGGGATCCCGCTGACCGTCAAGCCCGGCACCGAGCGCATCACCAGCGGCGGGCAGAACTTGCCGTTTGTGGTGGGCTTCAAGAAATACCCCGAACAACACATCACCTTGAAGAACAAAAGCCAGGTGAACCCGGACCCGGCGCAACTCAAGCGCATCGAAGGTGAACTGGCCGTACAGCTCAAGGCCTACCGCAGCTTCAGCCCGAATACGCCGAGCAACCTGCTGCTGGACAAACCGGTCAATGGGCCACTGTCGAGCAAGTTCGGCGTGCGTCGGTTCTTTAATGGCGAGGAGCGCAACCCGCATTCGGGGCTGGACTTCGCGGTGGGTGCAGGCACGCCGATCAAGACACCGGCAGCGGGCAAAGTGATCCTGACCGGCAACTACTTCTTCAACGGCAACACTGTGTTCGTCGACCATGGCCAGGGCTTTATCAGCATGTTCTGCCATATGTCGAAGATCGACGTCAAAGTCGGCGACCAACTGGCACGCGGCGCGGTAGTGGGCAAGGTCGGTTCCACAGGCCGTGCGACCGGGCCGCACATGCATTGGAATATCAGCCTTAACGATGCGCGGGTCGACCCGGCGATTTTTATCGGCGCGTTCCAGCCCTGATATAAATATTCAACCTACCGGCCTCATCGCGGGCAAGCCCGGCTCCCACAGGTGAACGCGATTCCCTGTGGGAGCCGGGCTTGCCCGCGATGAAGCCGGGTCTGCCAGCCCAATTGCGCGCCCAATAACTACTGCGCAATAAAAACAAACCTACAACTCAAAAACCGCAACAAAATATCAAATCGCAGCCAAATAGAAGAACTTATCTCAATTTTTCCCGACTACTTGCCATCTTTCACCCCGGCGGTTAGGGTTGAGCTTATGAAAACCTCTCACACCCTCATTCAGCTCCGCCAGCACCGCAGCCTGTGCCTCGTCAGCGCACGACTGCCAGGCTGAATCGATCTGCCTCGTCCCAAGCTTCGTCCCCAATAACAGTTTTACGGCAGGCCGCCTTTTCTCGGCCCCTACTACTAAAGGATTTCCCGATGAGCATGCTCAAAGACCCGTCTTCGAAGTACCGCGCGTTCCCGACCATCGATATCCCGGACCGCACCTGGCCGTCGAAGACCATCACCGAAGCGCCGATCTGGTGCAGCTCCGACCTGCGTGATGGCAACCAGTCGCTGATCGAGCCGATGGACGCTGCGAAGAAGCTGCGTTTCTGGAAGACCCTGGTGTCTGTAGGCGTGAAGGAAATCGAAGCTTCGTTCCCGGCCGCGTCGCAAACCGACTTCGACTTCGTGCGCACCTTGATCGAAGACAACCACATCCCCGCGGACACCACCATCCAGGTGCTGACCCAGGGCCGTGAAGACCTGATCGCACGTACTTTCGAATCCCTGCGCGGCGCCAAAAAGGCCATCGTGCACTTGTACAACGCCACGTCGCCGTCGTTCCGCCGCATCGTGTTCAACCAGGACAAAGACGGCATCAAGGCCATAGCGGTCAACGCGGCCAAGCTGTTCGTCAAATACGCCGCCCAGCAGCCGGACACCCAGTGGACCTTCGAGTACTCCCCGGAGACCTTCAGCGCCACCGAGCTTGAGTTCGCCAAGGAAGTCTGTGACGCGGTGATCGAGGTGTGGAACCCGACGCCTGAGCACAAGATGATCCTCAACCTGCCGGCCACGGTTGAATGCGCGACACCCAACATCTATGCCGACCAGATCGAGTGGTTCGGCCGCCATATCAACCGTCGTGACAGCGTGATCATCAGCCTGCACACCCACAACGACCGTGGCACCGGCGTGGCCGCCACCGAGCTGGGCCTGATGGCCGGCGCCGACCGTGTCGAAGGCTGCCTGTTCGGCAACGGCGAGCGTACCGGTAACGTCGACCTCGTGACCGTAGCCTTGAACATGTACACCCAAGGCCTCGACCCGCAGCTGGACTTTTCCGATATCGACGGCGTGCGCAAAGTCGTCGAGGAGTGCAACCAGATCCAGGTGCACCCACGTCATCCGTACGTTGGCGATCTGGTGCACACCGCGTTCTCCGGCTCCCACCAGGACGCAATCCGCAAGGGCTTTACCCAGCAGAAAGCCGACGCGCTGTGGGAAGTGCCGTACTTGCCGATCGACCCGGCCGACATCGGCCGCAGCTACGAGGCAGTGATCCGCGTGAACAGCCAGTCGGGCAAAGGCGGCATCGCCTACCTGCTGGAGCAGGAATACGACATCAGCTTGCCACGCCGCATGCAGATCGAATTCAGCCAAGTGGTACAGGCCGAAACCGACCGCGTGGGCCTGGAGATGACTGCACCGCAAATCTACGCCCTGTTGCAGCGTGAATACCTGCAAGCCAACACCCCGTACGCGCTGGTGAGCCACCGCCTGCAGGAAGAAAACGGCAATAGCACCGTGGAAGTGGAAGTCTCCGGCAAAGGCCAGGGCGAAACCAACCTGCGCTGGAACGGCAAGGGTTACGGCACTCTGGAAGCATTGGTTGCCGCGCTGCCGATCAAGGTTGAGATCATGGACTACAACGAACACGCGATCGGCGCCGGCACCAATGCCAAGGCTGCGGCCTACATCGAGCTTCGCGTAAACGGCGAACGCCCGGTGCACGGTGTAGGGATTGATGAAAACATCACCACGGCGAGCTTCAAGGCGGTGTTCAGTGCGCTGAACCGTTCGTTGAGCCAGCTGGAAGCGAAGGCGGCGTAAGCACTGTCGCGGTAATGCAAAAGGCCCCTGGGTGAGAATCCAGGGGCCTTTTTTGCTTTGGATGGGCGGTGATGCGGATGGCCTCTTCGCGAGCAAGCCCGCTCCCACATTTTGACCGCATCCCTACAGGATAAATGCGGTCGAATGTGGGAGCGGGCTTGCTCGCGAAAGCGGTCTGTCAGACAAACTGAAACCTATCGGCATCCAGGTTCGCTGGAAATTTTTCGCGATACGCCGCCAACTCTGCCGCATTCAGGCACACCTGAAACACCCCGTCCGCCTCCCCGGCACTGAGCAAGGTCTCACCCTGGAAATCCAGCACCTGGCTGTCTCCGGTGTAGGCAAAGCCCTTGCCATCCGTACCCACCCGATTGACTGCCGCCACGTAACACAGGTTCTCGATAGCCCGCGCCGGCAGCAAGCGGTTCCAATGCTGACGCCGTGCTCCCGGCCAGTTCGCGGTGTACAGCAGCAGGTCAGTGTCCTGGGCATCACGGCTCCACACCGGGAAGCGCAGGTCGTAGCAAATCAACGGGCGAATGCGCCAGCCCTTCAACTCGAACTGCACCTGGCGCTCGCCGGGCGTGTAGTGATCGTGTTCGCCTGCCATACGAAACAGGTGACGCTTGTCGTAGTGCAGCACTTCACCGTCCGGGCGCGCCCACAGCAGGCGGTTACGGTGGCTGCCGTCGGCGGCCTGGATGATCACGCTGCCGGTGATCACCGCGTTGTACTTGGCTGCCTGGGCTTGCAACCAGAGATGAGTCGGGCCATGTTCGGGCTCGGCGAGGGTTTGCGATTCCATGGAGAAACCGGTGGTGAACATCTCCGGCAGCACAATCAGGTCGGCGCCTTTGGCCTGCTCCAGCAACAGTTCGAAATGCTCGAGATTGGCCTGACGGTCATGCCACGCCAGGCTCGTCTGGACCAAGGCGATATTCAGGTCGGGTAATGCAGTCAAATCACGCATAGTTTCTTCGCCGCTTGTTGCAGCGTCTCCTCGCGTTTGGCAAAGCACAGGCGCACCAGGCGCTGGCCTTGCGGCGGGCTCTGATAGAACACCGAGACCGGAATCGTCGCCACGCCGTGTTCGCGGGTCATCCACAGTGACATGGCGACGTCATCCAGGTCCGGGCGAATCTGTGAGTAATCCACCAGTTGAAAGTAGGTGCCGGCCACCCGGGTAAAGCTGAAACGCGACGGCGCCAGCAGGTCGCAGAACAGGTCGCGCTTGGCCTGATAAAAAGCCGGCAGCTGCTCGACGTGTTCCGGGTGTTCGGCCATGAAGTCAGCCAAAGCGTACTGCAAAGGGGTCACACCGCAGAAGTTGACATATTGATGCACCTTGCGCAGCTCTAAGGTCAGGGCCGGTGGCGCGACCACGTAGCCGGTTTTCCAGCCGGTGACGTGGTAGGTCTTGCCGAAGGAGCTGACCACGAATGCACGCTGATACAACTCTTCATGGGCCAGCACGCTGACATGGGGCACACCATCGAACACCAGGTGTTCGTAGACCTCATCGCTGACCAGGTAGATATCGCGGTCGCGGATCAGTTCAGCCAACTGGTCCAGCTCGGCACGGCTGATCAACGCACCGGTGGGGTTGTGCGGCGAGTTGAGGATGATCATGCGCGTACGCGGTGAGAGCGCGGCCTTGATCTTGTCGAAGTCGAGCGCGAAGCCTTGCAGGCTTAGTTGCACATGCACGCAGCGGCCACCGGCCAGCTCGACCGACGGCTCGTAGCTGTCGTAGCTGGGATCGAACACGATGACTTCATCACCGTTGCGAACCACGGCCTGAATCGCGCAGAAGATCGCCTCGGTGGCGCCGGGAGTGATGGTCACTTCGCTGTCGACATCCACCGTGGCGCCATAACTGCGGGCGATCTTGGCCGCCACTTGCTGACGCAACATGGGCAGGCCGGTCATCGGTGCGTATTGGTTATGGCCGAGGGCGATGTGCTTGCCCACCGCATCCAGCAAGCCTTGGGGGCCGTTGAAATCGGGAAAGCCCTGGGACAGGTTGAGCGCCCCGGTTTCGGCAGCGAGTTGCGACATGGTGGTGAAAATAGTGGTGCCGACATTCGGCAGCTTGCTGGTGATCATGGAAAGCCCCTGCTGAACACCCGGCTCTTCGGCGGCGCGGGCGCGCTCGAGGATAGCTTATGCATTGCGGACAAAAAAGCTGCCGCACCTAATGGAACCTGGTCGTGTGTGCCCGGGAGCGTCTGAACAAAACGACGGCTGGTCATTTGAAAAAGAAAAACAGGTAATTCTCACAGTTACCCAGACGAAATACCTCGCGCTTACTGAGCGAACAAATCACTCAGCCAGGATAACGGTCATGCCTTCATACACCGACGCCCCTCCTACTGCCCAAGCACCTGGAGATCTGGATGTATCCTACGGAAATGCGGGCTACCAACTGGTCAATCCAGCCGGAATCGAATTGTACGAAGCGCGGGGGATGCGCCTCACCGACAATAACGAGACGTTGATTGCAGGTGCCGCACCAGACATTTTGCCCACCCATACCCGAACGCAGTTCATTTTGATGCGCCGGGACGAGAATGGAGCGTTGGTCGAAGGGTTTGGGACGCTGGGAATGGCATGCGGGCACTTCAAGCCTGACGAGCCTGCATGGGGTTCTTACGGCGCAAAAATATTTCCGTTGCGCGACTCCAGATGGCTGTTGTTGGGCTTCGTGCACAACCACGCGAATATGCGCATGCCCTCGCTTGCCTGGCTGCATGATGATGGTCGTGCTGATACCGACAGCGGCAATAACGGCACTTTTGTGCTGACATCGCCACTTCCAGGGGAGTCAGCCAGCCCTGGAACCCCACTTGTCGACGGCGACACTCAGTCGACCGGGTTCATAGTGACGCTGTTTCAGTACGTGGATGAATTAGATTATTGGGGCAGTTTGTTATCGCGAATCGAGCCGAACGGAGAACTGGACATCACGTTCAACCAAGGCAAGCAATACGCCGAGACCCACACCCGAGGCGGTGAAACCTATGATCCCACCGCCCTGGGCCATCAGGTTGATGACCGTATTCTTGTGGTGGGTAACACCGACGATAAACGAGGTATCAAGGGGGGGCTGATTAAACGTTTTGACAATAATGGAGGGCTCGATACCACGTTCGCCAACAATGGCGAGTACCGCACCCAAAATCAGCGTTACGCTCACTTGGTCTGCAACGAAGAGAGCATTCTGGTTTGCGGGGCAACCTCGCAGGGCGCGCTAATGGTCAAACTGCACGCCGACGGAACCCCACACCCTGATTTCGGCGGACTGCCTGTCATAACCCCACAGGTGACCGCTTGGCACAAGGTTCTGATACACGAAGGGAAAGTTATTGCCATCGGCGTTGTTGATGGCGGGTTCAGCAGTCAAGCCGTACTGGCTCGCTTTGAGCGCAGTGGCGAACCAGATATTACCTTTGGCGCATCGAAGAACGGCCGGGTGACGCTGGAGTTTGGTGGTCAGTTCAACACAGTGATTGATCTTGCTATCGACCAGCAGGAGCGAATTCTGGTTCTAGGTTCTGCCAAAGGATCCTTCGGCGCAGTCAATTTCTATATCGCACGCGTCTTTTCTTGAAACAACAAAAAAGGCGCCATCGGCGCCTTTTTTAAACCTCAATCAGCGCTTGTCGCGGCGCTTCTTGTCGGCTTTCTTGTGGTGAGTCATCAAACGACGCTTCTTGTTCACCTGACGGTCAGTCAGTGTGTTCTTGTTGCCTTCGTATGGGTTCTCGCCCCCCTTGAACTCGATACGGATCGGCGTACCGACCAGTTTCAAGACACGGCGGTAGGTGTTTTCCAGGTAACGCACATAGGACTTGGGCACCTTCTCGATCTGGTTACCGTGGATCACGATAATCGGCGGGTTGGCACCACCCAAGTGGGCGTAACGCAGCTTGATCCGACGGTTGTTGACCATCGGCGGCGCATGCTCACCGACCGCATCTTCCAGGATCTGGGTGAGGCGGTTGGTCGGCCAGCGGGTAACCGCAGACTTGAACGAGTTCTGCACGGACGCGTAGAGGTTGCCCACGCCGGTGCCGTGCAGTGCCGAGATAAAGTGAATATCGGCGAACTCGACGAAGAACAGGCGACGCTGCAACTCGATCTTGACGAAATCGCGCTCGCTCGGCGTCATGCCGTCCCACTTGTTGATCGCGATGACGAGGGCACGACCGGCTTCCAGGGCAAAGCCCAGCAAGTTGAGGTCGTGGTCCACCACGCCTTCGCGGGCGTCCATCACGAATATCACTACGTTGGCGTCTTTGATCGCTTGCAGGGTTTTGACCACCGAGAACTTTTCAACTTCCTCGTGGATCTTGCCGCGCTTGCGCACACCGGCGGTGTCGATCAGCGTGTACTTCTCGTCGTTACGCTCGAACGGGATGTAGATACTGTCGCGGGTAGTACCCGGCTGGTCATACACAATGACACGGTCTTCACCGAGCATGCGGTTAACCAGCGTCGACTTGCCGACGTTGGGGCGGCCGATGATGGCGATCTTGATACCGTCTTTTTCGCTCGGGCCAGGAATGCGCTTGGCTTCCTCACCTTCGGCAACGATCTCTTCCTCGCCCTCTTCTTCCTCTTCATCGTCCTTGGGGAAGTCGCGCAGGGCAATTTCCAGCATCTGGGTGATGCCGCGACCGTGGGCACCGGCGACCGGGATCGCATCGCCCAGGCCCATCGGGCTGAATTCGGCACGGGCCGCTTCTGGATCGATGTTGTCGATCTTGTTGGCGACCAGATAGGAACGCTTGTTGCGCTTGCGCAGGTGCTCGCCAATCATCTGGTCGGCAGCGGTGTAGCCCGCGCGGGCGTCCACCAGGAACAACACGACATCGGCTTCTTCGATAGCGAGCAGCGATTGCTCGGCCATCTTTTCGTCCATGCCATGCTCGTCACCGGAGATACCACCGGTGTCGACAATAATGTAGGAGCGCCCTTGCCACTTTGCCTCACCGTATTGGCGATCACGGGTCAGACCGGACAAGTCGCCAACGATGGCGTCACGAGTCCTGGTCAGGCGGTTGAACAAGGTGGACTTGCCGACGTTAGGTCGGCCCACCAGGGCGATTACGGGAACCATGCGGCTCTCCACTTCGTTATTTCAGAAAATACAAAAGCCGCTGCAAGGCAGCGGCTGGTGCTCGGGGCAGCATAGTCAAATGCCGCATGCCCCGCCGAAGCGGGGCCGCCTGGGTTTTACCCCAAGCATAGTTGCTTACTTGATGGTCAGGGCGTCCAGCTTGCCGCTGTTGCCAAACACGTAAAGCATGTTACCCACAACCAGCGGACGCGCACGCAGACCGTCGCTGTCGATACGCTCGCGGCCGACAAAACGACCGTCTACCTGGCTCAGCAGGTGCAGGTAACCTTCGAAGTCACCTACCGCTACGTAGCTGGAGAACACTTCCGGTGCCGACAATTGACGGCGGGCCAGGGAGTCGTTGCTCCACAGTGCAGTGGTGGAACGCTCGTCGACACTTTCAACGGTGCCGGAAGCGAGGCTTACGTAGACGCTGCCAAACCCTTGGGCGACACCGGCGTAGCTGGAAGCATCACGCTGCCAGTTGATGCGGCCGCTTTGCAGGTCCAGTGCCGCAACACGGCCCTGGTAGGTGGCCACATAAATGGTTTCACCCGACAGCAGCAGGCCGCCGTCGATGTCCACTACGCGATCCAGTTCGGAGCGACCTTGCGGGATGGCCACACGGGTTTCCCAGGCCGGCACGCCGTTCTGGGTATCCAGGGCGACCACTTTACCGGTCGACAGGCCAGCAACGGCCAGGTTGTTGGTTACAATCGGACCACTGGTACCGCGCAGGGTCAACACCGCCGGGGTGCTGTCGTACAACCAGCGTTGGTTGCCGGTGGCGGCATCCAGACCGATTACACGGTCATCCTGAGTCTGCACCACGACCACATCGCCGTTGGTAGCCGGTGCGGCAAGCACTTCGCTGGTCACGCGAGCGCGCCATTTCTCTTCACCCGTTGCCGAGTCCAGAGCCACCACGTCGCCTTTGAGCGTACCGACCAGCACCATGCCGTAGCCGACGCCTACACCACCGGAAACCGGCAGTTCGAGGTCTTTCTTCCACTTCACGTCGCCATTCATGCGATCCATGGCCATGACAACGCCAGTGGAGTCAGTGGCCACAATGTTGTCGCCGTCGATTGCCGGCTGCAACAGGTTGTACAGGTCGCCCTGACCATCACCGACGGAGCGGCTCCACTGCTTTTGCAGGACCACTTCTTCCTTGAAGCTGGTCAGCTCGGCAGGAGGCAGTTCTTTTTTACTGTTGCTGCTGCAACCCGCGGCCAGAACGGCCAGAGCCAGCAATGCTGCATGTTTCCAACGGATCACGTCACGCATCCCCTTTGGCCAAGTCGTCCAGCTTGATTTGTAAGCCACCGACCGCCGCTTCATCAGACAGCGCCGCCTTGGCTTTTTGGTACGCAGCATGGGCTTCGTCGGTACGACCCAATTGGACCAACAGGTCGCCCTTGAGCTCTTCACGAGTGGCCACAAATGCCTTGTCAGCATCGCCGTCGAGCAGTTTGAGTGCTTCGTCAGCCTTGTTCTGTGCCGCCAACACCTGAGCCAGGCGCTGACGTGCGATTTCACCCAGGGTCGGGTTGGTCGGCTTGTCGGCGATGGCCTTCAGCTCGGTGGCTGCGTCATCCAGCTTGCCGGTGTCGACCGCAACTTTCGCGACGAACAGGCTACCGTATTGGGCGTAGGTGCTACCGCCAAATTCGTTTTTCAGCTTGCCGGCCAGGTCCGCCACTTGGGCTGGATCAGGCTTGCCGTCCGGCGTCAGTGTGGTTTCCAGCAATTGCTGATAGAGAATCGAGGCGCCTTGGGACTGGTTGGCCTGATACTTGTGCCAGGCTTGCCAGCCGAACACCACCACTAAAGCCAGCAGACCGCCAGTAACCAGGGGCTTGCCGTTACGCTGCCACCAGTCCTTGAACTCGGCCAGTTGCTCATCATCAGTACTCGACACCCCAATACTCCTTAATCGCTAAATTCGGCTGTTCGACAGCTTCAACCCTGCACGACGCAGGTGGCCAAGTGCGCGGCGAGCGCATCAAAGGCAATGTTCTGTTGCTCGCCCTGGCCACGCAGGGGTTTGAAACCTATCACTTGCTGGGCCAGCTCGTCATCGCCGAGGATCAGCGCATACAGCGCGCCGCTCTTGTCGGCCTTCTTGAACTGGCTCTTGAAGCTGCCGGCGCCGGCATTGATCTGCAGGCGCAGGTTCGGCAGTTGGTCGCGCACTTTTTCGCTCAGGGCCAAAGCTGCCAGTTCAGCAGCCTCGCCAAAGGCGCAAAGGTACACGTCCACCTGACGGGAGATTTCTTCCGGGATTTGCTCCAGGGTTTCCAGCAGCAGGATCAGCCGCTCGATGCCCATGGCGAAACCTACGCCGGTGGTCGGCTTGCCGCCCATTTGCTCAACCAGGCCGTCGTAGCGACCACCGGCACACACGGTGCCCTGGGCGCCGAGTTTGTCGGTGACCCACTCGAACACGGTCTTGCTGTAGTAGTCGAGGCCACGCACCAGCTTGGGGTTGAGCACGTAAGGAATACCGGCCGCATCCAGGCGAGCCTTGAGGCCCTCAAAGTGCGTGCGGGATTCGTCGTCCAGGTAGTCGGCCATTTTCGGGGCGTCGACCAGTACGGCCTGGGTGTCGGCGTTCTTGGTATCCAGAACACGCAACGGGTTGGTCTTCAGACGGCGCTGGCTGTCTTCGTCCAGCTTGTCCAAATGGGCGGACAGGTACTCGACCAGGGCTTCGCGATAGCGGCCCCGGGATTCACTGGTGCCCAGGCTGTTGAGTTCAAGCTTGACCGCATCGCGGATACCCAGTTGGCCCCACAGGCGCCAGGTGAGCACGATCAGTTCGGCGTCGATGTCCGGACCATCCAGGTTGAAGACTTCGCAACCGATCTGGTGAAACTGACGATAGCGGCCTTTCTGTGGGCGCTCGTGGCGGAACATCGGGCCGATGTACCAGAGCTTCTGGGTTTGGCCACCACCGGTGATGCCATGCTCCAGTACAGCGCGCACGCACGCAGCAGTGCCTTCCGGACGCAAGGTCAGGGAGTCGCCGTTGCGGTCTTCAAAGGTGTACATCTCTTTTTCGACGATGTCGGTCACTTCACCGATGGAGCGCTTGAACAGCTCGGTGAACTCGACGATCGGCATGCGGATCTGTTTGTAACCGTAGTTATCCAACAGGCGCGCGACCGTGCTCTCAAAGTAGCGCCACAGTGGCGTCTGCTCCGGCAGGATGTCGTTCATGCCACGAATGGCTTGCAGAGACTTGCTCACATCTAATCCTTAAATTCGTTCTTAGCCGCGCGCGATCAGCGCTGCGTCAGCCGCAACCTTTTCAGCTGCTTTCTCGCGGATCAGCTTTTCCAGATGATCCACGAGATTCTCATTCGTCAGTTTCTGCGACGGCTTGCCGTCGATGTAAATCAGGTTCGGTGTACCGCCAGTCAGGCCCACATGGGCTTCCTTGGCTTCACCCGGCCCATTGACCACACAGCCGATCACCGCCACATCCAGCGGCACCAGCAGGTCTTCGAGGCGCAACTCCAGGTCGTTCATGGTTTTCACCACGTCGAAGTTCTGCCGCGAGCAGCTCGGGCAGGCTATGAAGTTGATGCCACGGGAACGCAAACGCAGGGATTTGAGAATGTCGTAGCCGACTTTCACTTCCTCTACAGGGTCTGCCGCCAGGGAGATGCGGATAGTATCGCCAATCCCTTCGGCGAGCAGCATACCGAGACCCACCGCAGATTTCACTGTGCCTGAGCGCAAACCGCCCGCTTCAGTGATGCCCAGGTGCAGCGGTTGCACGATTTCCTTGGCCAACAGGCGGTAGGCTTCTACCGCCATGAACACGTCGGAGGCCTTTACGCTGACCTTGAAGTCCTGGAAATTCAGGCGTTCAAGGTGCTCAACGTGGCGCAATGCCGACTCAACCAGCGCGGCTGGGGTCGGTTCGCCGTACTTTTTCTGCAGGTCTTTTTCCAGCGAACCGGCGTTGACGCCGATACGGATGGGAATGCCACGGTCACGGGCAGCGTCCACCACAGCGCGCACACGGTCTTCGCGACCGATGTTGCCCGGGTTGATGCGCAGGCAGTCCACACCCAGCTCGGCCACGCGCAGTGCGATTTTGTAGTCGAAGTGAATGTCGGCGACCAGAGGCACCTTGACCAGTTGCTTGATTCGGCCAAAGGCTTCGGCAGCGTCCATGTCCGGCACGGAAACCCGCACGATGTCTACGCCGGCCGCTTCCAGACGGTTGATCTGGGCGACCGTGGCGGCCACATCATTGGTGTCGCTGTTGGTCATGCTCTGCACCGCGATAGGGGCATCGCCGCCTACCGGCACCGAGCCGACCCAGATCTTGCGCGATACGCGACGTTTGATTGGAGATTCGCCGTGCATGACTATTGTCCCAACTTGAGGCGAGCGGTCTCGCCACTGGTGAACGGCGCCACGTCCACAGGCTGGCCGTTATAGGCCACTTGCGCGCCACGGGCAAAGCCCAGACGCAGCGTCAAAGGAGGCTTGCCGCCTTGGTCAAGTGTATCTCCCTTACGCTTCAGACCGCTAAACAGCACTTTGCCATTACCATCGGTGACTTGCGTCCAGCAGTCAGCGATGAAGGTAATCTGGAGATGCCCGTCGCCGGCGATCAATGCCGGGGTGGTGGGAGGCGAAATCGTAGTCGGGGCCGGGGCCACTGGTGCGTTAGTCGCTGGGGCCTGCGCCGGAGCAGCCGGAGCAGCTGGCGTATGCGCCTGGGCAACCGGGGCAGCCGGTACGGCTGGAGCCGGCACAGCAGCGGTGGCAGAAGGTGCAGTGCCCGCTTCCGGAGCCGGTTGCTCGGTGGTGGCCGGCGCTTCCGAGGCGGCTTGCCCTTGGGCAACGGCCTGGTCTTCCGGCTCATCCAAAGGGTGAATCTGGGTGGTGCCGTCGGCGCTTTCGACTTCGACGTGCTCCATCGCGTTGCTGGTCAGGTCCTTGGTGCGTTGGGAAGCCTGGTCTTGCCACCAGACGAAACCGCCACCCACCACGGCAATCAGCAGCAACAGGCTGACAATCCGTAAAATCGTGTGGGAAACCCGTACCGGCTCTTCGATGCGGCCCAGGCCATGCACATTGCTGCCTTGGGAATCGGTGCCGGTGAACTGGTCGAATTCCTGGACCAATACGGTCTGGTCGATGCCCAGCAATTTGGCGTAGGCGCGGATATAGCCGCGGGCGAAGGTATGCCCAGGCAGCTTGTCGAACGCGCCGGCTTCCAGGTTGCCCAGGGACGTGGCGGTCAAATTGAGCTTGAGGGCCACTTCTGCCAGCGACCAACCATTGCTTTCGCGGGCCTGACGCAAGGTCTCGCCTGGGTTTACGCGATTAGCTGCTACAACTTCCGGGTGCGCCGCTTTCATCATTGCTCCGACAGGTATTGCTGATATTCCGGCGTACCGGGATAGAGTCGTTCGAGTTGCTGGCCAAACTGTGCGGCCGTGTCGCGTTCTTCATGAACCGTCGCCAGGCGCACACCGAGCAATAGACTACGTGCATTTTGCCCGCTGAGCAGGCTAAAACGCTCGTAAAAGTCACGTGCCGGCACATAATGCCTGTCTTCGTAAGACAACTCAGCCATTTCGAGCAACGCCCGTGGCTGGCGACTGTTCAGGTGCAGGGCTTTTTCCAGTTGCTGACGGCCGCTGTCGCGCAGGCCAAGGCGTATCGAGGTCACCCCAAGGTTCTCGAACACTCGCGAACGCTCAGGATAAAGGGTATCGGTACTGGCTTGCTGGAAATAGCGGGACGCCTGGTCATAACGTTGCTGCGAAAACAGAAAACTGCCGTAGTTGTTCAGCAGCCTTGGGTCGGCAGGACGTGCGGCCAGGGCCTTGTGAAAATACGCGTCGGCCAGTTCAGGCTCGGCCTGGGCCTGGAACACCAGGGCCAGTGCGGCATTGGCGTCGGCATCGTCGCCGTCCAGTTCAAGGGCTTTTTTCAACGGCACCTTGGCCTGTTCGCTCATGCCTTGGCGCAAGTAACCCAAGCCCAATTGCACATAGGCAATTCGCGCCTCGTCACGGCCTTTGCCGGTTTGCATGGGGCTGTCATGGCCCGATGAAACACAACCGGCCGCAAGACCGGTAAAAAGCAGCAGCAGCGCAAGGCGCAAGGGCATAGAGATCCTCTCTCAGATTCGATTCACAGCAATTTGCGGCAAATCTTCGGCGGCGTTAAGTTCGCGCACGGCGATATAACGTTCACTGCGGCGGGTGCGATCCATCACTTGCCCGACCAGTTGGCCACAGGCGGCGTCGATGTCTTCACCACGGGTGGTGCGTACGGTGACGTTATAGCCGGCCTGGTGCAGTTGATCCTGGAAACGACGGATGGCGTTGTTGCTCGGCCGCTCGTAGCCAGAATGGGGAAACGGGTTAAACGGAATCAGGTTGATCTTGCACGGGGTGTTCTTGAGCAGTTCGATCATCTCGACCGCGTGTTCAACTTTGTCGTTGATGTCCTTGAGCATGGTGTACTCAATGGTCAACACACGCTTTTCGCCCAAAGTCGCCATGTAACGCTGGCAAGATTCGAGCAACATCTTAAGCGGATACTTCTTGTTGATTGGCACCAATTGGTTACGCAATGCGTCATTCGGTGCGTGCAACGACAGCGCCAGGGAGACGTCGATGTGCTTGGCCAGCTCATCGATCATCGGCACCACGCCGGAGGTCGATAGGGTTACACGGCGCTTGGAGATGCCGTAGCCCAGGTCGTCCATCATCAAATGCATGGCAGCGATGACGTTGTCGAAGTTCAGCAGCGGCTCACCCATGCCCATCATCACCACGTTGGTGATGGCACGGTCGACGGTCGCCGGGACACTGCCAAAGGATTTGTTGGCAATCCACACCTGGCCGATGACTTCGGCGGCGGTGAGGTTGCTATTGAAGCCTTGCTTGCCGGTGGAGCAGAAACTGCAGTCCAGGGCACAGCCTGCCTGGGACGAAACGCACAAAGTGCCGCGTTTGCCCTGGGGGATGTAGACGGTCTCGACGCAGCTGCCGGACGCCACGCGCACCACCCACTTACGGGTGCCGTCGGTGGAGATGTCCTCGCTGACAACCTCGGGACCACGGACCTCGGCAATGGCCTTGAGCTTGTCGCGCAGGGCCTTGCTGACGTTCGTCATGGCGTCGAAATCGTCGACACCAAAGTGGTGAATCCACTTCATTACCTGACCGGCACGGAAACGCTTCTCCCCGATTGAGTCGAAGAATTTCTCCATTTCCGGCTGAGTCAGACCCAGCAGGTTGGTTTTAACAGTCGATGTAGTCATGGATTCACCCTCACTCTTTAAGCCGATGCTTAGCGAGCGGTTACTTCAGTAGCAGCGAAAAAGTACGAGATTTCGCGAGCAGCAGCGGCTTCGGAATCCGAACCGTGTACAGCGTTGGCGTCGATGGATTCAGCGAAGTCAGCACGGATGGTGCCGGCAGCCGCTTCTTTAGGGTTGGTAGCGCCCATCAGCTCACGGTTCAGAGCGATAGCGTTTTCGCCTTCCAGAACCTGAACAACAACAGGACCGGAGATCATGAAGGCAACCAGGTCGCCGAAGAAGCCACGAGCGCTGTGCTCAGCGTAGAAGCCTTCAGCTTCAGCTTTGGACAGTTGCTTGAGTTTCGAAGCTACAACCTTCAGGCCGGCTTTTTCGAAACGAGTGGTGATCTCGCCAATGACGTTTTTTGCAACAGCGTCAGGCTTGATGATGGAGAAAGTACGTTGAACAGCCATGGTGTAACTCCAGAAACGGTAATTTACGAAAAATTAAACCCGCGAATTATACGCGGGTTATTGGGTATTGCCTAACTGCGTAAAAAGGCGGCTCAGTCGTCTGCTTCTTCGATCCACAGACCCTGAATCGCCTCCAGGACCTTTTCGCCACCCCGGTCAGGGATGTCGTCGAATTCCGGCAGTGCCATTACGAGGTCGCGCAACTTGACGAAGTTCACGGTAAGAGGATTGACCTCAGGATGAGCTTCCGCAAGTTGTATAGCGATTTCTTGTACATCAACCCATTTCAGGCTCATGACATTTCCTTGAATCAATGCGGCGCTTCGGCTGCATGGTTGAGGGAATATTTTGGAATTTCGACAGTGATGTCTTCCGTGCCGACCTTTGCCTGACAGCTTAGGCGAGAAGTCGCTTCAAGGCCCCAGGCGCGATCCAGAAAGTCCTCTTCCAGCTCGTCCGCTTCTTCGAGAGAGTTGAAACCCTCGCGAATCACGCAGTGGCAGGTCGTGCAGGCGCAGACACCGCCGCAGGCACTTTCGATCTCGATGTGGTTGTCATGGGCAACTTCGAGGATGGACTTGCCGGTCTCAGCCTCCACAACCATACCGTCCGGGCAATGCTCGGCGTGTGGCAGAAAAATGACCTGCGGCATTAATTATTCCTCGATTTCATTCAGGTTGCGCCCAGCCAGTGCGGCTTTCACCGTCTGATCCATGCGGCGGGCGGCAAAGGCATCAGTCACTTGCGACAGGCGCTTGGTCTGTTGCTCGATGGCGTAGCCATCGTTGCCTTTCATCAGTTCGGCCAGTTCCTGCATTTGCAGGTCGATAACCATGCGCTCTTCAGCATCCAGCAAACGCTCGCCGTCGGCTTCCAGGGCGCCCTGCACGGCTTCGAGCAGGCGCTGGGCATCGACTTGCTGCTCGCGCAGCACGCGGGCGACCTTGTCGTCACCGGCATACTGGAACGAATCCTTGAGCATCTTGGCGATTTCACCGTCGGTGAGGCCGTAGGACGGCTTGACCTGGATGCTGGCTTCAACGCCCGAACCCAGCTCACGCGCAGCTACGCTAAGCAGGCCATCGGCGTCGACCTGGAAGGTCACACGAATCTTCGCCGCACCGGCTACCATCGCCGGGATGCCGCGCAATTCAAAGCGCGCCAGGGAGCGGCAGTCGCTGATCAGCTCGCGCTCGCCTTGCAGCACATGAATCATCATGGCCGTCTGGCCATCTTTGTACGTGGTGAAATCCTGGGCGCGTGCGACGGGGATGGTGGTGTTGCGTGGAATCACCTTCTCCATCAGGCCGCCCATAGTTTCCAGGCCCAAGGACAGCGGGATAACGTCAAGCAGCAGTAGTTCGCCACCATCGCGTTTGTTGCCGGCCAGGGTGTCGGCCTGGATAGCGGCGCCGATGGCGACCACTTGATCCGGGTCGATTTCAGTCAACGGCTGGCGACCAAAGGCTTCAGCCACAGCGTCACGAACGCGTGGGACGCGAGTCGAACCACCGACCATGACCACCGCAGCCACGTCTTCCAACTCGATACCGGAATCACGCACCGCACGACGACAGGCTTTGAGGCTGCGAGCGACCATCGGCTCGATCAGCGCATCAAAGGCTTCGCGAGTCAGTTGAGCCGACCAGTTGCCGTAGGAAACTTCAACAGAAGCGGCATCGGTCAGTGCTTCCTTGGCCGCGCAGGCGGTTTGCAGCAGATTACGCTGCGCGCCCGGGTCCAGGTCAGCCGACAAACCGGCACTGGTGATGATCCAGCCTGCGATGGCATGGTCAAAGTCATCACCGCCCAGGGCGCTGTCGCCACCGGTGGCCAGCACTTCAAACACGCCGCCGGTCAGGCGCAGAATCGAAATATCAAAGGTGCCGCCGCCCAGGTCATAAATAGCCACCAGGCCTTCAGCGTGCTGGTCCAGACCATAGGCCACCGCCGCTGCAGTCGGCTCGTTGAGCAAACGCAACACGTTCAGGCCCGCAAGCTTCGCTGCGTCCTTGGTGGCTTGACGCTGTGCGTCGTCGAAATAGGCAGGCACAGTGATCACTGCGCCGACCAGTTCGCCGCCCAAGGTATTTTCTGCGCGCTGACGTAGCACCTTGAGGATGTCGGCGGACACTTCCACCGGGCTTTTCGGGCCTTGGACGGTGTCGATGAACGGCATATGGGATTCGCCGCCGACAAAGCGGTACGGCAGCTGGTCGCCCAATTGCTTGACGTCGGACAGACCGCGCCCCATCAAGCGTTTAACCGACAGCACGGTATTCAACGGGTCACTGGACGCTGCCAGCTTGGCCGACTCACCGACTTCGGTGCGATCAGCGTGATAACGCACAGCGGAGGGCAGGATCACCTGGCCATTAGCGTCGGGCAGCGGTTCGGACAGGCCGCTGCGCAAGGCGGCAACCAGGGAATTGGTGGTGCCCAGGTCAATCCCGACCGCCAGGCGACGCTGGTGCGGTTGAGGGCTTTGGCCGGGTTCGGCGATTTGCAGTAGGGCCATGGTAATCAGGTCTTATCTGTCTATCAGGCGTGCATCACGGGCAGCACTGGGTTAATCGTCGAGGCGCTCTTCTAGCTGGCGCACTTCGTAGGTGAGCTTGTCGAGGAACTGCATGCGCCGCATCAGGCGTTCGGCCTGTTCACGTTGCGCTGCATCATCCCAACAGGCTGCGAAGCTTTCATTGAGCTCATCCTGGGCCGTTTTCAGACGACGCTTGAAGACCGCGACACCGGCTATATCAGCCTCGTCCTGCAAGTCTTCGAGTTCTTCGCGCCACTGCATCTGCTGCATCAGGAAGTCCGGGTCGTGCACCGTCACTTCGATCGGCAGCTCACCACCGTTCAACGCGAGCAGGTAGCGCGCGCGTTTGGGAGGGTTTTTCAGCGTCTGATAGGCTTCGTTGAGGCTGGCCGATTGCTCCAGCGCCAGGCGCTGCTCACGCTCTGATGCGTCAGCAAAGCGGTCCGGATGCACCCCACGCGCCAACTCTCGGTAGCGCGTGGCAAGCTGCTCAAGGTCCAGCCGAAAGCTCGGCTGCAGCTCGAATAAAGCGAAATGACAAGGAGTACCCACGAATAGCCTCAGATGTTGAAGCTTTCGCCGCAGCCACATTCACCGCGCACGTTGGGGTTGTTGAACTTGAAGCCTTCGTTCAACCCTTCCTTGACGAAATCGAGTTCGGTGCCGTCCAGGTAGGTCAGGCTTTTAGGGTCGATGATCACTTTCTCGCCGTGACTTTCGAACACCTGATCTTCCTCAACCACCTCGTCGACAAACTCCAGCACGTAGGCAAGGCCGGAACAGCCTGTGGTGCGAACACCCAGACGAATCCCCTCACCTTTACCGCGCCCATTCAGGGAGCGGCGAATGTGCTGCGCAGCCGCTTCTGTCATGCTGATAGCCATCGTTGACTCCTTACTCGTCGCCAAATGCTTAGATCAAGCCTTTCTTCTGCTTGTAGTCGCGAACGGCCGCCTTGATGGCGTCTTCTGCGAGTACGGAGCAGTGAATTTTCACTGGCGGCAGTGCCAGTTCTTCGGCCAGCTGGGTGTTGCTGATGGTGACAGCCTCATCCAGGGTCTTGCCTTTCATCCACTCGGTAGCGAGGGAGCTGGAGGCAATGGCGGAACCGCAGCCGTAAGTCTTGAACTTGGCGTCTTCGATAACGCCAGCGTCGTTGACCTTGATTTGCAGGCGCATCACGTCGCCGCACGCCGGAGCGCCGACCATGCCGGTGCCGACATCAGGGTCTTCCGCGTTCATCTTGCCGACGTTGCGCGGGTTTTCGTAGTGGTCGATGACCTTTTCGCTGTAAGCCATGGTACTGAATCCTCACTCATCAGGGCCGCTCTGGAACCCTGTAAAAACGCCTGCGTTTTCCGCCACGTTCTTACAGAGCTTGGGTGGCGGCTTCTATATTTAGTGTGCCGCCCACTCGATCTTGGAGATATCGACACCGTCTTTGTACATGTCCCACAGCGGCGACAGAACGCGCAGCTTGTTGACGGCTTCGCAGACTTTCTGCGCGGCGTAGTCGACTTGCTCTTCAGTGGTGAAGCGGCCGAAGGTAAAGCGGATCGAGCTGTGTGCCAGTTCGTCGTTGCGGCCCAGGGCGCGCAGAACGTACGAAGGCTCAAGGGACGCCGAGGTGCAGGCCGAACCGGACGAAACCGCCAGGTCCTTGAGCGCCATGATCAGCGACTCGCCTTCGACGTAGTTGAAGCTCAAATTCAGGTTGTGCGGTACACGGGCGGTCATGCTGCCATTGATGTACAGCTCTTCAAGGTTCTCGACCTGCTTGTAGAAGCGATCGCTCAGGGCCTTGATACGGATGTTTTCGGCAGCCATGTCTTCTTTGGCTACACGGAAGGCTTCGCCCATGCCGACGATCTGGTGAGTGGCCAGGGTGCCGGAACGCATGCCGCGCTCGTGACCGCCGCCGTGCATGGTGGCTTCGATGCGCACGCGAGGCTTGCGGCTCACGTACAGCGCGCCGATGCCTTTAGGGCCGTAGGTCTTGTGGGCAGAGAACGACATCAGGTCGACTTTCAGCTTGGACAGGTCGATGTCGACCTTGCCGGTGGACTGAGCAGCGTCGACGTGCAGCAGGATGCCTTTGGAGCGAGTCAGCTCGCCAATGGCTGCGATGTCGTTGATGGTGCCGATTTCGTTGTTCACGTGGATCACGGAAACCAGGATGGTGTCTTCACGCAGGGCCGCTTCGATCATGGCCGGGGTGACGATACCGTCGGTGGTTGGCTCAAGGTAGGTGACCTCGAAACCTTCACGCTCCAGTTGGCGCATGGTGTCGAGGACAGCCTTGTGCTCAATCTTGGTGGTGATCAGGTGCTTGCCTTTGGTCGCATAGAAATGCGCCGCGCCCTTGATTGCCAGGTTGTCGGATTCGGTAGCACCGGAGGTCCAGACGATTTCCCGTGGGTCGGCGCCCACCAGGTCAGCGACTTGGCGACGAGCGTTCTCGACCGCTTCCTCGGCTTTCCAGCCGAATACGTGGGAACGGGAGGCTGGGTTGCCGAAGTTTCCGTCAACCAGCAGGCATTCGCTCATCTTTTGCGCGACACGCGGATCAACCGGGGTGGTCGCTGAGTAATCAAGGTAAATCGGCAATTTCATGGACTTTCTCCTAAATCAGGCTGGCTGGCGTGCCGTTAGCTCTTCGGCTGTCACTCGACGGCGGACGCTTCAATCTTGTCCAGACGCGGCGCCTTGGTGTTGCAACGGCGCTGGTCCTGACGCTGGGCTACTTCTTGTACCTCACGGCGAGTCACAAGATCAGCCAAGCTGATACCACTCAAAAACTCATGGATCTGCAGGCTCAAGTCACACCACAAGTGGTGAGTCAGACAGGTGTCGCCGGCGTGGCAGTCACCCAAACCCTGGCATTTGGTGGCATCGACGGATTCATTCACCGCATCGATCACCTGGGCTACCTGAATGCCCTGCATGTCGCGGGACAATTGGTAACCGCCACCCGGCCCACGCACGCTGGAGACCAAGTTGCTACGGCGCAATTTGGCGAACAGCTGTTCGAGGTAGGACAGGGAAATGCCTTGGCGCTCGGAGATATCGGCCAGGGACACCGGCCCAGTTTGCGCGTGCAAGGCCAGGTCAAGCATGGCGGTCACCGCGTATCGGCCTTTTGTAGTCAGTCTCATGGACAAGTACCAAGGTGTTTCAGAATGGGAGCAAGTATGCGATTCCCGAGTATTTAAGTCAACTATAAGACCTAGTACTTTAGTCAGGATTACCCGTAAAAAGGGCGCGCGAATCATAGCAGGGTGGGGTTGGGACGAACAGCGGGAACGGACAACCAGCACTCCCAGTCACGATGAAGATCAAATGTGGAAGCGGGCTTGCTCGCGAAAGCGGCGTATCAGTCGCCGAAAATGCTGACTGATTTACCGCTTTCGCGAGCAAGCCCGCTCCCACAGGGGATTTGCAGTGACTGGAAAGGTTTAGCCAGCCTTGGTGGTGGCAGCTTCGTTCTTGATCTCGGCGAAGTCTTCTTCGCGCAGTTCAGGCAGATCTTTTGCACAGTAGCTGCTACCCAGCTCCTTGAGCGCGCCGCACATACCGTCAAGCTTGCCATCCACGGCTTGCAAGTGATCGAGCAACTGGCCAATGGCACGCGCCACCGGGTCGGGCATGTCTTCGCTGACGCCGTAGGCATCGAAACCGATCTTCTCGGCCATGGCTTTGCGCTTGGCTTCCTGCTCGTCGCCGACCTCCGGCTTGATGATGATGCGGCCGGGAATACCCACCACCGTCGCGCCAGGCGGCACAGCCTTGGTCACCACAGCATTGGAGCCCACCTTGGCACCCGCACCGACAGTGAACGGACCAAGCACCTTGGCGCCCGCTCCCACTACTACGCCATCGCCCAACGTCGGATGACGCTTGCCTTTATTCCACGTTGTGCCACCCAGGGTCACGCCCTGATACAGCGTCACGTCATCACCGATTTCAGCAGTTTCGCCGATCACGATGCCCATGCCGTGGTCAATAAAGAAACGACGCCCCACCTTGGCGCCCGGATGAATCTCGATTCCGGTCAACCAGCGCCCGAAGTTCGACACCAGCCGTGCCAGCCATTTCCAGCCCACACCCCACAACATCCCGGACAGGCGGTGAATCCAGATCGCGTGCATGCCCGGGTAGCAGGTCAGCACTTCGAAGGCATTGCGCGCCGCCGGGTCACGATGGAAAACACTTTGGATATCTTCTCGCAAACGCTCGAACATTTTTAATCCTTCCGCTTAAGAAGCTCACCACGGGCTGCTTTCTGGGTTTCCGTGAGGATGCCACGCAATATGTTCATTTCTGCCCGGCTGACCGAGCTACGGCCGTACAAGCGACGCAGGCGTGCCATCAAGTGCCGTGGCTTTTCCGGATCAAGGAATTCGATGGCCACCAGGGTTTGCTCCAGGTGCTCATAGAATCGCTCCAGCTCGTCCATGGTGGCCAGCTCGCCACTCTTGGTCGACGCGACTTCATCCTTCTCAACCTTGCTCGGCTGACCTTGTGCAGCCAGCCAGGCCATGCGCACTTCGTAACTCAACACCTGCACCGCTGCCCCGAGGTTCAACGAGCTGAACTCAGGGTCTGATGGGATGTGCACATGGTAATGACATCGCTGCAGCTCTTCATTGGTCAGGCCGGAGTCTTCACGGCCGAACACCAAGGCGATTTCTGCACCGCCGGCAGCCTCTTCCACCACTTTGGTGCCGCACTCGCGCGGATCCAGCAGTGGCCAGGGGATTCGCCGGTCGCGCGCACTGGTGCCCAGCACAAGGTTGCAGCCGACCAAGGCGTCTTCCAAGGTTGCGACGACCTGGGCTTTTTCAAGGATGTCATTGGCGCCGGACGCACGGGCATCGGCTTCGTGGTGCGGGAACACACGCGGCTCGACCAGCACCAGGCGCGTCAGCCCCATGTTTTTCATGGCTCGCGCCACCCCGCCGATGTTGCCGGGATGACTGGTATTGACGAGGACGACACGGATGTTATGCAGCAAGGGAGGCGCTCTCGGACACGGGAAAGGGGAGCAAATCTTACAGAACAGCCTAAGGTTATGCCATGAAAGCTAACGTCGTCCTTCACCTGAAGAAAGTTTCTGCTAGAATGCCCGGCTTTCTTTAACAACCTTAGGTGACACATCCATGCAGCCCATGCTGAATATCGCGCTGCGCGCCGCCCGCAGCGCCAGTGAATTGATCTTCCGCTCCATCGAGCGCCTGGATACCATCAAGGTCGACGAAAAAGACGCCAAGGATTATGTATCCGAGGTGGACCGCGCCGCCGAGCAAAAAATCATCGACGCGCTGCGCAAGGCCTACCCTACCCACGGCATCCTCGGTGAAGAAACAGGCTTGCACAAAGGCAGCGGCGAAGGCGAAGACTACCTGTGGATCATCGACCCACTGGATGGCACCACCAACTTCCTGCGCGGCATCCCACACTTTGCAGTGAGCATTGCCTGTAAATACCGTGGCCGCCTGGAACACGCCGTCGTACTCGACCCGGTTCGCCAGGAAGAATTCACCGCCAGCCGTGGCCGTGGCGCCCAGTTGAACGGTCGTCGCCTGCGTGTCAGCGGCCGTACCAGCCTGGACGGCGCCCTGCTGGGCACTGGCTTCCCGTTCCGTGACGACCAGATGGACAACCTGGAAAACTACCTGGGCATGTTCCGCGCCCTGGTTGGCCAGACCGCCGGCATCCGCCGCGCCGGTGCTGCCAGCCTGGACCTGGCGTATGTTGCCGCCGGTCGTTTTGATGCGTTCTGGGAGTCGGGCCTGTCCGAGTGGGACATGGCTGCAGGCGCCCTACTGATCCAGGAAGCTGGCGGCTTGGTAAGCGACTTCACCGGCGGGCACGACTTCCTTGAGAAAGGCCACGTGGTTGCAGGCAACACCAAATGCTTCAAGGCAGTACTGACGGCGATCCAGCCGCACCTGCCGGCTTCGCTGAAGCGTTAAGCGAGCGAGCACAAAAAAGCACCCCTAGGGGTGCTTTTTTTATGCTTTGGATTTGGCTAATGCTGCATTTCCAGCCACAGCACATTTCGAACTGCACCAGATCCTGAATTACTGCTGGTTCTGCCCCAGGATCAGACGACCTTCCTTATCCACTGGAATCTGGCCACCCGGATCACGGTCCATACGCACCGAACCTTCCTTGCCGTCCAGGTTGTAGCGCACGTCATAACCAACCACCTTGTCACTGATGTCGTTGACGGTGCTGCAACGCTGCTGCGTGGTGGTATAGGTATCGCGGTTCTGCATACCTTCCTGCACCTTGTTACCGGCGTAACCGCCACCGACCGCGCCGGCTACAGTAGCCAGCTTCTTGCCATTACCGCCACCGACCTGGTTGCCCAACAGGCCACCGGCCAGCGCACCGACCACGGTGCCGACGATTTGATGCTGATCCTGCACCGGCTTCTGCCGAGTCACTGTGACGTCCTTGCAGACCTCACGAGGGGTTTTGATCTGGGTTTTCACCGGCTGCACTGCCAGCACTTGCGCATACTCAGGGCCGCTTTTTACCAGGCTGTAGGTGGCAACAGCACCCCCGGCAGTCACACCGACAGCACCCAATACCGCACCAACCAGTAACGACTTGTTCACGTGAACCTCCTGACCATCACAAGCGGACCGAAACGTCCGCGCTATACCCAGCCTTGGAGCCAAAAAAAAGGCACGAGTTCAATACTCGTGCCTTCTTTGTAACAGCGTATCAACGAACACCCATCAAGGACGGTCGTCGACCTCCTTGCCGGTAGCGGCAGGCGGGATCAAATCTTCGCTGTTGAGGTTCAGCCAGATCAGCACCACGTTGGCGATGTAGATCGACGAGTAGGTACCCGCCAGAACGCCGATGAACAGCGCCAGGGAGAAGCCCCACAAGTTGTCGCCACCGAAGATCATCAGCGCAGCAATCGCCAGCAAGGTGGAGATCGACGTCGCCATGGTCCGCAGCAGCGTCTGGGTGGTGGAGATGTTGATGTTCTCGATCAACGTGGCCTTGCGCAGTACACGGAAGTTCTCACGAACCCGGTCGAATACCACGATGGTGTCGTTGAGCGAGTAACCAATGATCGCCAGCACCGCCGCCAACACCGTCAGGTCGAAGGTGATCTGGAAGTACGCCAGGATACCCACGGTAACGATAACGTCGTGGATCAGCGACACAATGGCGCCGACGCCGAACTTCCACTGAAAGCGGAACGCCAGGTAGACCATGATGCCGGCCAACGCCATCAGCATGCCGAGGCCGCCCTGGTCGCGCAGCTCTTCACCCACCTGCGGGCCTACGAACTCGACGCGCTTGACCGACGCCGGGTTGTCACCGCCGACCTTCTGCAAGGCTTCGGCTACCTGATGACCCAACTGCGGATCTTCACCCGGCATACGCACCAGCAGGTCAGTGGTAGCACCAAAGCTCTGCACGATGGCTTCGTGATAGCCGGCCTTGACCAGCTCACTGCGCACCAGGGTAACGTCGGCCGGCTTCTCGTAGGTCAGCTCGATGAGCGTACCGCCGGTGAAGTCCAGACCGTAGTTCAGGCCCTTATGGAACCAGCTGAACAACGCCAGAACGGTAAGGAGCACTGTGGCGCCGAACGCAATGTTGCGAACGCCCATGAAGTTGATTGTACGTAACATGGCAGCCCCTTAAATCCACAACTTCTTGAAGTCACGCCCACCAAAGATCAGGTTGACCATTGCGCGGGTCACCATGATGGCCGTGAACATCGAGGTAAAGATACCGAGGGACATGGTCACCGCAAAACCTTTGACGGGGCCGGTGCCCATGGCAAAGAGAATCCCGCCGACCAGCAGAGTGGTCAGGTTGGAGTCGAGAATCGCGGTAAATGCCCGGCCGAAGCCTTCGTTGATTGCACGCTGTACGGTCATGCCCGCGGCGATCTCTTCACGAATACGCGAGAAGATCAGTACGTTGGCGTCTACCGCCATACCCATGGTGAGTACGATACCGGCGATACCTGGCAGGGTCAGCGTTGCGCCCAGCAGCGACATCAATGCCAGCAGCATCACCATGTTGCCCGCCAGGGCCACGGTAGCGATGACGCCGAAGAAGCGGTAGATGGCGATGATGAACAAGGATACGAACAGCATGCCCCACAAGGCCGCGTCGACACCCTTGGTGATGTTGTCGGCACCCAGGCTCGGGCCAATGGTGCGTTCTTCAGCAAAGTACATCGGCGCCGCCAGGCCACCAGCACGCAGCAGCAGTGCCAGCTCGGACGATTCGCCCTGGCCGTTCAGGCCGGTAATGCGGAATTGAGCACCCAGCGGCGACTGGATGGTCGCCAGGCTGATGATCTTCTTCTCTTCCTTGAAGGTCTGCACCGGTACGTCTTTCTCGACACCGTCGACCATTTGCTTGGTGTAGGTGGTGACCGGGCGTTGCTCGATGAAGATCACCGCCATGCTGCGACCGACGTTGCTGCGCGTGGCGCGGCTCATCAGGTCACCACCATGGCCATCCAGACGGATGTTCACTTCCGGCGTACCGTGCTGCGAATCGAAACCGGCCTTGGCATCCGTTACCTGATCACCGGTGATGATCAAACCACGTTCAATCAGCGCTGGAGGACGGTTGCCCTCACGGAATTCGAATTCTTCAGCAGTCGCGCGAGTCGCACCCGGCTCAGCCGCCAGACGGAATTCCAGGTTGGCGGTTTTACCCAGGATACGCTTGGCTTCAGCAGTATCTTGTACGCCCGGCAGCTCAACCACGATGCGGTTGGCGCCTTGACGCTGCACGATCGGCTCAGCCACACCCAGCTCGTTGACGCGGTTACGTACCGTGGTCAAGTTCTGCTTGATGGAGTATTCGCGGATTTCCGCGATCTTGGCCGGGCTCATCGCCAGACGCAGTACAGCCTGACCATTCAGGTCAGCCGGCACGATGTCGAAATCATTGAAGTTCTTGCGCACCAGGGCACGGGCCTGTTCGCGGGTCGCTTCATCAGAGAAGCCCAGCTGGATGGCACCGTTGAGCTGCGGCAGGCTGCGATAACGCACCTTCTCTTTGCGCAGCAGGCTCTTCACGTCGCCTTCATAGACTTTCAGGCGTGCGTCGAGGGCTTTGTCCATGTCGACTTCCAGCAGGAAGTGCACACCACCGGACAGGTCCAGACCCAGCTTCATCGGGTGCGCGCCAATGCTGCGCAGCCATTTTGGCGTGGTCTGTGCCAGGTTGAGCGCGACTACGTAGTCATCACCCATGGCCTTGCGCACGACGTCTTTGGCCGGCAACTGGTCTTCGGCCTTGGTCAGGCGCAACAAACCGCCTTTCGCATCGGACGCCAAGGTTGCCGCTTTTACCTGGATACCGGCGTCGGTGAGCGCCTTGCTCGCACGGTCCAAGTCAGCCTGATTGACCTGCAGCGTAGTGCTGGCGCCAGTGATCTGGATCGCAGGGTCATCAGGATAAAGATTGGGAGCGGAATAAATAAAACCGATCGCCAGCACCGCCAGGATCAGTACGTATTTCCACAGAGGGTATTTGTTCAGCATCACGCCGCCCGCTTATAACGCGGGGCGCCTTGCGCGCCCCGTCGATTGGTAAAAGTTGTTACTCAGATCGCTTTGAGCGTGCCTTTTGGCAGCGTGGCAGCGATGGCGCCCTTCTGGAACTTCATTTCTACGGTGTCGGAGACTTCCAGAACCACGAAAGCATCGGAAACCTTGGTGATCTTGCCGGCGATGCCGCCAGTGGTCACCACTTCGTCGCCTTTCTGCAGGCTGCCCAGCAGGTTTTTCTGCTCTTTGGCGCGCTTGGCCTGTGGACGCCAGATCATCAGGTAGAAGATGACCAGGAAGCCGACCAGGAAAATCCACTCGAAACCACCGCCCATAGGGCCGGCAGCGGCAGGCGCAGCGGCGTCAGCCATGGCATTAGAGATAAAAAAGCTCATTTAGCACTCCAGTTGCAAATAGTGAATCTTAGGGTCGGAAAACTCAGTCCAAGGGCGGCACAGGGAGCCCGCGCTTGGCATAGAAGGCATCGACGAAGGCGGCCAATGTACCCTGTTGAATAGCCTCGCGCAAACCAGCCATCAGGACTTGGTAGTGACGCAAATTGTGGATGGTATTCAACATGCTACCCAGCATTTCCCCGCACTTGTCCAGATGGTGCAGATAAGCCCGCGAGAAGTTCTGGCAGGTGTAGCAGTCACAGGTGGGATCCAGCGGCGAATCATCATGGCGATGGAACGCGTTACGGATTTTCAGCACGCCTGTATCGATGAACAGATGCCCATTGCGGGCATTACGGGTTGGCATCACGCAATCGAACATGTCCACACCGCGGCGCACACCCTCTACGAGATCTTCCGGTTTGCCAACGCCCATAAGGTAACGAGGTTTGTCAGCAGGCATCAGGCCCGGCAAATAATCCAGCACCTTGATCATCTCGTGCTTGGGCTCGCCCACCGACAGACCGCCGATGGCCAGGCCGTCAAAGCCGATTTTGTCGAGACCTTCCAGCGAGCGCTTGCGCAAGCTTTCGTGCATGCCACCCTGGACGATACCGAACAGCGCAGCGGTGTTGTCGCCGTGGGCGTTTTTCGAGCGCTGAGCCCAACGCAACGACAGCTCCATGGAAATACGTGCCACGTCTTCATCCGCTGGATAAGGCGTGCACTCGTCAAAAATCATCACGATGTCGGAGCCAAGATCGCGCTGCACCTGCATCGACTCTTCAGGGCCCATGAACACTTTGGAACCGTCCACCGGTGAGGCGAAAGTCACGCCCTCTTCCTTGATCTTGCGCATGGCGCCCAGGCTGAACACCTGGAAACCACCGGAGTCGGTGAGGATCGGGCCTTGCCACTTCATGAAGTCATGCAGGTCGCCATGCTTCTTGATCACTTCCGTGCCCGGGCGCAGCCACAGGTGGAAGGTGTTGCCCAGGATGATCTCGGCGCCAGTGGCGACGATGTCGCGCGGCAGCATGCCTTTTACCGTGCCGTAAGTGCCCACGGGCATGAAGGCCGGGGTTTCGACGGTGCCACGCGGGAACGTGAGGCGACCACGACGAGCCTTGCCATCCGTGGCCAACAATTCAAACGACATACGACTCATAGTTGTTCCTCAAGGCCCGCTTCTTTAGGAGCAGTCGGCGCAGGGTTACGGGTGATAAACATCGCATCACCGTAGCTGAAAAAACGGTATCCATTATCGATGGCGGCTTTATAAGCCGCCATTGTTTCGGGATAACCCGCGAAGGCCGACACCAGCATCAACAGCGTGGATTCCGGCAAATGGAAATTGGTGACCAGGCAATCGACCACATGGAACGGCCGGCCCGGGAAGATAAAGATATCGGTGTCGCCACTGAACGGCTTGAGCACACCATCACGCGCCGCACTCTCCAGCGAGCGCACGCTGGTGGTACCCACCGCCACAACACGACCGCCGCGCGCCTTGCACGCCGCCACCGCATCCACGACTTCCTGGCTGACTTCCAGCCACTCGCTGTGCATATGGTGGTCTTCGATGTTATCCACACGCACCGGCTGAAACGTGCCGGCCCCCACGTGCAGGGTCACATAGGCGCTTTCGACGCCCTTGGCGGCAATCGCATCCAGCAGCGGCTGGTCGAAGTGCAGGCCGGCCGTTGGCGCGGCCACAGCACCCAGGCGCTGGGAGTACACCGTCTGGTAGCGCTCGCGGTCCGAGTCTTCGTCGGGGCGGTCGATATAAGGAGGCAGCGGCATATGGCCGACACGCTCCAAGAGCGGCAACACTTCTTCGGCAAACTTGAGTTCGAACAACGCATCATGGCGCGCAACCATCTCGGCTTCGCCACCGCCATCGATGAGGACGCTCGAACCCGGTTTCGGCGACTTGCTGGAGCGCACATGGGCCAGCACGCGATGGCTGTCCAGCACCCGCTCCACCAGAATTTCCAGCTTGCCGCCGGACGCTTTTTGGCCAAACAGCCGTGCCGGAATCACCCGGGTATTGTTAAACACCATCAAATCGCCTGGGCGCAAATGCTCAAGCAAATCAGTGAATTGACGGTGTGCGAGGGCACCGCTCACCCCGTCCAGGGTCAGCAGTCGACTGGCGCGACGCTCGGCCAAAGGGTGGCGAGCGATCAGCGAATCAGGGAGCTCAAAAGTAAAGTCAGCAACGCGCATGATAGGGTTCGTCTAGCAGGGCCGGGGAGTCTAGCGGAAATAGTGAAAATAGACCATGAAACGTGATTGACCAACGGTAATCTCATCTCTATACTTCGCCGCCATTGAGCCCTGATGGCGGAATTGGTAGACGCGGCGGATTCAAAATCCGTTTTCGAAAGGAGTGGGAGTTCGAGTCTCCCTCGGGGCACCATCTTAAAGAAAGACCTTGAATTTCAAGGTCTTTTTTTTCGTCTGTAGAAAAGTGAATGGCACCCTGATCACGGCTCACTACTGTCACCTGTGGGAGCGGGCTTGCTCGCGAAGACGCAAGCCGCTGCACTCTCAAAACACTAGGCTACAGACCTGCCGCGCGCCCCTCCTCCATCACCCCATTTGGCAACATTCCATTTGCCAAATCATCCACCACCGCCTTCGCCATTTCCCCTAAGTAATGCGCTGCCCAGGCGTATCGATCCCCGTCCTTTTCCATGGCAGCGTCCAACGCCAGCATTTTGGAACAGTGCAGCAGCTCAGAGGCGTGCTCTAGGGCTTCGCGGATGGGTACGCCCGAATTAACGCGGAATAGGCGGTGGAGGTTGGGCTGCTTGCCGCAGGTGGAAAAGGTGGTGACGCCGAGGGTTTTGTTAAGGGGTGGGTTGATCATTGGGCGCCTCCGGTCTGAGCGGAGGTGTCGATTGCGGTATTACCAGGATACGACCTATCAGAAACGTTCATTGCTTAAGCTCCTAATGTAGAGAGCTGCCACGTTCTTTTCTCATGCGAATGGGTGGCAGCTATGCGCGGGCTGAGAAACCGGGACAATAGGAACCCGGCAGACCCGAAGGTCTCCCACGCATAGCCGCCAATGCACAGACATGCGAGCACAAAAAAGCGCCAACAGTCTAATGGATGGTGGCGCCTATGCGCCTATTGTTTCTCGGATTCTCAAGTCCGGTCGCTGGGTGGAAGCGACAGGGACAAAGTAGCGCATGAGCAGTTGGAGATGAAGTTAGCATCTGTGGCGAGAGATTTCCGGCGGGCAGCCAGGAGGTTGGCGAGTGACCGGAGGGGAAAATCGTGGCACGACCCCGATTACAATCTCTACAGTGACAGCCCTGGCAGCAAGACACCCACTTGCAGGTTGGGGCCGCTTCTGGTGCGTTCGTGGAACTAGGCCGATAACACCCTCTAGCCATCGCCTCCGCACATTCGGACGTTCTCCTGATGCTGGATGAAATCGGCATGTGTGACCCGCGCACTATCGGCGAGACGGTGTACATGCTCGGGAATGGCACCGGTAACGCCCGGATGAATGATTGGCCGACAGGTGCAGTAGCGGCGCTTGCTGTTTCTCTCGACCGGCGAGAAGACGTTGGCGCAGCACATGGCGGATGCGAACAAGGAGCTGAAAGCCGGTATGGAGGTGCGCATGCTCGCCGTGCCAGCGGATGCCAGCAAAGGCCTCGGCATGTTCGATGTGCTAAATGGTTTTGAGGACGCTGCCGCCCTCTCCGATGCGCTCAAGGCCCGAGTAGCCAAATATTACGGCACGCCCCTCACCGCTTTCCTGCACGCACTGTGTGCGCCTGGGGAAATGCTCAGGTGGACAGTGATCGTGCGCCGCACGGTGGAACAGTTCATCACCCAAAACCTACCCGCCTCGGCCAGTGGTCAGGCGCAGCGTGCCGCCCTTCGCTTCGGCCTCGCCGCCGCCGCCGGAGAGTTGGCTACCGCCTTTGGAGTTACCGGCTGGCCGGATGGCACAGCCACGACCGCCGCTCGGGTGTGTCTGCATGCGTGGCTGGCCGAACGTGGCGGCGCCGGTAACTTCGAGGGTGATGCGATTTTGGCGCGGCTGCGCCAGGTCATCGAGCGCTTTGGAGAAAGCCGCTTCACCCGATGGGAATCTGCCGCCGCCAAGATCGATGAACACGGCCCACGCACGATTGATCGACTGGGCTTTCGCAAGACGATGGAACACGGCATGGGCGACGCCTTGCACACCACCAACACCTACTACGTACTGCCTGAAGCCTGGAGGGCCGAAATCTTCAAGGGCATGAATATCAGTGCGGTGAACAAGGAGTTGCTGCAACGGGGCGTACACGAGCCGGGAAGCGACGGAAAGGCGTACAGCTTGATTCGCCTGCCCGGATTAGGACCTCAACGCTGCTATGTGGTGAAGACAGTCCCTGGAACGGATGAGCACGAGGCCAAGGCCGCTTGACGGCATGCCTGCTGATCAAGGTTGCGCCGGCTCATTCCCGGCCTCGCCAGCCATTCGACAACCATCCCTATCAACCGCACTACCCAGAGACAATACAGATGAACACTATCCAAGAACTGAAAGGCCGCCGCGACCAACTGACCCTCGAAGTGGAGAGCATTCAGGGTGACCTGGCTCCCTTCGAAGAGGCGTTGGAAAGCCCAGAGGTCATTCAGCAGGGCCGTCAACGAGCCGTGCAGGATGAAATCAACGATCACAAAAGACGCATCGACTCGCGAAATCTGGAGATCAGCAAGCTGAATCAAAAGATTCATCGCCTTGAGACATTGGCAAACCGTGAGAGCTTGGCTGCGGGCTACATCAGCGCGATGGCGACTTGGAAAGCCGGCGAGATGGAGCTCAACGAAAAGCGCAACAGCATTGAGACACGGTTGCAGCAGGTCCGCCAGAGCGATCAGGAAGACATGGCAAAGGCTCGACAAGCTGAAACGGACGCAGCCACCGCTTATGCTCAGGCTGTCGCCTGGGGCAATGTGGAGGGCGAGAAAGCCGCTAATACGGAAGCTCAAAAAGCAGCAAAAAACCTCGCGGCTGCGGCTGAGCATCACCGCCGCCAACAACTGCTCATCACCGCACTGGAGCAAGAGCTGGTGACGATTGATCTGCATATCACAGAGGCACAAAAGGAACGCACCGAGATCGAGAATAAAGCGGCTCACCTGGCGAACACTGTGCTGGAAGAACAGTGGAATGAGGCCGCCAAAACACTGCTGGAGACCGGCGGCAAGCTGTGGGCCGCACGCAACCTGATTAGTCGTGACCCGGTTGCACTGATGAAGCTGGATATCCCTGAACTGGGCGAGCACTTTGGAAGCTGGACGTGGCGAGAACTCGCGGCTCGCTCACACCAACACAGCCTGCTTGACCTGCTGGCGGCCTAACTCAAACCTTCCCCGAAGCAACCGGCGAGGGCCGGTTGATTCGGGCCTACCATCGGTCTAACAATGAACAAAACACTACAGAACAGTGCTCAGATGCCGGATTACCTAAACTCCCGAAAGCTGCATTTGAACGGGATAATTGTCGGCATGACCAGAATGAAAAAGCTCAATGCAATAGGAATCAAAGAAACTAAAGTTGAGACGCTCACGATTGATGCAATCAAGGCGGAGCTCCACTTCATTGATCTTCAGCTCAAAAGAAAAGCCGGATAAAGAAGAGGCGGAAGCCTAAACAGCCTCCGCTTCTCTAGATCCTCCCATTACGAAACAAGCCTCTAGATTTTTCGGCTTCTGATCTTTGGCGGCTGTGGGCTTAGGACCGCTTTCGGCCATTAGCTGTCATTCCCACGTTCAGTCTCACCGCATCCCGTAAAATTTGCTTTGACGCCAATGCCTCTTTAGCTAAAAGGTTTATCTCATTCACTGAGATTTGTATCCAGCAATTAGTGGATGTATTTCTCGGCAAACAAAAAGAAGAATAGTGGACTGACCCCTATTTCATTCTACTTCGCAGCCATATGGCGGTCCTAGACCAGATTAGTGAGCGATGGGACATGAGGGCGTTGCGCCCGGCAAGTGTCCAGTTGAGCCTGTATTGAGGAATACGCCGCGAACGGTAAGGCCAGGTTTAATCGGCTCTGCCCTGTAACTTATGCATGAAAGATTATTGGAGGAATATGGCTATATAAATAAGGGTTATAAAATTTCTGAATGCAATAGCATTGCGTTATATGTGGTAGGCGTAGAATTCGTATAACTATAAAGTGTTGCATTACCCTCGCTTGAAAAATTGAAAGCGCCAGCGTCCTTGCTTTAATTTTGGCTCTTTTTTTCGAAAACTGGTTGTCCAAGTCTCATAATCCTCTGAAGAAGGAATCCAGCCCTCTTCGCGGGCTACTGATAAGTCGAATTCATTTATGTCTGGAGGGTTCTTGCCTAATCGCTTTTTATTAAAGGATGTGACAAGCAACTCCGCATGATCTCGGAGATCGTCACATAGTGTGCTACCGAAAAAAATAACGTCGTTTGTATAATTGCTGATGCCTACAATTGAGTCGCGATACTCTTCGTTTGCCTGGCCGTTGGCGTAGCGTAAGCCTAAGTAGAAATACTCTTCAGTAACGTCATGTAGCAGGTCATTTTTTTTGAGATTTTCTATTAAATCGTTTCTTCTTTTTAGGACTGTGTTCAAATTTGTGATGGCGCCATTCAGTTCTGATACGACAGCAAGCGCCCTGCCTGAGGCGGATATCCGGCTTGAAACTATATCCAGCAATAGGGCGGTGGGGGGCGCTATCGGGTCGAGTTTCACGAGGTTTATTTGTGTTGCTTCATTTTGTAGCAGCCCAGCTTGAGCTCGGGCAACAATATCAAGATTTTTTCCCCGTGCTGAATAATAATTTTCATCGAGGGGCTTAGTATATTTTCTTTTCAAGTTTATTGTGCACTTCGTAATCGCAAGAGCAAGCGCGATCGCAGCGTTCGTATCTCGTATCTCTTTAGTCAATTGTTCTCGAATTTTATTTTTTTTCGTAATGTAGCCTATCACGCCGGCGCCAATTACAGTGCCGGCAAGCACTCCAATGATAGTGGTTAGCAATAATCCATAGTCTGCTGACCAGCCAAAATCCGGTAACAGTTGTGTAGTACGCCAATAGAACAATGATATAGGTTCCCATTGATTTGGCATTACGTTCCTCTCAGTTGTCGCTGGCGATAAATATAGTGGTATATAACGCCCAATCAGATTGGCTTGCTGGTAAAGAATTATGAGGGCCGAATGTCAAGTTTTTTTGCTTACATGGTTTTATGCTGTCCTAGCTGGACCATTTTGTTAGGCGGCAGCAGTGTTACATCCTATGTGACGCTTCGAGATGATGAGCGAGTCAGGATATACACTTGCACAAGTGTCGCAGCATAAAGTTGGCCGCTCGAAAAAGCGGCCCCATAGGGCCGCTAAAAGTACAATATTAATTGAGAGGCATCGTCACAATGTGTGGCGCATGGTAATCGTGCACTCAATTTGAAAACTGGAATTGTGTGCGGGAAGTTACCGATCAGTTCTCAAAGGGCTAAACTCCACAGGTACCCAGCTGTATCCCACTGGATCTTTACGCACGTGCCCAAGCCCAGGAAATGGTAAATGGGCACCGGCCACGAGCCAGCCGTTCTTGGCAGCTGTGGCAAAGATATGTTTACGGGTCTCGATTGCCTTCGCTTTATCAGAGTCGTATTCAATTGCGACTTCCGGGTGAGTCATCTGTACGGAGTGACTATGGACGATGTCGCCCCAGATCAGCAGACTTTGATTCTTGGATGTGATCAGGAAAGAGCTATGCCCAGGTGTATGGCCTGGCGTAGGAACGAGGCTGAAGCCAGCTGGGAGCTGCGCACTATCGGTGAACGTCTTGAACAAATGTTTCGCTTTGTAGGGCTCTACAGCCTGCTGGGTCATATGGAAGATAGGCAGATCCGCAGGTGCAGCCTGAGCCGTGATCTTCTCGTTAAGCCAGTAGGCAGCGTCCTTTTCGGAAGCCCATACAGTCGCGTTCGGAAAGACGGTTTGGCCGTCTTCCGTCGAAATACCGCACGAGTGATCCGGATGCAGATGAGTCAGCAGCACTGTGTCCACATCATCTGGATTAAAGCCAGCGGCTTTGATGTTGTTCAACACTTCGCCTGCGGTTGGCCCAAAGCACAGTGCTGCACCCGAATCCACCAGCACCAAGTTAGTGGGGGTTTGTACTAGGAAAGCATTCACGGCTGTCTGAACGCCATGTTGATCCTGAACAAACATACGAGCCATTAGCGTTTTAAGGTCTTTAGCCTGCATGCCTTTGAGGAATGTGGTGGGAATATCAAGGTAGCCGTCGTAAACGGTGGTAACCACGACGTCACCGACTTTCTCGCGGTAGTAACCCGCGACTTGATCCTCAAGCAGCTTCGGGGCCGCAGCGAGCGCGTTAAACATAACGCACGATAGTCCCGCGAACAGTACGGCGCGGCCCATCATTTTCAGGTTTAGCATAAAAATCCCTCATTTACAGAGTCGGCGCGGCACCCGCGCCCCGTGGATGGTGACGACGAACAGCCAATAATCATCAAGCTGAACGGCCTCCGATTTTTCGGCAAATGCTGGCTGGAACGATCGCTGCAGCAGTCCAGTAGCCGATGGTCACAGCGAAGTCGCCCTCGCTATTGACGAACGACTGCGCATTCTGCGATTCGAGCCTTCAGCAAGCTCGCCAATGAGCAACGGCCCAATGGATACAGCTTATTCGATAGGAGAGGTCTGATTTATGGTAAAAATTCACCTGATTGCTGACTTACTTTCTCGAACTGGGTGCAAGGTGCTATGTATTCCTCTGAACGTCTAAAAGGTGTGCACATGTTTGTATGCGTCGCTGATACGGGAAGTTTCGCCGCCGCCGCTGAGCGCCTGAACGTAACGGCATCTGCAGTTAGTAAAGGCATTGCGCGTTTGGAAGACCGTCTACAAAGCCGGCTATTTGAGCGTACTACTCGCAGCCTTTCATTAACGGATGCGGGCACCAGCTTTTACCAAGCCTGCACCAGAGTGATGTCAGAGCTTGAGGAAGCCGAGCAGTCTTTGCACGGAGATAGTTCAGAGCCGGCCGGCATTATTCGCGTCGATCTGCCGGCCTGGTACGGTCGTATGCATGCATTTCCCATCATCCTCAAGCTTGTTCAAGCCCATCCAAAAATTGTCCCCAACGTGTCGTTCACCGATCGGATAGTTGATCTTGTCGAGGACAACATCGATATCGTCGTGCGTATCGGTGGTTCAGAAATCTGGCCAGATGATCTCGATCACCAATTCTTAGGTATGGAACGCATGATTTTTTGCGCCTCAGCTGCCTACTTGCAGGAGCATGGAGCGCCGCTCGACGAAACCGATCTGCAGAACCACCGATTCGTCCTGTATGGACTGCCCAAAGGGAAGGGCAGTCCACTTTTTACTGGCGTCCAAGCAGGAGAAAGAAAACGTAGGGTCGTCGCCGGCAACATGATTGTTGGCGACGGCGAGTCTCAGGTAATGGCCGTATTGGCCGGCCACGGAATCGCACAGTTGTCGACTTGGATGCTTCAAGAGCATCTGCAAACTGGGGCATTGGTTGAAGTGCTTCCCCATTTGGCCACCGAGGGATTACCGGTGAACTTGGTGTGGCGAAAGAAGCGTCACAAGCTAAGAAGGGTCCGCATTATGTTGGAAATGCTCGCCACACTTTTGACGCCTGATGGTCGAATCGAAGCAAGGCGGTAGAGAGCTGTGAATCGTCCCGGATTTCTTAGATAGCGAGCGGCCGCTTTTGGCCGCTTTTGGCCGTTTTCAGCCCTTCATGACAGGCAGAAATTGGCCAGAAGAAGACACTCAGCGCCCTGACTGATCACGCAATGCATCCAGAAGCAGACGAAATGCCGGTTTGTGCTGGCGCCGGCTTGGGTAGTAGAGGTGATACCCGGTGACGGTGCCAGTCCAGTCCTCCATCAGCCGCACCAGGCGACCTTGTGCCAGATCCTGCTCGACCAGATGCTCGGGGAAGTAGCCCAGTCCGGCGCCCGCCCTGACAAAATCACGCATGAGCCAGATGTTGTTACTCACCAGATGCCCGTCGGCACGTATTTTGATTTCTCTCCCGTTTTTTGCGAAAGGCCAACCCCACAATCCTCCCGAGGTGGGCTGGCGCAGGTTGATACAGGCGTGCTCGGTCAGATCCTGTGGCGTCAGTGGTTTAGCGCGGTGTTCCAGATAGGCGGGGGCGGCCACTAGTGCCAGGCGAAAATCCCGGCCGATGGGCATGCTGATCATGTCCTGAGCCAGCCGCTCCCCCAGGCGGATACCGGCATCGAAGCGCTCTGCAACGATGTCGACCAATGCGTAGCTGTCGTTGATTTCGACCTTGATGCCCGGATAGTCGGTCATCAATTGCAGCGCAGCCGGGGCAAGGACTAGCTGGGTTGCGTGCTCCATGGAGGTGATGCGCAGGCTACCCGCCGGCATGCCGCTGAGTTCGCTCAGCTCGTTGAGCCCTGACTCGATCCCGTCAAAATGCGGCCCGATGCTGTCGATCAGGCGCGCGCCGGCTTCGGTCGGCGCGACGCTGCGGGTACTGCGGGTCAGCAATTGCACACCCAGGCGCGATTCCAGTTTGGTGATGGTGCGGCTCAGCGCAGGCTGGGAAACGCCAAGCTGCGCCGCCGCTTTGGTAAAACTGCCTTCACGGGCGACCCGCAGGAGGGCCAAGAGATCGGTGATGTTGTCGCGCACGATTGATGCTCTGCGGTTATAGGTCTATTCCAACCATACCATCTAATCATTTTTAGGCAGGATGGCTAGAGTGTCGCCTTCGCTTCGCGGCGCTTTCAGGAATCATCTTTCCCATGAGTAAACAAACATTCGATGTGATCATTTTTGGCGCCACGGGGTACACCGGTCGGCTGGTCGCTGAATACCTCTTCGCTCAATACGGCGTCGACGGCCCTGTCAAATGGGCCATTGCCGGTCGCAGCTTGAGCAAGCTGGAAGCCATTCGGGACAGTTGGGCAAATGCTGCTGCGCTGCCGCTGATCGTGGCCGATGCCCAGGACCGGGCGTCCGTGTGCGACATGGTTGCCGCGACCCGGGTCGTGATTACCACCGCAGGGCCGTTTTCGGTCTATGGCTCGGATCTGGTGGCAGCCTGCGCCGAGTCGGGGACGGACTACGTCGACCTCTCGGGGGAGATTCCCTGGATTGTCCAAATGATCGGCAGCCATCAGGCCCAAGCCCAGGCATCGGGCGCGCGACTGGTGTTCTCCTGTGGTTTCGATTCGGTGCCGTTCGACCTCGGCGTATGGTTCACCCAGCAGCAGGTCATGAAGAAGTTCGCTCGCTACGCGCCTCGGATCAGGGGCCGCGTGCGCAGCATGCAAGGCGTGCTGTCCGGTGGCACGTTCCTGAGTGTCGATGCTGTGGTTGCAGCGGTAGCGCAGGATCCTGCTCTCGGTGAACTGGTGGCCGATCCGTTTGCCTACACACCGGGGTTCAAAGGCGTCGAGCAACCTGATGATCAGACCCCCTACCGGGATGAACTGGCTCAGAGCTGGGTCGGCCCTTTCATCATGTCCGGCATCAATTCCAAGGCGGTGCATCGCACAAACTTGCTGGAAGGGCACCTGTGGGGCACGTCGTTTCAATACGACGAAATGCTCATGCTCAGTGCGCAACCGAGCGAAGACGATGAGCTTGGCCTGGCGGGTTTCTCCTTTAATGAAGGAGGTCATCCGCAACCGGGGCAAGGGCCGACACAGAAGGAACTTGATGCAGGCTTTTATGATGTGCTGTTCATCGCAGAACTGGCAGACGGTCAGGTGCTCAAGGCATCCGTGAGTTGCGATGAGGATCCGGGCTACCTGTCGACATCCAAGATGTTGGCCGAATCAGCGATGGCGTTGGCGTTCGATGTGACACGTGAGGAGACCCCGGGCGGTTGCTGGACGCCCGCGGCGGCGTTGAATGAGACGTTGCTCAAACGCCTGACTGAAAAAGCCGGACTGAGGTTCACAGTCGAGGGTTGATTCTATGGGCCGCTAAAAAAGCTGAATGTCTTTGACGTTCAGCTTTCAGAGTCTTTACCCCTCTCAACAATTAGCCCTCTCAACAAAAGGTGACCCATGAATGTGCCAAACCGTATGAACTACATCGAGATCACCGAACCCGGTGGCCCTGACGTATTAAAGCTAATGCAGGCTGATGCCCCAACGCCCGGTGATCACGAGCTGCTGATCAGGGTTCACGCCGCCGGCATCAATCGTCCTGATGTCATACAGCGTTCGGGCAAATACCCGATGAAACCCGGCATGACCCCTGTGCCCGGGTTGGAAGTGGCCGGTGAGGTCGTTGGGGTTGGCGCAAAGGTGGCCGACTTCAAGCTGGGCGACAAGGTATGTGCGCTGACCAATGGCGGTGGTTACGCCGAATACTGCGTTGTGGCGGCCACCCAATCATTACCGGTCCCCGACGGCGTGGACATGATTCAGGCGGCTGCCATTCCGGAAACATTCTTCACCGTGTGGGCCAACCTTTTCGAGCTGGGCCGTGCCCAAAAGGGCTGCACGGTATTGATCCATGGCGGCACTAGCGGCATCGGCACGACCGCGCTGATGCTGTGCAAGGCCCTGGGGATCAAGGCTTTTGCAACGGCCGGCAGCCAGGAAAAGTGCGAGCGAATCCGCGCGCTGGGTGGCGAAGGGATCAATTACCGCGAGGTGGACTTCGCTCAAGAGATCGCCCGGCAAACCCACGAGAAGGGCGTGGACGTGATTCTCGACATCATGGGCGGGAGCTATTTCGAGAGCAACGTGGCGTCACTTGCGCGACGCGGTCGACTGGTCGTTATCGGCTTTCTGGGCGGCAACTCCGTCAAGGACTTCAATCTGCTGGCGTTGATGGAAAAGCAAGGCTCGGTGACCGGGTCGATGATGCGTTCGCGCAGCGCGGAGGAAAAAGCCGAGATTGCTCGCGCCGTACTCGCCAATGTCTGGCCGCTGCTCAGTCAAGGCGAATGCCTGCCGATCATTGACCGTGTTTTCCCTCTCGCCGACGCAGCACAAGCGCATCAGCGAATGGAACAGGGCGACCATATCGGCAAAATCGTGCTGAAGGTCTTGTGAATGGGAGTCGCCCGGTGCGTGTCGTTGAATACCCGCCGGGCGATGTTCATTTTTTGTTTAAGGTGTTCATGGTTAGGTGGGTGGCGAGCGGCTGCCTTGGGTCGAAAGCAACCTTCCTCCATTGACCGCTACCGACCGATTCTGTTGAAAAAGTCGAAATTTCAGACTGGAAGACATCAAGGTTGGCCGTCTCTTCAGAACCTATTCACCACGTTGCGTGGCTTTCCGGTTCCGCGTTGATCGTTGCAGCTTGGTTAATAGGTTAATTTGAGGTTTTTTGCTGATTGCGGGAGTACTTATCCCGTGGTCGCTCCTCCCAGAGCATTCATTGATGTAACACCTATTTGCCATGTAACACGCATATCGGCAAACCAGTCACAGCTGTGTAACGCCATATAAATCATTTAAAATCATAGACTTACCTACTTGAGTAACACGCGTAACACCCGTAACACGGTTTTATCAGGGTATCCCCCTAGCCCCATTTAGTATTGCTCCTCCAGCGAAGCGAGGCGGGCCATGCTCTTGGCTTTGGTTCGATAGTGGGGACCCTGGAGCATTCTTAAAGGTACGGGGCATAGAACCCGCGTGATCGTGTCAGCGGAAAGGTGCCCAGCTTAGTGAACAGGTGAACCGGGTGAACTGCTGTTCACCAGTGCATTTGCCCTATGAATCGGAAAGCCGCTGGGAACCCTGGGTAGTTCCGACAGACGCGGGGCAAAGAACCCGCCGGATCTCGTTAGTGGCTGGGCTCCAAAGTTAATTGACTGGTTGACCGAGTTGACCGGGCCAATCGTTCACTATCCTGAACGAAACCCATGACCGTTACAGATCCGGTAAGGATGCCCTTTTCTCTTCAAGATCCTTTCAATTTCAACGTTGAAATTTCAGTAAGCTGGTGCGGCTGCCTCTACCACGATCCCGCGGGTTTCATGCCCCGTGTACTTCAGATAGTGCCAGGGTCCCCAGCACCACTCTGGAGACTGATTGCTTTCTGCCATCCTCCAGCTACCCTGCTTCCGTGCTGGTCTTCGCGCAACTCAGCGGGCACAGCACACATATTGAGTCATTACCGATCCGACACACGGAAGCGAGGACTAGCCAATGCAATCATTTATCGTAAATAGAAACGTACAGGCCAACGGCGACTACGAAGTGCATAACACAACGACTGGCTGCAGCTTCATGCCCAGGCCGGAGAATCAGGTACCACTCGGAAATCATCTCACGTGCACCGGCGCTGTCAGCGCCGCTCGGGTAGCAAATCCCACACTAAAAATTAATGGTTGTTACTATTGCTGCAATCCTTGCCACACCAGCTAAATTCCTGGCAGAGAACGACGGGGTTTACGGATCGTTCATAACCAAACTTAGGATTGCACGATCACAGGCCCAAGCAGCTTGTATCCCTACGTGTATCCCTAACCGTAAAATCCGTCTACAAGGCACGGATTATATGGTACCCGCGAGTCTCCCTCGGCACCATCTTAAAGAAAGACCTTGAATTTCAAGGTCTTTTTTTTCGCCTGTAGAAAAGTGAATGACCAGCTGGTTTATCGCTCGCCGCACACGGCCTTCAACAACAGCGCGCACTCAATGAACGGCTTATCACTAACAACGCACTCTCCTGCCCCCCACATGCTCCTGCTCCAGCCTGATACCAACCCCCAGTCGGCTGTCGCGCGGCTCACCGAACAACCTGCCGGCTTTCCTGGCCCCACAGTGCCTTGTGGGCACCCAGAGTTTGGTGTCGCCTCATCCACCCCACCACATCCAAAAGCGCAGGTCAGTGCGGTGTGACGGCTATGGCCTGCAAAGGCATCTTCGGCGGAGTCGAGCCGAACAGGCGCAGGCAACCGCTGCAGGCCGATAACCCGAAGGTTGATGTCCCGGCACTGAATACGAAGATCGTCGACAGCATCGAGCTGTGCGAGCCACCTGCGACCGTCTTCGAAGTGTTCACTTAACTGCCTCCTGTCCGGCGCGTTCAACGCAAGGCGCCGTGGCTCCCAGAACTCCCCGCGCAGCCAAGGACGCAGCACCTGTCGCTTGAGGTCCTGCACCTCGGTCCAGTTCATCATGAAAGCACGATTGGCGCGTCCGTGAGGACAACCGTGCAGAATGGCTCTATGAAATACGTCAAAACTGGATCTTTTACCGATCCATTTTTCATCTACAGTCAGTCAGGCCCTAAGCATTTAACAGTGATTGTTAATTCTGCTTGAACGTCGAACACTCTCACGTGCGGAAAGTTAGTATGAGTTATAAAAACCACTTTATTGGTGCTGGCGCGGCCGCTCTGGTAGTGCTGTCAGTGTTCTACCTACCCACTGTAGAACCTCCTACCCGGGAGGACTTTGCAAAGTATCCGTCGCTTCGACAAAAATGGTTCATAACATGCGACTTACGCAGCAACCTCGCAGAAGTTAATCAAACAGGGTGCAAGCATTTACAAGAATGGCAGGCTGCCAATAAATTATCTGTTCTGGATAATTTGATGAATCAAAACCTGGGCAAGTAACTAACAACACACGCGACCGAGCATGAGCCATGCTTACTGCGCGATAAAATTTTCGCATGATGGTGTGCGCGATCTTTTCGACCGCCCAAAACAAAACCCCTAATTGCGTTAGCAATCAGGGGTTTCGGAATTTAATCTTGACGATGACCTACTCTCACATGGGGAAACCCCACACTACCATCGGCGATGCATCGTTTCACTACTGAGTTCGGGATGGGATCAGGTGGTTCCAATGCTCTATGGTCGTCAAGAAATTCGGGTACTGAGTCGTAGCCAGCTGGCTTCGCTTCAGCAAATTGGGTATGTGACAGCTTTCGGTGTTTTGTGAGCGTCGAACTTTCGGTTCATCTCGTCTTCACACACCGCAATCTGATGCTCGTTAGAGTAGTCAAATTGCTTGGGTGTTATATGGTCAAGCCTCACGGGCAATTAGTATTGGTTAGCTCAACGCCTCACAGCGCTTACACACCCAACCTATCAACGTCGTAGTCTTCGACGGCCCTTCAGGGAACTCAAGGTTCCAGTGAGATCTCATCTTGAGGCTAGTTTCCCGCTTAGATGCTTTCAGCGGTTATCTATTCCGAACATAGCTACCCGGCAATGCCACTGGCGTGACAACCGGAACACCAGAGGTTCGTCCACTCCGGTCCTCTCGTACTAGGAGCAGCCCCTCTCAAATCTCAAACGTCCACGGCAGATAGGGACCGAACTGTCTCACGACGTTCTAAACCCAGCTCGCGTACCACTTTAAATGGCGAACAGCCATACCCTTGGGACCGGCTTCAGCCCCAGGATGTGATGAGCCGACATCGAGGTGCCAAACACCGCCGTCGATATGAACTCTTGGGCGGTATCAGCCTGTTATCCCCGGAGTACCTTTTATCCGTTGAGCGATGGCCCTTCCATACAGAACCACCGGATCACT